>NZ_JBHVTL010000011.1:143782-249034 GCF_042884635.1 Kitasatospora sp. NPDC058115
GTCCGGGCGTGCCGTTCTGGGGAGTTCGCCGCGAGCGGTGTCGCCTCGGTGCCTCGCGGCGTGGGTCTGCGGCCACTGTGTCGTGGCCTCGGGGTATGCGGCTGCGCGGCGACGCGCTTGGGGGTATCGGCTGCGCTCCGGCGGGCGGGGCTGTCTCGCCCGCCGGGCCGGCGGCCATCGCGTCGTCGGGTCGAGGCTCGTGGCGACGTGGCGGTGTGTCCGGGCGTGCCGTTCTGGGGAGTTCGCCGCGAGCGGTGTCGCCTCGGTGCCTCGCGGCGTGGGTCTGCGGCCACTGTGTCGTGGCCTCGGGGTACGCGGCTGCGCGGCGACGCGCTTGGGGGTACCGGCTGAGCCCCGGCGGGCGGGGCTGCCTCGCCCGCCGGGCCGGCGGCCATCGCGTCGTCGGGTCGGGGCTCGTGGCGACGTGGCGGTGTGTCCGGGCGTGCCGTTCTGGGGAGCTTGCCGCGCGCGGTGTCGCCCCGGTGCCTCGTGGCCTGGGCCTGCGGGCACTGTGTCGTGGCCTCGGGGCACGTGGCGGCGCGGCTCTGGGGAGGTTCGCCGGGAGCCGGGCCGCCCCGCCGCCCCGGCTCCGAGCGCGGTCGCGACCGGCGCCGCGCCCCCGGCCCCGGCCCGAAGGTGGCCTCGGGAGGGACCGCCACGGACGGCCCTGCGGACATCAGTAGCCGCCGCGCCCAGGCCGGGCCCGCGCCGCCCCCTCGAACGGAGCCGGTGCAGGGCGGCCGGACCGGCGGCGGGTGCTCGGCGGCGAGGCCGCCGTGTGCCGCCTCGGCCACCGTGCGCGACGGCCCCGGCAACCGTGTGTGGCGGCCGTCGCGCCGGGTAGGCGCACCGACAGGGGCGCCGACCGGCCGTGGAGGAGGACGTGACCGCGCTGTTCGCCGACCGCAGGGACGCCGGGCGCAGGCTGGCCCGGCGGACGAGTGCGTACCTGGGTGCCCGCGCGGGGGAGCGGGCGGTCGTCGTCGGGCTGGCCCCGGGCGGTGTCGCGGTGGCGGCCGAGGTCGCGCGGGCGCTGGCGGCCCCGCTGGACGTGGTGGTCGCCCGCCCGCTCAACGCGCCCGGCAACGGCACCCCGCTCGGCGCGCTCGCCGACGAGTGCCCGCCGGTGCTGAACCGCCGGATGATGCGCGCGCTCGGGCTGCGGGAGGAGGACCTCGACGCCGAGGTGGCCCACCAGCGGGTGGAACTGCACCGGCTGGAGAAGCTGTACCGGGACCGCAGACCGGCGCTGCCGGTGGACGGGCGGACGGTGGTGCTGGTCACCGACGGGGTGGTGTACGGCCCGGTCGCCCCGGCCGCGGTGCGGGCGCTGCGAGGCTGCGGCCCGGACCGGCTGGTGCTGGCCGCCCCGGTGTGCGACGCCCGCTCGGCGGCGGTGCTGCGCCGGGTCGTCGACGTGCTGCTCTGTCTGCGCGAGACGACCTATCTGCACGCGGTGGGCCCCTGGTACGGCGACTTCCGTGACGTGACCGACCGCGAGGTGGCGGTCCTGCTGCGCCGGCCGCCGGCCCGGACCCCGGGGTGAGGGGTCAGATCCCCGTGGCCGGGAGCAGCAGCAGGCGTTCGGGGTCGAACGGCATCCAGGCCGGGGCCTCGCCGCGTCCCATCGCGCGGACGCGGCACCAGGGCGGGGCGCCGGCCGGGCGCCACCAGGCGTTGATCCGGCCCACCGCCCAGCTGCCGTCCGCCCGGGTGATCTGGACCGGCTGGTAGGCGGGCTCGACCTCGTGCTCCGGCGGCCGCCAGCCGGGTGCGGCGGCCGGGCGGGACGTTGCGGTGTGCTGCCCGGGATGGTCTGCCATGTCTCCCCCTCCTGGGTGGGCGGTGGAGGTCGACTCTACAGGCGTGTAGTAGTTCGTGGGAGTCCGATGGGTGAAATTCGGTCGAGCGGCCGGTGCCGGACGCGTAGGGTCCGGTGCCGCGCGGGAGTCCGGGGCTCCGGCGCCGCGGCCGGCGGCGACGACGTCCGGGACAGGGGGGAGTTCCGTGGCGGGCGGGTGGGGTGTCGCGCTGGTGCTGGGCCTGGTGGTCCTGGTGGGATCGTCCGTGCAGCGGCTGGCGGGCGTCGGCTTCGCGCTGGTCGCGGGACCGGCGCTGGTCCTGCTGCTGGGGCCGGGGGACGGGGTGATGCTGTCCAACTGCGCGGCCGGCGTCATCAGCGCGATCGGACTGGCCGACAGCTGGCGGCAGGTGCGGCTCGCCCGGATGCTGCCGCTGATCGGCGCGGCCGCGTGCACCGTTCCGGCCGGTGCCTGGACGGCCGCCCGGGTGCCGGCGCCCGCCCTGCTGATCGGGATCGGACTGCTGGTCAGCGGGGCGGCGCTGCTGGTGATCCGCGGGGTGCGGGCCTCCGGGCTGCGCGGCGTGCGCGGCGCCCTGGCGGCCGGTGCGGCCAGCGGGTTCATGAACTCCGCCGCCGGGGTCGGCGGTCCGGCCGTCTCGCTGTACGCGGTGAACACGGGCTGGAGCGCCCGGGAGTTCGTGCCCAACGCCCAGTTCTACGGGGTGGCCGTCAACCTCTTCTCGTTGGCGGCCAAGGGGGTGCCGCACCTCGCGGTGCCCGCGTGGTCGACGACGGCGGCCGGGATCGTGCTCGGCGCGGGCGCCGGCAAGGTGCTGGCGGAGCGGGTGGCCGAGCGCCGGGCCCGCACGGTGGTGCTGGCCCTGGCCCTGGCCGGCGGCCTGGCCACCCTCGGCAAGGGGCTCGGGGAGCTCTGAGCGCGCGACGGGTCGCCCCCGGTTCCGGTGTCACGGCCGCCGTCGGAGGGCAGGCCGGGTCCGTGCTGCTCCGCATCGAAGCCGTCGACCTTCCGGGCCGGTCCTGCCCGGCCGCCCCGGGATTCCCCGGCTACCGGGACGTCCACGTCGCCGTCCAGCGGCGCGACCGCCCCGGCGAACTCCTCGATCCGCAGCCCGGTGACGCGCTGTCGGCGGGCTGGACACTGGAGTGCACGGCGAGCCCCGTCTCCGGCGGCATCGACCTCAGGGGTCCGTGGATCCAGGGCCGGCCCGGGCAGCGCTTCGTCTACCTGGTGTGGGGCACGGCCGGGCGCGAGGGTGGCTTCACGATGTTCCGGCGGGCCAAGCTCATGCTCGACGCCGTCGACCGGCAGGTGCTCGCCGAGGCCGTGGCGGCCGGGCGGCTGGTCGCCCGCCTCGGCCTGACGGACGCCGAGGGGCAGCCGCTCTGCGCGGCCGTCCGGCCCCCGGCCGTGGTGTGGACGGCCGGAGCCTGACGCCCGGTCACCCGCCCGACGACCCGCCCGGCCGCTCACCGGCCCCGGTCACCGGCCCCGCTCACCGGCCCCGTTTACCCGCCCCACATACCGGCCCCGGGTATAGTGACCGCCATGTGTCCGGACGCCGCCCCACCCTCCCGCGACCGGCGTCGCCGCGGGGCCGGGGCAGCGCTGGTCCTGGTGCTGCTGACCGCCCTCGGGCTGATCGGCCACCACAGCCTGCCGCCCGGCGTCGTCCCGGCCCCGCACGCCGCGATGGCGGTGGCGATGCCGACGGCACCCGCCCACGGGCACCCCGCCGGGCACCGGGCGTCGACCGTCGCCGAGCATCCCGCCCAGGCCTGCGCCGAGCACCGGGTCTGCTCCTCGACGGCGCCCGCGCGCGGCGTCCCGCTCGACGCCCCGCCGCCGTCCGGCCTCGCCGCCGCGGGCTCCGCCGACCCGGCGCCGCACCGCCCGGCCCTCGCACCCGGCATCCTGTGGCCGGGCGCGCCGCCACCCGATCTCGACACCCTCTCGGTCTCGCGCAGATAGGCGCCCGCACGGCGGCGGGGAGCGCACCCTCCCGCCGCCGGTCCGCCCCGTCCACCGGCACGGCCGAACAGGCCGGTGCCGTCGCGCACTCACCCGAGAGACCACGATGTCCCGATTCACCGTCAACCGCCGTTCCCTGCTGCTCGCGGGCCTGGGCGCCGCCGGCGCCGGCCTGCTCGCCGCCTGCTCGGACACGGCCGGCACCCCGCCGCTCGTCGACCCGTCCGGCAGCCCCGTCGTCGAGGCCGAGGCCGGGCGGCGCGCCACCGGCCGCGAGCGCCCGGTGACCGTCACCGCGGCTGCCGCCACCGTCGAGCTGGGCGGCGGCCTCACCGCCCCGACCTGGACCTTCGGCACCCTGCCGGGCACCGCCGTGCGCACCACGGCCGGCGACACCCTGGTCGCCACGCTGGACAACCGGCTGCCCGCGCCGACCTCCCTGCACTGGCACGGCCTGGCGCTGCGCAACGACATGGACGGGGTGCCGCCGGTCACCATGCGGCAGGTCGGCCCCGGCGGCAGCTTCACCTACCGCTTCGTCACCGACCGGCCGGGCACCTACTGGTTCCACCCGCACGTCGGCGTCCAGCTCGACCGGGGCCTGTACGCCCCGCTGATCGTCGAGGACCCGCAGGAGCCGCTGGGGTACGACGAGGAGTGGGTGGTCGTCCTGGACGACTGGCTGGACGGCGTCACCGGCACCCCCGACCAGGCGTTCGCCGAACTCCGCAAGGGCATGGGGGGCGGCAGCGGCGGCCACGACATGAGCGGGATGTCCGGCCACGACATGGGCGGCCACGGCACGGGCGGCACGGGCGGCACGGGCGCCCCCGCCGGTCAGCAGCCGTCGTTCATGCTCATGGGCGCCACCAGCGACCTGCTCGGCGGCGACGCCGGCGACGTCCGGTACGCGCACCACCTGGTGAACGGCCGGATCGCCGCCGACCCCGAGGTGTACCGCTCCTCGCCCGGCCGGCGGGTGCGGCTGCGGATCGTCAACGCGGGCGGCGACACCGCCTACCGCCTCGCCCTGGGCGGCCACCGGCTGACCGTCACCCACACCGACGGCTACCCGGTGCGGCACGAGGAGGCGGACGCCCTGCTGATCGGCATGGGCGAGCGCTACGACGCCCTGGTCACCCTCCAGGACGGCGTCTTCCCGCTGACCGCGCTCGCCGAGGGCAAGGGCGCCGCCGGCCGGGCCCTGGTCCGCACCGGCGCGGGCGAGGCACCGGCGGCCACCGTCCGCCCCGCCGAGCTGGACGGCCGGATCCTCACCGCCGCCGAGCTGCGGGCCGCGGACGAGGTGCGCCTCCCGGCGCGCACCCCCGACCGCACCCACCGGATCGAGCTGACCGGCGGCATGGCGAAGTACGACTGGGCGCTCGACGGGCGGCCCTTCGACATGGCGGACCCGGCTGCCCGCCCGTTCCTGGTCGGTGGCGGCGAGCGGGTCCGCCTGGAGTTCGTCAACCGGACGCAGATGTGGCACCCGATGCACCTGCACGGCCACACCTTCCAGGTCGGGGAGCAGGGGCCGCGCAAGGACACCGTGATCGTGCTGCCCGGCCGGACGGTGACCTGCGACTTCGACGCCGACAACCCCGGCCGCTGGATGACGCACTGCCACAACGCCTACCACGGCGAGGCCGGGATGATGGGCCTTCTCGCCTACCGGGCCTGACCCGCCCCGTCGTTCCCGCTCCCGCCCCGCCCGCCGTGCACGCGAAGGCGAACGGGACCGGGACCGGGACCGGGAACGACGCGCGGGTCAGTCCTCCCGCACCACGACCGTGCACAGCCGCTTGGTCGCCCGGGTGAGCGCGACGTAGAGGTCGCGCTCACCCCCGGGACGGGCGGCGGTGATGCCGTCGGGATCGACGACGACGGCCGTGTCGAACTCCAGGCCGCGGGCCTCGGACGCCGGCACCAGCCGGACCTGCCCGCCTCCGCCGGCCGCCGTCAGCGCCGCCGTCAACGCCGCCGTCAGCGCGGTGACCGACGCGTCCGGGCAGATCACCCCGATCAGCTCGCCGGGGTGGGCGGCCGCCTGGCCGTCCAGCTCCGCGAGCAGGACGCCGGGGAGCGCGGCGGGCGCCGCGCCGAGGGTGCGCGGCCGCTCGCCGTGCCGGATCGAGCCGACCGGCGGCTGGTCCGGGGCGATCCGGGCCAGCAGCTCGCGGGTGGCGGCCAGGATCTCCTCGGTGGTGCGGTAGCTGACGGTCAGGGTGCGCAGGTCGAAGCGGCGGCCGAGGTGCGGGGCCAGCGCCTCGTGCCAGTCGCGGGCGGTGGTCGCCGGACCGGCCTGGGCGAAGTCGCCGACCAGCGTCATCGACCGGCCGGGGCAGCGCCGCAGGACCATCCGCCACTGGAGCGCGGTGAACTCCTGCGCCTCGTCCACCACGACATGGCCGAAGGCCCGCGCCGGCGGCCCGTCGAGCAGCGCCGCCGCCTCGTCGAACAGCGGCAGGTCGGCGTCGGTCCACGGCGCCGCGGGGGCGCGCAGCAGCAGCGCGCGCTCCTCGGCGGTGAACTCCGGCAGGTGCGCGGCCAGCGCGTCGGGGTCGCCCAGCAGGGCGTCCACCACCGCGCCGGGCGTCAGCCGCGGCCACAACCCCTCGACGGCGCGCTCGACGTGCGCGTCGTCGAGGAGTTCGGCCCGCATGGCGTCGCTGTCGAACCCGGGGCCGTCGTCGCCCGGCCCGGCCTCCAGACCCAGGTGACGCAGGTCCGCTGCCGCGGCCCGGTCCAGGTCGATGCCGGTCAGCTCGGCGACCTCGGCGTCGATCCGCTCCAGCGTCTCGGCGGCACCCCGGGCCAGCACCGCCGTCACGGCCTCCACCAGCAGCTCCTTGAACAGCCGGCGGGCCCGGTGGTGGGCGAGCCCGCCGACCCGGGCGGCGTCCCGCAGCCGGGCGACCTCCGCCCCCTCCAGCCGGACGTCCTCCTGCCCGACGCGGACCGCGAGGCCCCCGTCCGGCGCCTGCCGCGCGCGCACCACCGCGGCCAGCGCCCCGGCGAGCGCGGCGTCGCCCTTGAGCCGGGCCGCCCGCGGCCGCTCGACGGCCTCCACGGCCGGAGCGGTGACCTCGGCCGCCAGTTCGGCGCAGGTCGCGAGGACGACGTCGTTCTCGCCCAGCGAGGGCAGCACCTGCGAGATGTAGTCCAGGAACCGGGCGTTCGGCCCCAGCACCAGGACGCCCTGCTCGGCGGCCTTCGGGAAGGCGTAGAGCACGTAGGCGGCGCGGTGCAGCGCCACCACCGTCTTGCCGGTGCCCGGCCCGCCCTGGACGACGGTGACCCCGCGGTGCGGGGAGCGGACGATCGCGTCCTGCTCCGTCTGCAGCGTGGCCACCGCGGTGCCCATCCGCCCGGTGCGCCGCTCCTGGAGCGCGGCGGACAGCGGACCGTCGCCGACCACGTCCTCGGCGGTCGGCTCGGAACCGTCCAGCAGCTCGTCACTGACCCCGACGACGGCGCGCCGCGCCAGCCGCAGGTGCCGGCGCCGCCGCAGGCCCATCGGGTGCACCGGAGTGGCCTCGTAGAACGCGCGCGCCGCGTCCGCCCGCCAGTCGACCAGGGCCGGCAGCTCGTCCTCCTCGCGCTGCAGGCCCAGCCGGCCGATCCGCAGCGCCGTCCCGTCCGCCAGGTCGATCCGGCCGAACACCAGGCCGCCCTCGGCGCCTTCGAGGCGCCGCACCTCCCGGGTGAGCCGTTCGGCCGCCGACTGCCGCTCGTACGCCTCGCGGGCGCCGTCCGCCCGGGTCGCGAGCGTCACGGCGAGCTGCGCCCGGGTGTCGGCGAGCCGGTCGTCGAACAGGGCGGTGACGGCGGCCACCTCCGCCCGCTCCAGTTCCACCTGGCGTACCACGTTCTGCTCGGCCTGCGGCACAGGAAGTGCTCCCCTCTCGGTGTCGGCCTGTCACTATGCGTGGTCGCGCGGGGAAAGTAAATGTTGACTTGTAGACCGGAGTTGTGTCCCCCGACTGCGGTCCCGGCCCCGTCCCGGCCCCGCCCGCGCCCCACCCACGCCCCCGCAACGCGACCGACCGGGCACCCGGCCGCGCGGCGGCGGTCCGGGTGCCCGGTCGGCGGGAGGCGGTGCGCGCGGTGGTGCGGTGCGCGCGGGAGCCGGGTGGTCAGGACTCCTTGACGACCACGGTGTTGGCCGGCTTGTCGTGCAGCGCCTGCTGGAGCGGCTTGTCCCACAGCGGCCACAGCACGTTCAGCAGCGCGAAGAGCGAACCGAGGCAGTAGACCGCGTTCGGCAGCGTGTAGAGGGCCGCGCGGATCAGCAGCGAGTTCTCGGCGGGCTTGCCGCCGGTCGCGACCGAGACGACCCGCAGCTTCATGACCTTCTTGCCGACCGTCTGGCCGCCCTGGGTGAGCAGCATCGCGGCCTCGTAGCCGAAGGACAGCAGGGCCGCCAGGACGTAGTACAGGATCGAGGCGCCGATGACACCGAAGAGCACCACGGTGGGCACGAGCAGCACGCCGACGTCGATCAGCCGGGCGACCAGGCGCTCGCCGATCGGGGCGAGCGGACGGCCGCCGGGCACCGGCGAGCCGCCGAACGCGCCGGGCTGCGGGTGCCCGTGCGGCCAGGAGCCCTCCGGCGCGCCGTAGGGCTGCTGCGGGGGAGTGCCGTAGCCGTGCTGCCCGTACGGCTGCTGCTCCCCGAACGGCTGCCCGTAGGGGGCCTCCTGCTTGTACGGCTGCTCCTGCCCGCCGCCGTAGGGGTTCTGGTTCTGCTGACCGTGCGGGTTGTTCCCCTCGTAGGGGTTCTGGCCGTACCCGTTGGGGCCGTTGGTGCTCATCGTGGCTGGTTCCCTGCCTCGGCGACGGTGGTGTACGGCTGTTCTATCGAGCCCGCGTCCGCCGGGGGAAGGCCGATCGGCAAGTCGTTACCGATCAGGGGCATCGTTGTCGCCGAGCCGGGAGGCCGGGAGTCCGTTATGTTCGGAAATGCCGGAACAAGCCTGCGCCGCCCCCCGCGGCGGCCCGACCAGGGAGACGGGAATGACCGGTGCACCCGAACCCATCAGCGAGGCCGGCCGCAGCACGCTGGAGCGGGAACTCGCCGAACTGCGCACGGAACGCGACGCCGTCGCCGACACCCTGCGCGGCGGCGAGGACGTCGGCGACCGGGCCGATCAGGCCGACGAACTGCAACGGGCCGACCAGCTCGACCGGTTGGACGACCGGATCGCCGGAATCGAGGGGCGGCTGCGCGAGGCGGCCGCCGCCGGGGCGCCGAGCACCGAGAGCGTCGGCGTCGGCAGCACGGTGACCCTCCGCTTCGCGGACGCCGACGAGATGACCGTCCGGATCGGTGAACTCGCCGAGGAACTGGATCCGGAGCTGGTCACCGCGGACAGCCCGCTCGGCAAGGTGCTGCTCGGTCGCCGGGCCGGCGAGACCGTCGAGTACGAGGCGCCCGGCGGCCGGACGACGGCGCTCGTCGTGTCGATCGGGAGCACGTAGACCTGCGGCACGCCCCTGGCCTCCGGCCCGCCTCGGACCCGCCTCAGGCCCGCCTCAGGCCCGCGGCACGTCCTGGAAACGGCCCGGGACCCAGAGCGGCACCGGGGCGTCGGGCGCCATGTGGCGGGCCGCGTCGGCGTCCAGGGCGGCCAGGGCCAGGCCCCGGTCGCCGTCGGTGAGCTCCGCCAGCGCGGCGGCGGCGGAGCGCGCGCAGGCCAGGACCAGCGCCAGCAGGTCCTGGCGGCGGCAGTGCTCCCGGACGTAGGCCGCGGACCGCTCGGCGACGTACCCGGCGTGGGCCTCGCGTTCGGCGTCGCCGGCCGGGCCGCTCCCGGCGGTGGCCGCGCGGACCCCGTGCCAGAGCAGGACCAGCGCGGCCGGCTCGGCCGGGTGGGACACCTCGGCGAGCCGCGCCCGGTCGCGGGCCTCGGCCGACTCGCGGCCCAGCCGTTCCAGGGCGGCCGGGCCGTCCCCGTCGTGGCGCCGCAGCACCAGCTCCGCCGCCCGCCGCACCACGGCCCGCAGCACGGTCTCGGCCGGCACCCGGAGGCCGGGCGCCGCGGGGTCGGCGAAGGCCAGCCACGCGTCGGCGAACGAGGCCGCCCGCAGCTGTCCCAGCCACGGCGCGCCGCCGGCCGCGGGCGCCAGCCGTTCCTCGACGGCGAGGCGGATCAGCCCGACGCCGATGAGGTCCGGCGCGCCCGCGTCCGGTCCCAGCCCGATCAGTTTGGTCCCCACGGCGTACCCCCCGGTCAGCGGTCGTCACTCTGCCGGGTCATCCCATCACAGTGCGGCGCGGTCGCACGGGATCGTGGCGCCGATGAGACGTACGACACGCGGGGGAGCGCCGGAGGGGGCGCCGCTGGTCAGGCCCGTTCGACTGCCTCGTCGGGCTCGGCGGCCTCGTCGGCGTTGCCGGTCCCGGCGGTCCCGGCGGGCTCGTCGTCGTCGGCCCGCTCGGGCTCCGGGTCGCGGCGCTCGAAGGGCGAGGGCACCGGGAAGTAGGCGCGCAGGAACTCGGTGACGGCCTGCTCCTGCTCCTCGGGCGACAGCAGGTCGCGGGTGCCGTCGGCGAGGCAGAAGTAGTCCGCCCAGCGCTCCTCGTGCAGCTGGGCGAGCCGGCCGAGGTCCTCGGTGCTGTCGGTGACGAAGTAGCCGTCGTAGAGGTGGCCCTCGACGGTGCGGGCGGTGGCGTGGCCGTAGTGGATGGCCAGGGTGACCGGCGCGAGGTCGGCGGCCGAGCGGAACGGCGAGCGGACGGTGTCGTGCAGCTCGGCCGCGAACCGCTCCGCGCTCTCGGCGAGCACGCTGCGCCGCAGCGGGTGCGGCGAGTGCTTGAGGGTGCGCGGGTAGGTCTTGCCGACGGCGGCGGCCAGCGCGGCCCGGGTGTTCTTCTGCGCGGCGACGTACACCGACTCGCCGGGCTCGGCCCCGCCGGGCGGGATGATCCGGTTGTCGGGGAAGTACCGGGGCATGCCGTTGCCGAGGAAGAAGTCCTCCGGGACGAGCGGGCGGCCGAGGAAGACGTCGTCGTTGAGGTAGAGGAAGTGCTCGGCGAGGTCCGGGACGAGGTGCAGCCGGGTCTCGATGGCGTGGGAGTTGAACACCGGGCCCGCGTCGGTGCCGGCGAACAGCACCCGGTGCGGGACGACGGTCAGGCCCGGGTGGTCGGCGTCCAGCCACTGCGGCGTCTGGTCGTCGGTGACCAGGTGGATCCGGCGGATCCACGGCGCGTGCGCGGCCAGGGCGCGCAGGCAGTAGCGCAGCTCGTCGCGGTTGCGGAAGCGCTGGTCGGCGTCGCCGGCGATGCCGCTCTCGGCGACGCCGTCCTCCTCCGCGATCGGGGCGGCGGTGTGCGCGAGCCGGGCGCGGGCGGCGGCCCGGCGCTCCTGCCAGCCCGGGTCGGCGTCGTCGACCCAGGTGATCACGGCGTCGACCGGGAAGTCGACCTGCTCGGGCAGCGAGGCCGCGAAGACGTCGAGCAGGGGGTAGGGCCGGCCGCCGACGGTGGTGGTGGCGGTGGCCTCCAGCGAGGGCACCCACCAGCCGAAGGGCGTTTCGTCGATCGCCGCTATGGCGCCCTCGGAGGGTGCGGCGGAGTCCCAGAACTCGACGTCGCAGCCGGTCTCGGGGCCGTACAGCAGGGTGCCGAGCACCGCCGGGCGGTAGATCCGCACGCCCTTGACCCGGTCCGCCGGCCAGATCGGCCCGGCCTGCTCGCCGGCCCGCTCGCCGTCCTGCTCCTCGCCGTCGCGCTCGGCCGCCTCCCGGTCCTCCGCGTCCGGCGCGGGCTCCGCCGCCGCCTCCAGCAGGCCGACCGCGCCGGGCAGCTGCTCGGCGAGCACGGTGGTGAGGGTCCGCCCGTGCTCCAGGAGACCGGCGTAGACGGCCTGGCCGGCGAACGCGGCGGCCAGCGCCTCCAGCACCGCCGTCCGGTCGCCCGGGCGGATCGCCAGCCGGTGCCGCGGGTGGCGGTCGGGCACGATGCCGTGCGCGAGGCCGGCCGTCCGCAGCGCCGCGCTCACCTCGGCCAGGTTGCCGTCGCGGCGGTCGCCGGGCAGCAGTGTCCGGCGCGGTTCGGCCAGGTGCTCGCGGTGGCGGACGACCCCCGGGACCGTGCCGAGCAGCTCCGCCTCCCGGGCGGCCCGCTCCTCGCCGAGCCGCTCGTACGGCGACCGGGGCTCCTTCTGGGCGGCGTCCTCGGGCTCGACCGACGCAACCGGCTCGACCGGCTCCTGCGCGGCCTCGTGCGCAGCCTCGGCAACGTCCTCGTGCGCGGCCTCCGGCGCGACCTCCTCCGGCGCCCCGGCGGCCGGCCCGGCAGGCGTGCCGCCGGCGGGCCGGTTGCGACGGGCCAGCGCGGCCAGCGGGCGCATCTTGGCCGCGAAATCGGCCGGACGGATCGGCAAAGGGAACTCCAGGGCTCTCGGTACTGGTGTCAGGCGTTTCACGTCCCCCGAAAAGCTGCCGGTCTCTGCTCCGCTCCTCCGGCTCTCTTCCTCGCCTCTTCTTCTTCGCGACCGGCTCACCCGTGCACCCGACGGGGGCGCAGGTGGGACGGGCTTCCGGTCCGCACGAGATCGTATGCGACCAGGCGAATTCTGTGTTGAGCCATGGTAACAATCGCATGTCTTTTCGGCTCTGCGAGGCGTCGCCCGGGGAGTGCCGTCCGTGGTGAATGGTGTGCGACCGGCCTGAGGGCCCGTCATCGGTTCGCCGATTCACCGGATCTGTCCTGCCGTCGCGATCCGGCTTTCCGCCACCTTTGTCCTGTCGTGACCCAGCCATTGCCCGGGGTTGGCGTCCGTGTCCGCCTGCCGGGAGCGACTCTCGTCGGCCTGCATATGCAGATGGTCGACATATGCCGAGAGTTGTCCTATGGTGTTCGCCAGGCGGGCGGCCGGCTCCGGAGAACGGACGAGCCGTGGGGGGTGTGGGCGCCCGCCGCACCCGCGTGGTCCGGCAGACGGCCGGGCCCTTCGCTTCCTGTGGGAGGACCGCAGTGCACCACCGTTCCCGTTCGCCCAAGTTGCTCGGCACGGCGATCGCCGCCGTCCTGGGCCTCGGCCTGGGCATGCCGACCGCGTCCGCCGTCCCGGCCGCCGACCCCGACCCCGTTCCGGGCCTGGTCGCCGGATCGGACACCGCCGCCCCGCAGCTGGTCACCGGCCTGGCCGAGGCGGCCCCCGGCGCGACCCCGGCCGACGCGGCGCGGGCCCACCTGGCCGCCCACCGGGACCGCTACCAGGTCGACCCCGCCCAACTGGTGGAGACCGGGACGGAGCGCGCCGCCGACGGCCGCCGCACCGTCAGGTTCGCGCAGCAGTACGGCGGCCTCCCGGTCTTCGGGGCCGCCTACCTCGTCCACCTGGTCGGCGAGGGCGAGGGGCAGCGCGTCGAGTCGGTCGGCGGCAAGTACTTCACCGGGCTCGCCGCCCCGACCGCGCAGAGCGTCCCGGACGCGGTGCTGCGCGAGCTCGCGCTCGGCGCGGTCGAGGACCCGGTCGCACGGCAGGCCGCGACGGCCGAGGACCACGGCCTGGTGGTGCTGCCCGGCGGCACCGGCCGGCTCGCCCGCCACTTCACCGTGCGCGGCGCCGACGCGGCCGCAGGGGAGGCGAAGGCGCGCGCCGTGTTCGTGGACGCCACCGTCGGCGCGGTCGCGCTCGCCTACGAGGTCCGCGCCCCGCAGCCGCCGGCCGCGCAGGCCGCCGGGTCCGCCGGTGCCGTCGGTGCCGCAGGGGCCCCCGAGCCGGCGGTCGGCACCGCTCCGGACGTCCACGGCAACCCCGTGCAGGTGAACATCGGCCGCCTCCCGGACGGCAGTTACCAGCTCACCGACCTCACCCGCCCCGCCACCATCACCACCTATGACGCGGAGGGGCGCGAATACCTGGAGGTCAGGGGCAGGATGCCGGCCGGGATCCAGCCCGCGGCCTCCGCGACGCCGGACTTCCCCGCCTCGGCGGCCGCCACCGGCGCCGCCAACGCGCACATCAACGCCGGGCTCGTGTACGACTTCTACCGCGACCGGCTCGGGCGCCAGGGCATCGACGGCCAGAACGGCCCGATCATCGCGATGGTCAACGCGACCAGCTTCGGCAAGCCGATGCGCAACGCCGCCTGGGACGGCCAGAAGATGATCTACGGCAGCGGGGGTGCCAAGGAGTTCCCCTTCGCCGTGGCGATCGACGTGGCCGGCCACGAGATGACCCACGGCGTGGTCGAGAAGACGGCCGGGCTGATCATGATAGGGCAGTCCGGGGCCCTGGACGAGGCGGTCTCCGACTACTTCGGCAACGCCATCGAGGTGACCGCCCGGGGCCTGTCGATGGACGACCCCCGCGCCGCCCTGCTGGGTGAGAGCCTCTGCCGCACCGGCACCCCGGAGGCCTGCGCCGACCGGCGGCTGGACGACGGCCGCACGACGGTCGCCGACTACGTGGGCGCCCCCTACAGCGTCGACAGCGGCGGGGCGCACCTCAACTCCACCATCATGGGCGGGGCGCTGTGGGACATCCGGCGCACCCTGGACCCGCTGACCGCCGACCGTCTGGTCTACCGGGCGCTCAGCGAGTACCTCACCCCGCTGGACGGCTTCGTCGAGGCCCGCAACGCGGTGCTCGCGGCGGGCCGGTCGATGGGCCTGTCCCGTGCCCAGCTGCGGTCCGTCGCCGGCGCCTTCGACGCGCACGGGATCAAGGAGGGCTGGCAGCGCCGGATCGGCGTGGACAGCCGGCTGGTGCTGGGCGACGTCGCCGGCGGGCTCGTCGCGCCGGCCGTCGCCGACGGCCGCTGGGTGGCGGCCACCACCGGCCACGGCTTCGGCGGCGTCCTCGGCGTCGTCGCCGGAACCGTCGGCAGCTCCGCCGAACCCGTGCGGCTCAGCCCGGACGACGGCCGCTCGCACGCCTGGCCCGCGACCGACGGCACGACCGCCGCGTGGACGACCCTGGGCGGGCTCCCCGGCGGCGGCTGGGGCGCCGAGGTGCTGGCCCGCCCGCTGGACGGCGGACCGCTGCGCAGCGTCTACACCGGCCCGAACCAGCAGGTCTCGGACGTCCAGGTCTCCGGAGGGACCATCGCCTTCCGGCTGGCCGACTTCGCCACCCACCGGGCGCTGCCCGCGATCTCGGTGAACGGCGGCCCGGTGGTGCAGATCCCGCTGGCCGACGGCCATGCCGCCTCCTCGGTCACCCTCCAGGGCGGACTGCTGGGCTGGACCGAGATCTGGACGTCCGGTGAGCGGACCGTGTTCGCGCCGACCGTCTACTCGATCGCCACCGGCCGGGTCGTCGCCCAGTACGTGCTGGGTGACGGCGAGGGCGCCCCCGCCGTCCGGGCCGAGCAGACCCGGCTGGCCGGCGACCGGCTGTACTGGGTGGAGCAGCCCGACGACAAGAGCACGGGCAGCTCGATCCGCTCCGGCGCCGTGGACGGCTCCGGGGTGAGCGAGGTGCTCACCGGCACCACCGCCGATCTGCGCCGGATCGAGAGCTTCACCGTCTCCGACAAGGCCGTCACCTTCGTCCACGCCTTCGAGGAGCCGAACGGCCCCGTGCACAACGCCGACCTGCCGAAGCTCTGGCAGCTCCCGCTGGCCGGCGGCACCCCCCGGAGGGTCTCCTGCAACCGCGGCGGCCAGTACGTCCCGGCGGCCGACCGGGGCACCCGGGTGCTCTGGCTGGACGCCACGGCCGGCCGCACCGACCTGGTCGTGCGCGAGCGTCCGACCGGCACCTGCTGACCGGAGGGACGGCTGCCCCGGGGTCCGACCCACGGCGCCGACCCCGCGCCCGGACCCCGTCCGCCCCCTTGGCCGCCCGCCCGGCCGCTGCCTGCCCGCAGCGGCCGGGCGGGACTCTTCCGTCGCGCACCGCGGCCCCGGCCTGTCGCCACCCGGCCCCGGCCCCGCCCCCGGTGCCCCGCTGCCCGCTCCGGCGGATTGCCGGGGTGGGGGTGGGGCACCCGCCGGGGTGTCCGGTGCCACGGAGCGCCGGTGCGGAGGTGGCGGTCATGGACGGTCAAGGTCTGTCGAGCCGGGAGCGGCGCGTTCTGGCGGAGATCGAGGCGGGGCTGCGCGCGGACCGGCGGCTGGAGCAGCGGCTGCGGACGATGCGGTTCGTGCTGCCGGGCGGCGCGGGCCGGGCGCTGGACGCCGCCGCCCGGGTGCCGGGGTCGGTGCCGGTGCTGCTGGCGGCGCTCTCGCTCGGGCTGCTGCTGGTCGGCGCGACGGTGCACACGGCGCTCGCCGTGGCGCTGTACTCCGTGGTGTGGCTGCCCACGGCCGTGCTGCTGCTCGCCCGGGGGACGAGGGCGGGGCCGCGCCGGATCCGTGTCCGTCGCGGCCGGTGAGCGCGGGGGTGGGGCGCGGGGCGGAGAGGAAGTCCGGGCAGATCGGTATCAATCGCCGCATTCCGGGTACCACTCTCATCGGAGTGGCCGTGGTGCACCGACGCCGGCCGTTCCCGCGCCCGTCGGGCGCCACCTGGACCGTCGCTTGAAGAAGCCGGGCAGAGGTCTTCGGGAAGAGGAGCCGCGGTGCGTGCGGGAGTTCCCGCCCGCCGTCCCTCGCGGCCCAGGCGTTCCCGCTCCCTGGAGAACAGCCGTGTCCATGTCGACACTCCCAACCGGCCCGTGCGCCGACCCCCCGTCCGCCCCGCCGTCCGCCCCGCCCACCGCGCCGTCCGCCCTGCCGGACGCCCTGCCGCCGGACCTGCCCCCGCGCCCCAGCGAGGCGCAGCTGCGGGTGATGGGCAAGACCGAGGCCCGTGAACTCAGCGACGCGCTCTTCGAGCGGCTCGGCGGGCTGCCCCGCGAGTCGCACGCCTACAGCTACGTCCGCGGGACCATCATCGAACTCAACATGCCGCTGGTGCGGTTCATCGCCGGTCGCTTCCGCCACCGTCCGGAGGACATGGACGACATCCTCCAGGTCGGCACCGTCGGACTGATCAAGGCGGTCGACGGCTACGACCCGGAGCGCGGGGTGGAGTTCGTGACCTACGCCATCCCCACCATCGCCGGCGAGATCAAGCGGTTCTTCCGGGACACCTCCTGGCCGGTCCGGGTGCCGCGCCGGATGCAGGAGTTCTACCTGACCGTCGCCCGCGGCTCCGACCGGCTGGAGCAGCGGCTCGGCCGCCTGCCGCACCCCGAGGAGATCGCCGAGGACCTGCACCTCACCGTCGACGAGGTCGTCGAGGGGCTGGTCGCCGGCCGGGTCTACCGGCCCAACTCGCTGGACGCGCTGCGCGACCAGGACACCGACGAGTCCGGCAGCGCGCTGCTGGACCGGCTCGGCTCCTGCGACCCCGGCATCGAGCTGGCCGAGTTCCGCACCGCCGTGCGCCCGCTGCTCGGACAGCTGCCGCGCCGCGAGCAGGTGGTGCTCAAGCTGCGCTTCTGGGAGGACCGGACGCAGTCGGAGATCGCCGAGCGGATCGGCGTCTCGCAGATGCACGTCTCACGGCTGCTCTCGGCCACCCTCGCGCACCTGCGCGAGCAACTGGAGGACCGGGCGGCGGACGGCCCGTCGGACGCTCCGCCCGGGCCCGGCTGACAACCCGCACCCCTCCGGGCGTTTCCGGCCCCCCGCAGCGGTTAGCCGCGCTGCGGGGGGCCGTCGGCGTGAAGGAGGAGAAGCACCGTGTCACCGCAGGGTCCGACCCCGCCGGCGGCACCGTCACCCCCGGCGCCGACGGCGCACCCGGCCACGGGCTGCGCCTCGCCCCCGCCCGCGCGGCCCCCTACCGGACCGCGTGAGCCCAGGTGCCGCCACCACCCGGCACCGTGCACCCCGAGGAGCACCCGCGATGACCCGCCACCAGCCCCGACCGCCCGCCGACACCACGACCGTGCCGGACGAACCCGCCGGACTCGCCGTCCGCCTCCGGCCGTGGGCCCGCGGCAGCGTCCTCGCCCTGCACGGCGAACTCGACCTGGACTCCGTCGCCGTCCTGCGCCGGGCCCTGGACCGCGCGCTCGCCATCCCCGGCACCGTCGTGGTGATCGACTGCGGCGACCTCGCGTTCTGCGACTCCACCGGCGTCGGCGCGCTGCTGGAGGCCGCCGCCCGCGCGGCCGGCTTCGGCAGCCGCGTGGAACTCGCCCGCCCCCGGCCGCTGGTCCGCCGGGTGCTCGAACTCACCGGCGCCACCGAAGCGTTCGCCGTCCACGACACCGCGCCACCTTAGGCCCCCCAGGAGGATCCGATGACCACCACCCCGGCGGCGCTCTTCGACGTCGACGGAACGCTGCTCGACACCACCTACCTGCACACCCTCGCCTGGTGGGAGGCCCTGCGCCAGTACGACCGCGCCGTCCCCGCCGTCCGGGTGCACCGGGCCGTCGGCATGGGCGCCGACCGGCTGCTCGACCACCTGCTCGGCGAGGACCGCGACCGCGCCGAAGACCAGGCCGTCACGGCCGCCCACGACGCCCTCTACGCCCGGTACTGGCCCGTGGTGCGCCCGCTGCCCGACGCCGCCGAACTGCTGCGCTCCTGCGCCCGCCGCGGCTGGCGGGTGGTCCTGGCCAGCTCCGCGTCCCAGCGCGAGCTGACCGCGCTGCGCACCGCGCTGGGCGCCGACGAGGTGATCGCCGCGGTCACCACCGCCGACGACGTCGCCGCCACCAAACCCGAGCCCGACCTCGTCCGCGCCGCCCTCGACCGGGCCGAGAGCGCCCCCGAGCTGGCGGTGTTCGTCGGCGACACGCTCTGGGACGTCACCGCCGCCGCCCGGGCCGGGGTGCCGTGCGTGGCCGTCGAGAGCGGCGGGCACTCCGCCCAGGACCTGCTCGGCGCCGGCGCCGTCGAGGTCCACGCCGACACCGGGGACCTGCTGGCCGGCCTGGACACCAGCCTGCTCGCCCGCCCGCCGGTCCCCGGCTGAGCCGCCCCGGCCGCGCGGCGCGGACCGCGTCCGCTCGACCCGGCCGGGTCCGCACCGCGATACTGGAAGTCCGGGCGGGTCCGCCCGTCCGGAGGTCCCGCGTGCGCGCCGGGGTGTCCGGCAGACGGCACCGGGTAGGCGCGTGGCGGAACCCCATCGACACCGGGGAGACCGTCATGCAGCCCGCCGTTCTCCAGCCCCTCCTCCTCCGGCCGCTTTCCCGGCCCCGCCCCGACCGGCCCCGCCCCGACCGCCCCTGCCCCGACCGGCCCGGAGCCGTCCCGCGCGGGCAGGAGTGACCGTGCCCGGGCCGCCCTCCACCGCAGGGCAGGACCCCCCGCGCCCGGCCACCACGCCGGGTGCCGAGGAGACCGCCGTGCTGCGCGAGGCCGTGGACCGGCTGCGCACCGAGGCCGAGGGGCTGCGCCGGGCGATGCGCAGCCGCGGCGTCATCGAGCAGGCCAAGGGGATGCTCACCGAACGGCTCGGCTGCACCCCCGACGAAGCCTTCGCGTACCTGGTGCACCTCTCCCAGGACACCAACCGCAAGGTGGTCGACCTCGCCGCCGGCCTGGTGGGCGTCGCCGCACCGCCGCCCGAGGACGCCGCGGCGCCACGGGACGGCGAACGGGCCCCGGCCGGGCCGCCGCTGCCGGAGGGCGAGGAACCGGCCGCCGCCTTCCCGGAGCAGCCCGAACCGCCCCGGCCCCTGCCGCACCCGCCGGGCGGGGCGGCCGGCGCCCGGGTCCAGGACCTCGCGGCGCTCTTCCACCTGGCCTCCTCGGCGCTGGCGAGCGCCGACACCCCCGAGGACCTCGCCCGGGTGCTGCACGAGGTCGCCCTCGCCCCCGTCGGCGTCATCGCGGTCGTGCTCGGCCTGCTGGAGCCGGACGGCGCCCTCGCCCTGGTCGCCGGCCACGGCGTTCCCGCCCAGCGGCTCAGCCAGTGGCGCCGGATCCCGCCGGAGACCGGTGTGCCCCTGGTCTCGGCCGCCCACGGCGGCGGCATGGTCTGGGAGTTCGACCCTCCGGAGGGCGACGCCGGCCGGCCGGTCACCGGCCGCATCGTCCCCGGCCGCAGCGCCTGCGCCGTCCCGCTGCACCACGCCGGGCGGATCATCGGCGCGATGAGCCTCGGCTGGGCCGGCCCGGCGGAGCAGGCCCGCTCCGCCACCCGGTACGTCAACGCGCTGGCGGGCCCGGTGGGCGTGAACCTGCTGCGGGTGGCGGCGGGCGACGGCGGCGAGCCGGCGCTCGCCGTCCCCGGCGGCGAGGCCTGGCTGCGCGGCGTCCTGGACGCCACCTTCTCCCCGGTCCTGGCGCTCTCCGCGGTCCGCCCGGGCGGTCGCGGCGGGCCGGTCACCGACCTGCGCGTCGCCTACGCCAACCGGGCCGCCGTCGGCCCCGGCCCGTCCGCCCAGGGCCGGCGCCTCAGTGAACTGCACCCGGGCCTGGTGGCCACCGGGACGTTCGCCCGGATCCTGCGGGCCGCCGTCGAGGCCGTCCCGCACGAGGGCCCGGCCGAGGGTTTCAGCCAGGGCACCGGCGGGCCGGAACGGGCCGTGACGATCCGCGCCACCCCCTTCCTGGACGGCCTGCTGCTCACCTGGCGCCCGCGCCGCGGCCCGGTCGAACGCGCGGCCCACCTGGCCGAGGCGCAACGGCTCTCGGGCGTGGGCAGCTTCCGCTGGTCGACCGGCGACCCCGGACCGGACTGCTCCCGGGAGGCCCTGCGACTGCTCGGCCTCGGCGGCGGGCAGCCGGCCGTGGTGCCGCTCGCCGGGCTGCTGCACCGGGTGTGCCCCGAGGACCGGCCCGCCGCGGGCCTGCTGGTCCGCCGGCTGCTGGCCGGCCAGCACCTGGCCACCCTGGAGTTCGGCGTGGTCGGCGCGCCCGGCGCGGCCCCGCGCGTCCTACGGGTCGTCGCCGAGTCGCTCGCCGATCCCGGCGGCGGCCGGGCGCGCACCGTGAACGGCGTCGTCGAGGACGTCACCGGAAGGCGTCACGCCGACGACCAGCTCACCGCCGTCCGGTCCCGCCTCGCCGAGCAGCGGCGCCGGGCCGCCGCCGAGCACCGGGCCGCGCGGGCCCTGCGGACCGCGCTGACGGCGGCGTCGTCCGTCGCCGAGCCGGAGACCGGAGGGCCGGAGAGCGCCGTCCGCCCCCTCCGCGGCGCCGAGAACCCCCGTTCGGCGGGGGACCTGTGCGACCTGCTGCGGCTGCCCGGCGGCCGCTACCTGCTGGCGGTCGGCGGCGTCGGCCGCCGCGGCCCGGTCGCCGCCGTCCGGGCGGGCGAGGTCCGCAACGGCCTGCGCGCCCTGGCCCACACCGGGGCCGGCCCGGCCGAACTGCTCGACGTGCTCAACGCCATGCTCGGCGAGCACAACGGCCACCGCACGGTCGGCGCCGTCTGCGCCCTCTACGACCCGCGCGCCGGTGAACTGCTGTGGACCGCCGCCGACGAGGTGCCCCCGCTGCTCCTGCGCGACGGCGGGGCCGCCTTCGCCCCCGGCCCCGTCGGCCCCGCCCTCGGCGCCCGCCCCGGGGCCCGGTACGACCAGTCCGACCTGAGCCTGCGGCCGGGCGACGTCCTCCTGTTCGCCACCCTCGGCCGGCCGGTGCACGCCCCGGCCGCCGACCGCACGGCCCGCCTGCTCCTCGATGCCGCCGACCCTCCGGACTGCGCGGGACCCGCCGCCCTGCCCGCCCACCTCGACCGCATCGCCGCCCGCCTGACCACCGGCCCCGCCCCCGTCGACCACGGACTCCTCCTCGCCCTGCGCGTTCCGGCCCTGCCCGGGCGGTGATGCCTGCCCTTGTCGCGCGGCTGCTGGGCGAGGGGTTCGGCGGGGTGCGTCCGGGGGGTGGTGCCGAGGTGTGGGTCGGCCGCCTGCCTGGGGTGGCCCGGTCGTTGGTCCTGCCCGCGTCGATTGCTGGTTCGCTGTCGGTCTGCGCATCCCGGGCGGTGATGCCTGCCCTTGTCGCGCGGTTGCCGGGTGAGGGGGCTGGCGGGGTGCGTCCGGGGGGTGGTGCCGAGGTGTGGGTCGGCCGCCTGCCCGGGGTGGCCCGGTCGCTGGTCCAGCCCGCGTCGATCGCCGGTTCGCTCTCGCTCTGCGCATCCCGGGCGGCGACGGCCGCCCCTGCCGCGCGGCTGCCCGGCGAGAGGCCCCGGCCACCTGGCCTGCGGGGCCGTCGCCGGCCTGAGCACCGGTCCCGCCGTCGTCGTTCACGGCCTACCCTGCGCCCTGCCCGCCCGCTGTCGTGCGGCTGCCGACGTGTGCGCCGACCAGCCGGACTCTGCCGCGTCTTCTGCTCCCGGCCGGTCGGCCGGGCCGCTGCCGGAGTTGGCGAGGTTGCGGAGCCGCCTCCTCGCCGTCCCCGCGTGCGTGGGCGCCGATCGCCGCGATTCGCCCCCGCCCGGTGGGCCTGCCCGTCCGGCCGCCGGTGACGGTCTTCCTCCCGCACCGTGGGGCCCGGTCCCGCCCGAACGGTGACGCCCGGCCGCTGCTGCCCGGCTGCCCGGCGAAGGTCCCCGTCAGGCCGGCAGCTCGCCCGCGGGAGGCTGCCGGCCGCCCCGCCGTACGCGTCCAGGGCCCCGACGGCAACGGCCCGGCCCGTGCGGACGCGTGGGCCGGGCGCCCCGTGGGTGAGGTTCGTTCCGGGCGATCCGGGGCACCCGCCCGGCCGGAAGCGGAGCACGATGCCGAGGAGGCGGACAGCATGGACCCGCGGACACCGAACGCCCGGCCCGTCCACGGCCCCGGGGCGCTGGGGGCGGCCACCGGCGGCACGCGGGCGCCGGCCGCCCCGGCGGCGCCCGGGCGGTGGGGGCCGATCGGGGTACGGCCGGACCGGCGTGCCTCCGGCGGCGGGAGCGCGCGATGAGGCGGGCCCCGGCTCCCCGGGGGCCGCTCTCCGCAGCCGTCCTCGCGCTGGTGACCGCCGGCCCGCCCGACGGCGCCGACGCCGGTGCCCCGGACGGCGCCGACGCCGGTGCCCCGGACGGCGCCGACGGCGGTGCCCCGGGCGGCTCCGCGGCCGGCGACGGGGCCTGGACGGAAGCGCTCCGGGGCACCGATCCGTGGGGCGAGGACCACCAGCTCGCCCTGCACCTCTGCTACGAACTGCACGACCGCGGCCTGCCCGGCGTCCACCCCGGCTGGGAGTGGGACCCCGGCCTGCTCGCCCGTCGGCGCGGTCTGGAGCGCCCCTTCCTCGCCGCCGTCCGGGAGGCGGCCCGGCCCGTGACGCCCCTCGCCGAGGCCGTCGGGCGCCTGCTGACCGCCGAGGGCGACGGCGGCCCTTCGGCGTACCTGGAGGCCGAGGGCGAGCGCTGGCAGGCCCGGGAGTACCTGGTGCACCGCTCGGTCTACCACCTCAAGGAGGCCGACCCGCAGCTCTGGCTGCTGCCCAGGATCCACGGCCCCGCCCAGGCGGTCCTGATGACCGTCGCCTTCGACGAGTACGGCGCCGGGCGGCCCGAGAACGCCCACGCGCTGCTGTTCGCCCGGATGATGGCCGACCTCGACCTGGAGCCGGCCTACGGGCACTACCTCGACGCGGTGCCCGCGCCCGCGCTGGCGGTGGTCAACCTGATGACGCTGTTCGGGCTGCACCGCTCGCTGCGCGGCGCGGCCGTGGGCCAGTTCGCCGCCATCGAGATCACCTCCTCACCGGGCTCCGCCCGGCTGGCCGCCGCGCTGGAGCGCCTGGGCGCCGGTCCGGACGGCACCCTGTTCTACCGCGAGCACGTCGAGGCGGACGCGGTCCACGAGCAACTGGTCCGGCGCGGCGTGATCGACGAGCTGACGGCCACCGAGCCCGGGCTGGCCGGGGACATCGCCTTCGGCCTGGCGGCGACGGAGGCGGTGGACGGCCGGTTCGCCGCCCACCTGCTGGAGCACTGGCGGGCCGGGCGCAGCTCGCTGCGCTCGCCGCTGCCCGACGGCCCCGGCTGAGACGGTGTCGCTGCCGCCGCGCCGGTGCGGGCTCCCGCATCCTTTTCCCGACGACCGGTCAGCAGGGGCCGCGGACGCCGAGGGTTCGGAGGGTGCATGGACGGGCAGCGCGGCATGGCGGGACGGCGGCGGTTCCTCGGGCTGACACTCGCCGCCGCGGCGGCCGGGGCCTGCACCCGCTCCCCGACCCCCGCACCCCCGGAGACCCCGCCGTCGCCCACCCCGCCCGTCGCCCCGGCCACCTCCCCGGCGGCCTCGTCCGGGGCCTCGCCCACGCCGACGGCAGCGGAGAACGCCCTGCCCGGCGACGCCGACTGGCGGATCACCGCCGCCGGCCCGCCGGAGGCCGTCGAGGGCTACGCCGACCGGGTCAGCGCGCTGCCCGGCGAACGCGTGCGGCTGCACGTGTCCACCACCAGCCCCGCCTTCCGCGTCAGCGCCTACCGCATGGGCTGGTACGGCGGGGCGCGCGCCCGCCTGCTGTGGCGGTCACCGCCGCTGCCCGGCGAGCGCCGACCGCCCGCCACCGTCGACCCCCGCACCCGCACGGTGACGACCACCTGGGAACCGTCCGCCGAACTGGACACCACCGGCTGGCCGCCCGGCAGCTACCTGCTGCGCCTGGACGCCGTCGACGGCCAGGGCCAGCGCTACGTGCCGCTGACGATCCGCTCGGCGGCCACCGCCGGCACCCTCGTCGTCGTCAACGCCGTCGGCACCTGGCAGGCGTACAACCGGTGGGGCGGCCACGACCTGTACGACGGCCCGAGCGGCGGGCTCGCCACCCGCTCGCTGGAGGTCGGTTTCGACCGCCCGTACCTGGACGACGACGGCGCGGGCCTGTTCCTCGTCTACGAGGCGCCGCTGATCGCGCTGGCCGAGCGCCTCGGACTGCCGCTGTCCTACGCCACCGGCGTGGACGTGCACCGCCGCCCCGGGATCCTCGACGGCGCGCACGCCGTCCTGTCGCCGGGCCACGACGAGTACTGGTCGCCCGAGCAGCGCGCGGCGGTCACCGCGGCCCGGGACGCCGGGACCAACCTGGCCGTGCTCGGTGCCAACTGCTGCTACCGACGGGTGCGGTACCAGCCGTCCCCGCTGGGCGAGGACCGGATCATGGCCTGCTGGAAGGGCGACTGGGCCCGCGACCCCGGCTACCTGGACGGCGGGCCGGCCACCACCGACTTCCGGCTGGGGCCCGGCGCCGACCCGGAGAGCTCGCTGCTCGGCGTGCTGTACGACGGCTACCCCGTCGACGCGCCGTACGTCGTCACCGCCCCCGGGCACTGGATCTTCGACGGCACCGGGGTGGCGGCGGGCGACTCCTTCGAGCACCTGGTGGGCGTCGAGTACGACACCGTCGACGCGGTCCGCTCCTTCCCCCGGCCGCTGGAGATCGTCTCCCACTCCCCGGTGGTCTGCGACGGCCGGCGCGCCCACGCCGACACCGCCTACTACACCCACCCCTCCGGCGCGGCCGTGTTCGCCTGCGGCACCATGCGCTGGGTCGAGTCGCTGGACGCCGAAGGCCCGGCCACCCCGGGCGTCAACCACGGTCTGGACGGTCGCACCGGCGCGCTGACCCGCCGGGTGACCGAGAACGTCCTGCGGGCCTTCGCGGCCGGCCCGGCCGCCGCCCGTCCGGCCCAGGACAACGTGCGCGGCGTCTACCCGGACTGAGGCAGGGCCCGGCGCCGCCGGTGGCTGGTGTCGCAGAACGGGCGGTTCCGGCTGCGCCGGCACGCGCAGAGCGCCACCACCGGGCGCTCGCAGAGCCGGACCGTGCCGTCCGGCCCGGTCACCTCGACCGGGCCCTCCACCAGGATCGGCCCCTCCGCCAGGACCGTCACCCGCACCGGCGGACGACCGCCGCCGCCCGGGTCACCGCGACCGGACACCGCGCACCACCACCAACTCCTCCTCGCGCACACCGGCCCCGATCAGCCCCAGCCGTTCGAACAGCCCGGCCCGCGCCGTCATCACCGGCCCGAACACCTGCCGGCTGCGGGTCACCACGGCCACCCGCAGCCCCGCGTCGCGCAGCGCGGCCAGCGTCTGCGGCACCCCGGCGAGCGAGGACTGCACCAGCAGCAGCACCCCGCGGGCGGTGAGCAGCCCCGGCACCTCCCGGCAGATCCGGTCGAGGACGAGCCGCCCGTCCGGCCCGGCGTCCCACGCCAGCGCCGCGCCGTGGGGCCGCCCGGGTTCCTCAGCGGGCACGTACGGGGGATTGGCGGTCACCAGGTCGAAGTGCCGCCCGCTCACCGGGCCGGTCAGATCGCCCCGGCACAGCTCGACCCGGCTGCGGTGCAACCGGGTGTTCACCCAGGCGGTGAGCACGGCGCGGGCCGAGAGGTCCACCGCCGTCACCCGTGCCCCGGTGCGCGCGGCGGCCAGCGCCACCACGCCCGTCCCGGTGCCGAGATCGAGCACCCGGCTGGCGGCGTCGAGGCGCTCACCGCGCAGGCAGCGGACGAGGAGGTCGGTGTCGCCCTGCGGCGGGTACACGCCGGGCGGTCTGATCAGCAGCATGCCGAGCGGCTGCCCCGCCCGGCCGGTCCCACACCCCGGCGAGCCACCCGGCAGGATCGGACCGTGGCGGACGATTCTCCGGTGGTGGGAACCGGCGGCGCCGGTCGCGTTCGGCGCGGCGGGCGAGGTCGAGGCGGTGGTCTTTCCCGGGCCGCGGCTCTGCCCGCCCGGCTGGGCGGGCGTCGTGACGGCGCCGACGGAGGACGCCGCCGACCGGATCCGTGCCGCCGCGGCCGGGGTGTCGGCCGGCCGGCTGGGTGATCCGGCGGTGTTCGCGAGGGCGTTCCCGCGCGGCCGGATGCTCGGACCGGCCGCGCTCGCCCACGTGTCCGAGGCCGGCTTCCGGCCGGTCGACGCGGGCGCGGGCGCAGACGCGGGCGTGGAGCTGCTGCCGGCCGGGCACCCGGAACCGATCGGCCTGCAACGGGCCCGCGGGGTGGGCGGATGCCGTCGAGGGGGGCCTCGACGGCATCACCTTGCCGGCCTTCGCTGTCCGGGCGGGCGGCCGGGTCGTCGCTGCGGCCGGCTGCCGTCGCCGGCGGTGCCGCCCCGGCCGCCTGGCGGTGCTGACGGCCCTCGCCGTGCGCGGCCTCGCCTGGGCGGCCGGCTGCGCCGGGGTGCGGCGCGCGTTCGCGGGGTGGGCGGATGCCGTCGAGGTGGGCCTCGACGGCATCACCTTGCCGGCCTTCGCTGTCCGGGCGGGCGGGCGGATCGTCGCTGCGGCCGGCTGCCGCCGCCGGCCGTGCCGCACCGGCCACCTGGCGGTGCTGATCGCCCTCGCCCTGCGCGGCCGCGGCCTCGCCTGAGCGGCCGGCTGCGCTGCGGTGCGGCACGCGTTCGCGGGGTGGGCGGAGGTCGACGAGGTGGGCCTCGACGGCATCATCTTGCCCGCCTTCGCTGTCCGGGCGGGCGGCCGGGTCGTCGCTGCGGCCGGCTGCCGCCGCCGGCCGTGCCGCACCGGCCACCTGGCCGTGCTGACCGCCCTCGCCCTGCGCGGATGCTGTCGAGGCGGGCCTCGACGAGATCACTTCGCCCGCCTTCGCCGTCCGGGCGGGCGGCCGGGTCGCCGCTGCGGCCGGCTGCCGCCGCCGGCCGTGCCGCACCGGCCGCCTGGCTGTGCTGACGGCCCTCGCCCTGCGCGGATGCTGTCGAGGCGGGCCTCGACGAGATCACTTCGCTCGCCTTCGCCGTCCGGGCGGGCGGCCGGGTCGCCGCTGCGGTCGGCTGCTGCCGCTGGCGGTGCCGCACCGGCCACCTGGCCGTGCTGACGGCCCTCGCCCTGCGCGGATGTCGACGAGGTGGGGCTCGACGGCATCATCTTGCCCGCCTTCGCCGTCCGGGCGGGCGGCCGGGTCGCCGCTGCGGCCGGTTGCCGTCGCCGGCCGTGCCGCACCGGCCGCCTGGCCGTGCTGATCGCCCTCGCTCTGCGCGGCCGCGGCCGCGGCCTCGCCCGGGCGGCTGCCTCCGCCGCGGTGCGGCACGCGCTCGCGCGGGACCTGCTGCCGCAGTGGTGGGCCAGCGTCCCGGCGTCCCGGCGCGTGGCGGCGGCGCTGGGGTTCACCGAACTCGGCTTCCGCCTCGGCGTCGAGCCGCGCTGACCCGCACCCGCCGAGCGTTCCGGTGGCGCCGGGGCGCCCGGGCCCCGTCCTCCGTCAGCCCGCGCCGGGGAGCCGGATCTCCAGGTGTCCGGAGAGCGCCCGGGCCTCCAGCACCGGCTGGGGCGAGGTGGCGGGCCCCCGGGTGACCTCGCCGTCGCTCAGCCGGAACTCGCTCCCGTGCCACGGGCAGCGCAGACAGCCGTCCACCACCGCACCCTCGGCCAGCGGGCCGGACAGGTGGGCACAGCGCTCGGCGAGGACGTGCCAGCGGTCCTGGTCGTCGTGGACCACCACGACCGCCAGGCCGTCGACCGTGCGCCGCACCGGTTCACCCGGCGGGAAGTCCTCGACCGGCCCCACCCCGACCCAGTCCGGGGGCGCCAGCCGGTGTACGGCCGCCGCCCGGTTGGGGCCCGCCGCCTGCCGGTATGAGAGGTGGCCGCCGAGCACGCCGCCGACCGAGACGGCGGTCAGCCCGGCGAGGCCGAGCAGCCGGCCCTTCAGCGGCCGGTGGCGGCAGCGGGCCACCAGCGAGGCGGCGAACAGCAGGACGCCCGCGTTGTTGGCGGCGGCGTGCACCAGGCCGGTGCGCCGCCGGGGCGGGTCCAGACGGGCCCAGTCCGCCCAGCCGGCCGCGGCGGCGGGCCCGGCCGCCGCCAGCCCGGCGGCGACCAGGACGCCCGCCGCCCGGCGGTGGCCGGGCAGGGCGTCCAGGAGCTCCGCCGAGATCCAGCAGCCGAGCGGCAGCTGGACCAGCGCCGGGTGCAGGGGGTGGCCGAGCCACACACCGTGCAGCAGATCGCGGTAGCGGCCGAGCGGCAGCCCGTTCAGCGCGTCGGCGAGCGGAGCGGCGGCGCGGTCCAGGAACCGCCAGCCGGCCGGGGCGTCCAGGGCGTCGCGCAGCCGGCGGGCGCACGGCCCGCCCTGCGGGAGGTCATGGGAGGAAGTGTCCATACCCGGCGGCTAGCCGACCGGCGGCCGGGCAAACCCGCGTCCGCCACCGGGCCGGGCAGGGCCGGGCAGGGCCGGGCAGGGCCGGGCCGGCCGTCCGCCGTCCGGGCCTTCCCTGCGACGGGGCCCGGCCACGCTCCGTCGCGCCGTCATCACGTGCCGTACCCGGCTGGGCATACTGTGCGGATCCGACCGGAGGTGGCCATGTCGATCGTGGATGTCGCGGAGCTGCGCAGGCTGGTCGCCGAGCACGACGCCCTGGCCGGGGACCGCTCGTCCGACGCGCGGCAGCGGCTGCGGGACATCGGCTACACCATCGGCGTCTACACCGGGGAGGCGGACGCGGCGCGGGCCGTGACGCGGGCCCGGGAACTGCTGGACGCCAAAGACGGCGGGCCCACCGCGTCCGGCAACCCCGGCCCCGGCCCCGGCCCCGGAGCCAGGCGGCGGCGGGCGGCCCCGGCACAGGCGCTCTCGGAGACCCTGCTCGCGGAGCTCGGCGAGCTCGCGGGCCGAGAGCGGGGCCGCTCGCGGCCGTTCTCGACCCTCGGCGAGGTGCTCCACCTCGCCCGGGTGGCGCTGCCGGACTGCGCGGGGGCGGCGGTGAGCACCTGGCACGACGACGGGGCGGTGCACACCCTGGCGGCGGGTTCGCCGCAGCTGCTGGCGCTGGAGCGGGCGCAGGGCGAGGCCGGGGCCGGGCCGCTGGCACGGATCCGGACCCAGGGGGAGGGCCAGGTCGTGGTGCGGATCGAGGCGGGTCGCCCGGGGCGGTTCACCGACCGGGCCCGGCGCTGCGGCGTGCGCACGGTGGTCGCGGCACACCTGCGGACCCACCCGCACGGGTGCACCGCCTTCAGCGCCTACCTGCTCTCCTCGACGGAGCCGGGGGCGTCGGTACTGCGGCTGGTCGCGGCGCTCGCCCTGCAGTCCTCGATCGCCCTGGACCGCTCCGCGCTGGCCCGGGCGGTGGCCGACCTGCTGGACCGGCGGCACACCACGGGGCTGGCCATGGGCGTGGTGATGGAGCGCTACGGGGTGGCGCCGCACACCGCCCTCATGCTGCTCGCCCGGGCGGCCCGGCGGCTGGACACCGACCTCGGCACGGTGGCCCGCCGGCTGAGCGCCCACGACCGGCCGGGCACCGGCCCGGCACCCGACCCGGACTGATCCGCCGCCGGGCCGACCCGCGCCGCCGGGCCGACCCGCGCCCCGGGCCGGCCCGGCGCCGGGGTTTGCCGCCGCCCGCCCGGGGAACCCGCCGGGGTTCCGGAGCAAGCCGCGACCCGGGAACCGGGCCCGGGGCCGCCGGCCCCGAGGTGCGGTCCGGCCCGGTGTGCGGACAATCGACAGGCGGGGGCCGAACCGAGGAGGCGGGCCATGACCGACCCGTACCGCCGCTACGCGGTGACCCTGCCGGCCACGACCGGCGGACACGCGCCACTCTCCGTCGTCGTCGTCCACCGGACCGGCGCCCTGGGACCGGGCGGGAGGCCGGTGTGGGCGAGCGCCGACGGCGATCTCCGGGTGGAGATCGCCGGCCAGGTGGCCACCGTCCTGACCGCGCCCGCCGGAAGCGCCCGGCACCCCTGCCTGGACGCCGTACCACTGCCCTGAGAGCCCGCGCACAGCGTGGCGGGGGCGTGCACCACATGGTGCACGCCCCCGCCACGCTGTCAGCCGGCGGTCGCCGCCATGGTCTCGCGCACCGTGACCAGGCACGGATCGCAGTAGCGGTCCGGCACCCCGGCAGGCCCGTCCAGGCCGTTCGGGACCACCCGGCGGGACAGCTCCAACAGCTGCCCGCAGAGCGCCGTCGACGCGTCGTCCTTCGACACCACGTGCCACACCAGGCCCGACGGATCCACCGCCGGATCGGACTCGGCCCACATCTCGTACACGACTGCCTCCCGGAGCAGGGGATCGGGGATTCCCATGCAATCCCGGGCGGCGCCGGTCGGCCACCGGGTGGCACCCACTGGGACGGTTCTCCGGCGAACGGACGGTTACCGGCGCCCGGGCGGGGCAGGCGCGCAGCCGAGGCCGGGACGGGCCCGGCCGTGACCCAGCAGGGAGGCACCGGATGAGCATGGTCAAGGAGTCGGTCGAGGTCGACGTGCCGCTGCACGCCGCCTACGACCAGTGGACGCTGTTCGAGGAGTTCCCCCGGTTCATGGAGGGCGTCGACTCGGTGACCCAGCTCGACGACCGCCACAACCACTGGCGGACCAGCATCGGCGGGGTCAGCCGCGAGTTCGACACCGAGATCGTCGACCAGCTGCCGGACGAGCGGATCGCCTGGCGGACCGTCGACGGCGAGGTCCACCAGAAGGGCGTCGTCAGCTTCCACCGCATCGACGAGGCGCACACCCGGGTCAGCCTGGCCATCGACTACCAGCCCGAGGGGATGGCCGAGAAGGCCGGATCCGCCCTGGGCATGGTCGACCGGCGGGTGAAGGGCGACCTGCGGCGCTTCAAAAACTTCATCGAGGAGCGCGGGCGCGCCGAGGGCGGCTGGCGGGGCCGGATCACCCCGGGCTGAGCCCGGAGCGCTCCGCACGACCCCGGCCCCGGATCCCCCCGACGGGGGACCCGGGGCCGTCGTCACGGCCGGGCGCGGGGGACGGGCGGGCGGCTCAGCCGATCCCGGGCACGTCGCCCTCGGCGTCCTGCGCCCCGGTGGCGCCCTCGACCTCCTCCGGGGTCTCGACGCCGGGCCACTCGGTGCGGTCCTCGGCGCCGTCGGTCCGCTCCGCGTCCTCCCGGCCCGCCTCGTCCCGCCTGATCCGCACCGACTCCTCCTCGGCCGACAGCCCGGCCGTGTCCTGCGGCGCGGCGGCCCGCAGGTCGCTGTGCGGGTCGAGCAGGTCGAGCCGCCCGGCCGCGGGCTCCGGGGTACCGGCCGCCTCGTCCGGCTCCGGCTCCTCCTGGGCCAGCCGTGCGTCCAGCGACTCGCCCTCCGCCTGCTCGGCCCCGGTGGTGCCGAAGGCCTCGACGGCCACCGGCGCGTCCCCCGGCACCGGCTGGACCTGCGGGTCGCCCGACCACCACTGGGACGGCGAGCCGTCCTGCAGATCGGGGATGCCCTCGTCCTCGGGCGCAGCGCCGGGATCGTGGCTGCGCGCCCCGGTCTCCGGCTCCCACACCGGCGGCTCACCGGACCCGGTCCCGGACTCCGTCCCGGACCCCGGCCCGTTCCGTGGCGGCGGATCGACCTCCAGCGGCGCCCGGTGCTCCGCGCGGGCGTCGCCCTCGCCGGGCGCGGTGCCCGGCACCGGGCCCTCGGCGATCTCCGGCTGCTGCCCGTCGCTGCCGGCCACGTTCGGCGTGCCGCCCCTGCCGACCGGCGCGGGCCGTCGTCGCGCGCCCTCCGCCCCCTCGGCGTCCCGCCCCGGCCGGCGTGCCCCGGCGGTGCCGGCCGGCCCGATCGCGCCGCCCATGTCGTGCAGCGGCCGTTCCCGCGGTGTCCCGGTCATGGTGACCTCCCGATCGTCGAACTCCGGACCGTGCGCCTACCCGCCCCCGGCAGCACGTACCGGGGCGGTTGGCCCGGAGCGGGCCGGGTAGGCGCCGGGTGTGGAGCACTACGAACCCCCGGTGAACGGCGGACCCGGCGCGCACGACGCGGCGGGGTACGACCTGTGCGACCACTGCGGCCGGGTCCTGCACGACGAGGAACTGCTCGGCGCGCTCGTCCCGGACTCCTCCGCCGTCCACGCCCACGACCCCGGACTCGACGGCAGGCGGGTCGTCACCGCCTGCTCGTCCGACCACCTCGCCGCGCTGATCGCGGAGTACCGCAACCGCCCGTTCGTCCACGAGGAGCAGTGGGCGGCGAAGGTCTGCCGCACGCTCGCCGACTGCGACGAGCCGGTGCCGCTCGGCCTCGTCGCCGCACTCAGCGGCCTCTCCGAGCACCAGGCGCAACGCGGGGTGGATTGGCACAACGCCCGCGCCCGCGAGTGGCGCGCCCGCTACGGCGAGCCCGGCGCGGACGGCGACGACGCGGACGGCGACGACCCCGGCGGCTGACCCGACCCCGGCCGACCTGACCGTCAGGGCGCCGCGCGGTCCGCGGCCGGCGGTTCGGGACCGTCGCCCTCCTCGTCCTCCGCCGGGGCGTCGGCCACGGCCGGGCCCTGCTCCGCCTCCACGTCCTCGCGCTGCGGACCGGCCTCCCCGCCCGGCCGCCCGGCCGCCCGCTCCACGCTCACGGCCCACGAGCGTCGTCTGGCACTCACCACTGCCTCCCTCGGCTTCGGGGCGGACCCTCACGCCCACCGGTGGCCTGCGGCTACCCGACACCGCAACGGCCCACACCCGTAGTCCAGCGCGATCCGCCGCCCACAGCCACCCGACCACGCATACCGGGCGCCCGCCCGGGTACCCGCCCGCGTCCGGGGGCCACCACGCCCTGCCCACCGCCTCCCGCACCGGGAGCCGGCCGACCAGGAGGAGAACCATGACCCGCGACTGCAAGGCCCTGGCCATCGTCACCAACTACGGCGTCGAGCAGGACGAACTCCTCGTCCCGCTGCGGCACCTGCGCGACGACGGCGTGCGGGTCGACATCGCCGCCGTCGAGGACGACGACATCCGCACCCTGGTGGGGGACGAGGACCCCGGCGAGACGGTCCGCCCCACCCACACCCTCGGCCAGGTCGTAGCCGACGGCACCGACGGCTACGACCTGCTGCTGATCCCCGGCGGCACGATCAACGCCGACACGCTCCGGCTCCAGGACGAGGCCGTCCGGCTGGTGCGCGCCTTCACCACCACCGGCCGGGCCGTCGCGGCCATCTGCCACGGCCCCTGGCTGCTCGCCGAGGCCGGGGTCGCCGAGGGCAAACGGCTGACCTCCTACCCGTCGCTGCGCACCGACCTCACCAACGCGGGCGCCGAGTGGACGGACGAGCCGCTGGTCGAGGACGACAGCGGCGGCTGGCACCTGATCACCTCCCGCAACCCGGGCGACCTCGGACCGTTCACCCAGGCCATCGACGCCGTCCTGCCCCGCACGGTCGCGGCAGCGGGCCGGCCCGGGTAGCGGCCCGCCGGGAAGTTGCCGTTTGCGTCGCGCGGTCGCGGCAGCGGGCCGGCCTGGGTGGCGGCCCGCTGCCGCGTCTGGAGGCGGTGATCGGCGGGGTTCTGGGCCGGTGGGCTGCCGCCGCGCCGAGCGGGCTTCATGCCGCCCTGCGCATCCCGCCCACGGGCACCGAGCCGTGCAGCAGCAGGTCGGCGGGATCCCGGGGGACGCGGACGGCGTGCGCGCGGGCGGCCGGGGGGTCGCCGTCTGCCCGCCGCCGGCCGACATCGCGCCGGCGCCCGGCGGACATCATGACCGGCGGACACGAGGGCTTCCGGCTCGACAACGGCATCGACCCCGAGCCCGGCAAAGCGGCGCCTCCCTTGCCCCCGGAGGACCTCGTGGCCCTCACGGCGGAGCCGGCCAGGCACCAGGCGGCGACCATGCCCGACCGGGAACCCTGACCTCCCGCCTCACAGGGAGTCCACGAGCCCGCCGTCGACGACGAAGTCGGCGGGCCTCGGGGGCGTTCGGTGTGGAAGCGGACGTGCCCGGCGGAGCCGGCCCGCGGTGTCCTCGTCCCTTCGCGGACGGCGATCAGCCGTGCGGTAGCCGGCCGGTTCGGGCAGCGGGGCCGTGACCGGCCGTCAGCCCTGCAGCAGCAGGCCGGCGGCGTCTTCGGGGCCGTCGGCGGAGCGGCAGACGGCCGGGACGCAGGGTGTGTACGGTGCGGCCGGGGGCCGGGCGGCGTCGGGGAGGCGGACGGCGTGGGCGCCGGCGGCCAGGGCGGCCTCGATCAGCGGACTTCCGTGGGCCACCACCGTGACGAGCGCCGGCGGCAGGTCGAGTGCGCGGCAGGCGGCGGTCACCAGACCGGTCGCGGGCGGGCGGCAGTCGCAGCCGTCGTGCGGCCCGTGCGGGCAGACCGCCCACACCTCGACCGGCCCGAGCAGCAGTTCGGTGCGGGCCTGCACCGCCTCGACCTGCTCGCGTCGCAGCACGCAGCGCGCGACCCCGGGCTGGGTGCTCAGCACACCGAGCGCGAAGCCGGCCGTCCGCAGCGCCGCGAGGGCGGCCCGCACCCCGGACAGCGGGTGGACCGCGCCGGGGTCGCCGTTGCAGGAGACGTCCTGGATCAGCGTGCCGTCCCGGCCGAACAGCACGGCGCCGCGCGGTGCGCCCGCCGCCGTGCGGTGCGGCTCGCGGAGGAACAGCCAGGCACCGGGCCGGCTCGCGGGGGCACCCGCCGGGCGGGGGAGCGGGACGGTCGTCGCGGTGCTTTCGAGGTACGCCATACTCCTGCGGGTTGCCGACGGGCGGCGGCCGAAACGGTACCGGCCCGGACGGAGCGCGCTGCTGACGCACCGTTGGCCGGGGGCTGCGGGGGGTCACGGCCCGTGCGGCCGGTCGGTGCTGTCGTGGCCGGTGAACCGGTCGCGCAGCGAGGCGATGGCGCCGGTGCCCGGAGGCAGCCCCCAAACGGGGGAGCAGGGGCCGGCCCGCCGGGCCTCGGCGAGCCGGTCGGCGCAGCGCCGCAGCTCCGCCGCCGGGACGGCCGCGCGGACCAGCGGGAAGAGCCGCTCGTTCTCGCCGCTCAGGTGGGCGCGCAGGAGAACCAGCAGCGCGCCGGTGCAGTGGGTGCGGTCGGCGGCCGGAAGCCGTTCGTCCATCGCCCGCGCCAGCAGCCGGCGCACCGTCTCGTGGGTGTGGGCGGCGGCGTCCGCGAGCGCCCGTCCGGCGGGCAGGTACTGGCGGACGAGCGGGTAGAAGGACGTCTCCTCGGCGGTCAGGTGCTCGTCGAGGAGCCGGTCCAGTTCGGCCAGCAGCCGGTGGCCGTCCGCCACGGCGTGCTCGCCTCGGGCGTGGACGGTGTCGAGTCGGCGCAGCAGGGCCTCCACCGCGCGGTGGGCGGTGGACAGTTCGCCCAGGAGCCCGTCAGGGCCGTTCATGGTGCCTCCGTACGGGGGCGGGTGAGGGGTGTCGGGGGAATCTGTGCGTCTGCCCGCCCCCGGTCGCTTCAATCGCGCCGGGGGCCGTCGGGTCGTACCGCCCCCCGGACGCCCGGTGGGCGGTGTTTGCCGGCCGGTGGTCCGGGGACACGCCCGGCCGAGACACGGAAGTGGGAAGGAGGAGTGCGGCCATGACGAACGACGCGAGCGTCCTGCTGCGGGCATACCGGGGACTCGCCGGGAGGGACGGCCCGGGCGGGGAACCTGCCCGGCGGGTGGCGGTCGAGCGGCCGGACGAACCCCTCCACCGGCCGGCCGCCGCCCTGGAGGGCTGAGCCGTGCCCGGGCCCCCGGGCCGTGAGCGCCCCATCGCCGCGACCGCGCCGTCACCGATCGACCTGGCGCCGATCGACCTGGCACCGACCGAACCGCCGCCGACCGAACCGCCGAGCTGCGTGCCGGCCGTGCCGTGCTGGGTGAGCCTGCTCAGCCGTGACCTGCCGGCCGCCACCTCCTTCTACGGTCCCCTGCTCGGCTGGACCTTCCGTCCGGTGCCGAGCCCCTGGGGGCCGTACCTGCACGGGATCGCCGACGGCACCGTGGTGGCGGGTCTCGCCGAGACGGCCCGCCGCTGGGGGTTCCCGGTCGGCTGGACCACCTACTTCGGCACCGAGGACGCCGACGCGGCCGCCGAGCGGATCCGCTCCGGCGGCGGCACCGTGGCCGTCGGCCCGCTGACCTTCGACGGGGGCCGGGTGGTGCTGGGCGCCGATTCCCAGAACGCCGTCTTCGGTCTCTGGCAGGCACCCGCCCGCCCGCCGGGAGGGCCGTGCGGACCGGGCGCGCCGGTCCGCACCGAGCTGCGCACCCGTGACGCCTTCGCCGCCGCCATCTTCTACGCGTGGGTCTTCGACTGGGCGGAACGCGACGGTGACGGCTACGACGTCCGCTACGAGCACGACCGGGTGGTGCTGAGGGTCGACGGCCGTGCCGCCGCCGCGCTGTGCGGGGGCGGCACCGACGGCGCCACGGAGCCGCTGCTGAGGCCGCGCTGGCACGTCCACTTCGAGACCGCGGACGTCGACGACGCGACCGCCCGCGCGCTGCGGCTGGGCGGCCGGGTGCTCCGGCCGCCCGTCGACACCCCGTACGGCAGGGTGGCCGCCCTCCAGGACGCGGAGGGCGGCCTGTTCCACCTGGTGACGCCGTGAGCGATGCCCGAGCGGGCGAGGACCTCGCGGGCACGGGACGCTCCGGACTCCGGCACACGGCCGGAGTCCGGAGGCCGTTCGGGCGCCGTGGAGATCAGGCGGCCCAGCTGCCGTTGGACAGGGCCGTCGACTGGAAGTCGAAGTAGAAGCGGGTGCCGTTCTGCACGTCGGTCGCGATGACGTTCCACTGACCTGCGGTGGCCAGTTTGTAGCCCGACTGGCAGTACGGCGATCCCGAACTCGGTACGAAGCACACGGCGACGTAGCGGTTGGTCTTGGGCTTGATGTTGATGTCGGCGCAGTTGCTCGTCGTCGTGAGGTAGGAGGACCCCGCCGGGTACCACCGCGCCCCATCGGGCTTCGAGTAGGACTTGGCGCTGTCGTAGCAGGCCGCGGCGTGCGCCGGGGCGGAGCAGCCGTTCGCCGCAGGCCGGACGGGATGTTGTGATCATCCCACCGGCCTGCGGCGAACGGTGTGCGGTGCGGGGGAGCGGTCAGTCGGGCGGCTCGTACGGCTGCGGGTCGTCGGCGGGACGGTCGGGCGGGGGCTCACGCCCCGGCTCCCCGTCCGCCTGCCGGGTCACGGCGTACTCCGGGCCGTCGGCCGGGCCCTTCTGCTCCTCGTGCTCCGGCGGAGCACCGCCCTCGCCGGTCATCCGTGACTCGGGCGTCTCGGCCCGCACGGGCGGGTCCGGGGGTTCGCGGGTACGGTCGTGCGGGCCGGTCATGGTCGCCCACCTCCGGTTCGTCGGTGTCGGTGCGGTCGCGGGGGCCGCGTCAGTCCTTGCCCGCGTCCTTGAGCTTCTCGGCGGCCTGCTTCAGGTCGCTCTTCATCTGGGTGCCGCGGCCCTTGGCCTCCATCGTGCGGTCACCGGTGGCCCGGCCGGCGGCCTCCTTGGCCTTGCCGCGGGCCTTCTCGGCCATGTTGCGCACCTTGTCGTCGGTCGCCATGGTGTTCGCCTCCGTTCGCCACGGGCGGGCCGGTGCCCGCCCGGGAGGCGTCTGCCCCGAAGCGGGCAGGTCATGCGTCAGACGGGCGGGGTGACGGTGGCGGTCAGCCGGGCGAGTCCGTCGACCACGTCGCGTGCGCGCCCGTGCGCGCGGAAGTCCCGGCGCTGGCGCTCGGCACCGCTGCCCAGCCGGCGCAGCCGGTCGAGACCGGCCTCGACGGCCGCCAGGTCACCCGCGGCGGACAGCCCCGGCGCGGCCCGCTCCAGCAGCCGGTCCACCAGCGCGGGCATCGGCACCGGCCACCCGGTGAACGGGTCGATCCCCTCGCCCGACGGGCCGGTCTGGGCGGCCCGCCGGTGGGCGGCCGCCAGCCGGCCGTGCGGTACGGCGGGCGGGGGCAGCCCGACCCGGGCCTCGTCGAGCAGGACGGCGCCGAGCCCGCGCAGCAGCCCGGCGAACAGCAGCACCGTCCCCAGGTCGGCGTTGACGTCGGCGACCCGCACCTCCAGCGTCGGCACGTGCTCCGACGGGCGGGTGTACCAGTAGATCATCCGGCGGTCGAGCAGCGTGCCGCGCGCGACCAGGGCGTTGGCGCGCCGCTCGTAGCCCCGCTCGTCCACCAGCGGCGCCGCGCCGACGGTCGGCCAGCGCGACCAGCGCACGTCCCGCCAGCTGGCGAAGCCGCTGTCGCGGCCCGCGTCGAACGGCGAGTTGACGGCGAGCGCCTGCAGCACCGGCAGCCAGGGCCGCAGCCGGTTGCCGAGCGCCAGCGCGAGCCCGCGCTCCAGGGTGCCCAGGTGCACGTGACAGCCGCAGAGCGCCCCGCTGTAGCCGTCGGCCGCGGCCGGGTAGCGGTCCGCCATCAGCCGATAGCGGGGGTTGTCGGTGAGCAGCGCCGGCTCCGGTCCCGCCAGCACCGGCGTCCCGCTGGCGACCAGCAGGCAGTCCGCGTCGGCGGCCGCCGCCACCAGGCCGGCGCGCAGCCGGGCGAGGTCGTCGGCCAGCTCCTTGAGGCGAAGTGCGGGGCGGCTGGTGGTCTCCACCTGCACCTGGAAGATCTCCGGCTGCACCTGCTCGTCCAGCACCCGGGAGGCGGCCGCCAGCACCTGCGAGGCGCGGGCGACGGGCAGCCGGGTCCGGCGGTCGACCAGCAGGAACTCCTCCTCCACCCCGACGGTCGGCACCGTTCCGGGGGTCGGGCGCGTGGTCACGGCCGGCTCCGGCGCGAACCGCGGGCCAGCGCGAGGCCGGCCGTGCCCAGCAGGCCGGAACCCGCCGCCGCGAGCAGGGCGCGGTGCTGGGAGGCCCACAGCTGCGGGCTGCGCGCGTGGGCCTCGTCGTCGAAGCGCCCGCGCGCACCGTGGTCGACGTCGTCGTCGGCGGGCTCCCACAGGTTGGCGCGGTCCTGGACGCGTCGCGGCCGGTCCTCCTGCTGCGCCGACCGGCCGGTGCGGGCCAGGTAGTGGTCGAGCAGCCCGGGTGCCACGGCGTTGGCCAACAGGGTCGCCACCGTGCTCGCGCCGACCCAGTACTCGCGCCGCCCGGGGTGGTCGGCGGCGAACCGCACGGCGCGGGCGGCGACCTCCGGCTGGTACACCGGCGCGACCGGCCGGGCGCGCCCGGGCAGCCGGTTGAGCACCCAGTCGAACTGCGGGGTGTTGACGGCGGGCAGCTGGACCATGGTGACCCGCACGCCCGAGCGGGCGGCGAGCAGTTCGCAGCGCAGCGCCTCGTGCCAGCCCTGGAGGGCGTGCTTGGCGCCGCTGTACGCGCTCTGCAGCGGAATGCCCCGGTAGGCGATGGCCGATCCGACCTGCACGACGGTGCCGCGGTCGCGGGGCAGCATCCGGTGCAGCGCAGCTCGGGTGCCGTTCACGTATCCAAGGTAGGTGACGTCGGTGACCCGGCGAAACTCGGCGGCGGTGATGTCCGCGAAGGGCGCGAACACCCCCGCGAAGGCGTCGTTCACCCAGACGTCGATCGGCCCGAACGCCTCCTCGGCGCGGTCCGCGACGTCCTCGCAGGCCTCGGGGTCGGCGACGTCGGCCGGGACGACCAGCGCGGGCGCGCCCGCCTGCCCGGCCTCGGCGGCCGCGGCGCGCAGCCCGGCCCGGCCGCGCCCGGTGAGCACCAGCCGGTCGCCGCGGGCGGCGAACTCCCGTACGCAGGCCCGGCCGACTCCGGCCCCGGCCCCCGTGACGACGACGGTGCGTGGCGGCGGATCGCGGTGAGTCCTCATGGCGGGCGTGTTGCCCCGGGCGCGGTGGCGAAACGTCCCGGTCCGCGGTTCAGTCCTCGGGCGGGCGCTTCTCCCGGCGGTTCTGGCGGCGCAGTTGGACCACCGGCAGGAGCAGCCAGCAGACGGCGAAGTAGGCCATCACCGCGCCCGCGATCCAGGCGGCCGCGGCACCGTCGGTGGCCTCCCGCAGCAGCAGGAGCAGTGCGGAGCCGATGGTCAGCGCCAGCAGGATCAGGCCGATCGCGACCAGCCGCGCGGCCGCGTCGACCAGCTGCGGCTTGAGCCGGCGGCCGGCGAAGAGCCGGTGGTAGGAGACCGGCGCGGCGAGCGAGCCGGTGGCGAGCGCGCCCAGCACCACGGTGACCACGTACAGATCGCGGTCGAATTGCTCCAACTGGGCGAACCGCGGCATGAAGACGACGCTCAGCAGGAAGCCGAACAGGACCTGGGAGCCGGTCTGCGCGACCCGCACCTCCTGGAGCAGGTCGCTCCAGCGGCGGTCCGCGCGTTCCTCCGGTGACTCCTGGCGTCCGTCCCGGGGCGCGGTGGTGCCCTCGCGGCGCCCTGCTCCCCCTGCTCCCCGTGTCATCCGCCCCTCCTCCGTCCTGTCCGTCGCCTCGCGTCCGTCGCGTCCGTCGCGGCCGTCCGTCGGCTCCCGCCGCGCTCCCTCCCCGACCGCGCGACCCCGTCCCGTTCCGATCATCCACCGGTCCGCCCCGCCCGGCGTGTAGCCGGGCGGGGGGGCGGGCAAACGCGGGCCGTGGACGAGAGGACCCGGACACCGCCGCGAGCGCCGTGGCGGGCCGCGGACCGGCCGGTCCGCGCCGTCCGCGCGGCCCGCCCGGCGGCGCGGCATCATGGTCTGGACGGCACCAAGCCTTTGCGACCGGACCGGGAGCCAGCCATGCATCTCTCCGCGGGCGACGCCGGGGGCACGGGGGGCACGGGGGACGGACCCGGTGGCACGCGGCGCGAGCCCCCGGAGAACTACCGGCCGGGAGAACTGTCCGTCGTGGTGCACCGCAACGGACCGGTGCGGATCGTCACCGTCGGGGGAGAACTCGACCACGACTCGGCGGACGGGCTGCGCACCGCGCTCGCCGGACTGCCGGAGGAGGGCCTCGCCCGGATCCTGGTCGACCTCGCCGAACTGCGCTTCTGCGACTCCACCGGGCTGAACATCCTGCTGCGGGCCCGCCAGGAGGCCGAACGGGCCGGCGTCCGGCTGGAGGTCGCCGGGCCGCGCCCCGCCCTCGTGCGGCTGTTCGCCGTGACCGGGGCCGACACCGTGCTGCGGGTCCACCCCACCCTCGCCCTCGCCCTGGAGACGGGCGCCGGCCCGGCCGGTGAGCGGGCGTGACGACATGACGACCGGCCCCGGCCCCGGCCCCGCCCCCGCCCCGGCACCGGATCCGGACGAGACCCGGCGGCTGGCGCTGAGCGGCGCCCGGGGAGCCGTGCAGCGCTCGCGCGACTTCAGCCGCCAGGCGCTGCTCGACTGGCACTGGCTGGCGGTGGACGGCGAGCAGTGGCCCGACGACGAGCAGGTCGCGGTCTTCGAGGACGTCCTGCTGATGGTCTCCGAACTCGTCACCAACGCCTGCCTGCACGCGCCCGGCGGCCCGCGCGAACTGCGGCTGCGCTGGGACACCCTGCGGCTGCGGGTCGAGGTGAGCGACGCCAGCCCGGTACCGCCGCAGCTGCGCCCGTCCGCCGATCCGGGGCAGCCGGGCGGGCACGGGCTGCGCGTGGTGGACCGGCTCGCCCGCGCCTGGGGATCGCGGCCCGAGGGCGCGGGCAAGTCGGTCTGGCTGGAGGTGCCGTCGCCGCTGGACCACCGCGGCCCGTACGGCTGAGCCGTACGGGCCGCGGGGAGCGGTGTTCAGGCGCCCGCCCGGCCGGGCTCGGTCGGCGGGCCCGGGTCGGGCTCCGGCGGCGGGAACGGCGGCACCGGCGGCGGCGCCGGGTCCGGTTCCGGCCGTGGGAGCGGGTTCGGGTGCGGGTGGGGGAAGGGTTCGGTGTCCGGGTGGCCGGGCGGGGGCACCGTCGGGACGCTCGCGGCGGTGCCCGCCGCACCGGTGACGGTCGTCGCGGTGGCGGTCATGGCACTCCTCCCGTGGTCACCGGCCGAGCGCGTGGGACAGCTCGCGCTTGTTCATCTTCGAGCGCCCCTTGATGCCGCGCTGCCTGGCCTCGTTGTACAGCTGGTCGTAGGTGGGCCCGCCGGCGCCCCGGTGCGAACGCTGTCCGCCGCGCCGGCCGGAGGAGATGTCATGGGTGGAGCTGCGGCTCGCGGTCCTGGACTCGCCGTGCCGGGCGCGTTCCTTGTTGACCGTCCGGGCGGCGATCTCCTCGGCCCGCTTCTCGCTCTCGCCGCGGTCCAGCGCGCTCTCCTTGATGTGCTCGTACTGGCGTTCCCGCTTGGGGCTCGATCCTCGGGGCATGGCCGTGCTCCTCTCCGGTTCCGGTTCCCCGTCCTTGCCGAGCGCGTCTACCCGGTCGGCGGGCGGCGAACCACCGCGCGGCCGCCACCGGTCCGGACGTCCCGCGTGTCGCCTCCCGCGCGACGGTGGCACAGTGGGAGGCGGGGCGGCGCCGCCGCTTCCCACGGCCGGGCCCGCCGTCGGGCGATCCGGCCGCGCGCTCGATCCGGGTGGTGGACGCATGGACGAGCACCGGGCGCCGGGCGGTGCGCCGGGCGCCGAGGCGGGCCACGTGGAGCAGTCCGAGCAGGTCCTGCGGCAGCTGCTCGCCGGGCTGACGGCGGTTCGCGACGGTGACTTCCGCACCCGGCTGCGGCCCGACCTGCCGGGGGTGCCCGGCGAGATCGCCGCCGTGTTCAACGGCATGGTGGAGCAACTCGCCCGGGTGACCTCCGAGGTGACCCGGGTGGCCCGGGAGGTCGGCTCCGAGGGCCGGCTCGGCGGGCAGGCGCACGTGCCCGGCGCGTCCGGGACGTGGCTGGACCTCACCGACGCCGTCAACGCGATGGCCGGCGACCTCACCCGGCAACTGCGCAACATCGCCCAGGTGACCACCGCGGTGGCGCGCGGCGACCTCACCCAGAAGATCGAGGTCGACGCGCGCGGCGAACTGCTGGAGCTCAAGAACACCGTCAACACGATGGTCGGCCAGCTGTCCGCGTTCGCCGACGAGGTGACCAGGGTGGCCCGCGAGGTGGGCAGCGACGGGCGGCTCGGCGGCCAGGCCGACGTCCGCGACGTCTCCGGCACCTGGAAGGACCTCACCGAGTCGGTGAACGTGATGGCGGACAACCTCACCGCCCAGGTGCGCGCCATCGCCGAGGTCACCACCGCGGTCGCCGAGGGCGACCTCACCCAGAAGATCCGGGTCGACGCGCGCGGCGAGATCCTGCTGCTCAAGGAGACCATCAACACGATGGTCGACCAGCTGTCCGCGTTCGCCGACGAGGTCACCAGGGTCGCGCGCGAGGTCGGCACCGAGGGCAACCTCGGCGGCCAGGCCACCGTCCGGGGCGTCTCCGGCACCTGGAAGGGCCTCACCGACAACGTCAACGTGATGGCCTCCAACCTCACCGGCCAGGTCCGCTCGATGTCCGAGGTGGCCACCGCCGTCGCCCGGGGCGACCTCTCCCGGAAGATCACCGTGGAGGCCAAGGGCGAGATGGCCGCACTGGCCGGTGCGATCAACACGATGGTGGACACCCTCTCGGTGTTCGCCGACGAGGTGACCCGGGTCGCCCGCGAGGTCGGCACCGAGGGCACCCTCGGCGGCCAGGCCCGGGTGCCCAACGTCGCCGGGACGTGGAAGGACCTCACCGACAACGTCAACTTCATGGCGCACAACCTCACCAGCCAGGTGCGCAACATCGCCCAGGTGACGACGGCGGTCGCCGGGGGCGACCTCACCCGCAAGATCGACGTGGACGCGCGCGGCGAGATCCTGGAGCTCAAGACCACCGTGAACACCATGGTCGACCAGCTCGGCTCGTTCGCCGACGAGGTCACCCGGGTCGCCCGGGAGGTCGGCACCGAGGGCCGGCTCGGCGGCCAGGCGGAGGTCGAGGGCGTCTCCGGCACCTGGAAGCGGCTGACCGAGAACGTCAACGAACTCGCCGGCAACCTCACCCGGCAGGTCCGCTCGATCGCCGAGGTCACCGGCGCCGTCGCGGCCGGCGACCTCACCCGCTCGATCACCGTGGACGCCTCCGGCGAGGTCGCCGACCTCAAGGACAACGTCAACTTCATGGTGGAGTCGCTGCGCGAGAGCACCCGCGCCAACGAGGAGCAGGACTGGCTGAAGACCAACCTCGCCCGCTTCACCGGCGCCATGCAGGGCAAACGCGACGTCCGCGCCGTCGCCGAGCTGATCACCGACGAGCTGACCCCGCTGGTCGGCGCCCAGTACGGGGCCTTCTACCTGGCCGAGGAGGACGGCGAATCCACCGCGCTGGCCCGCATCAGCGCCTACGGACCGCCGGGCGACGGAACCACCCCCGCCCGGCTGCGGCTCGGCGAGTCCCTGGTCGGCCAGACCGCCCGCAGCCGGCGCACCCTCACCGTCGACGACCTGCCGCCCGACTACGCCACCATCGCCTCCGGCGCCGGCGCCACCCACGCCCGCTCGGTGGTGATCCTGCCGATCGCCCTGGAGGAGTGGCTGCTCGGCGTCATGGAGTTCGCCTCCGTCCACCCCTTCAGCGCCGTCCACCGCGACTTCCTGGAACAGTTCGCCGAGGCCTGCGGCGTCAACCTCGGCACCCTGCTCGCCAACGCCCGCACCGACGAACTGCTCGGCGAGTCCCAGCGGCTGACCGCCGAACTCCAGGCCCGCTCCGAGGAGTTGCAGAACGGGCAGGAGGAGCTGCGGCGCTCCAACGCCGAACTCGCCGAGAAGGCCGGACAGCTCGCCGACCGCAACCGCGACATCGAGGCCAAGAACCTGGAGATCGAACAGGCCCGCCAGGAACTGGAGGAGCGCGCCCGGCAGTTGAGCCTCACCTCGATGTACAAGTCGGAGTTCCTGGCCAACATGAGCCACGAACTGCGCACCCCGCTCAACAGCCTGCTCATCCTCGCCCAGCTGCTCGCCCAGAACGCGGCCGGCAACCTCACGCCCAAGCAGGTCGAGTACGCGGGCGTCATCCACTCGGCCGGCTCCGACCTGCTCCAGCTCATCAACGACATCCTCGACCTCTCCAAGGTCGAGGCCGGGAAGATGGAGCTCGCCCCCGAACCCTTCGCCGTCCAGGACCTGCTGGCCTACGTCGAGTCCGCCTTCAAACCGCTCGCCGACCAGAAGGACCTCGCCTTCCGGATCACCGTCGAGGACGGCGTGCCCGGCGAACTCGTCACCGACCAGGCCCGGTTGCGCCAGGTCCTGCGCAACCTGCTGTCCAATGCCATCAAGTTCACCGACGCGGGCGGGGTCGACCTGCGCATCGAACGCGTCGAGGCCGCCGAACTGCCCGTCGAGATCGGCCAGGCCGAGGCCGCGGTGGCCTTCCACGTCGACGACACCGGCATCGGCATCGACCCCGCCCACCTCGACAGCATCTTCGGCGCCTTCCAGCAGGCCGACGGCACCACCGGCCGCCGCTACGGCGGCACCGGCCTCGGCCTGTCCATCAGCCGCGAACTCGCCCGCCTGCTCGGCGGCGCCCTCACCGTGCGCTCCACCACCGGGCAGGGCAGCCGGTTCAGCTTCTACCTCCCGCTCGCCCGCCGCGACCGGCCCGCGACCGCCCCGCCCGCCGTGACCCGCGTCCTGGTCGTCGAGGCCGACCCGCCGGCCCTGCTCACCCTGCTCGCCCGCACCGCCGCCGAGGCCCACGGCGAGGACCCGCAGGCCGGCGTCCGCAGCGCCGGCGACGAGGCCGGGCTGCGCGCCGCCGTCGCCGACGGCCCCTACCGCTGCGCCGTCGTCGACCTCGCCCACACCGGCGAACTGGTCCCCGTGCTGCTCACCGCCCTCCCCGAGAGCACCCCCGTCCTCGGCTACCACGGCGACGGCGGCCCGGCCGCCGGCATCGGCACGACGGTCGACCGCCTCGAAGTCCTCTCAGGGCTCGACGAGGTGCGCGAACGCCTGATCGCGCTGCTGGGCGGGCGTCACCCCGCCGCCGCGGGGCCCGCCGAGCCCGACGTCCCCGCCGACGAACCGCTCGCCGGGCGCACCGTGCTGATCGTCGACGACGACATCCGCAACGTCTTCGCCCTCGCCGCCGCCCTCGAACAGCACGGCCTGACCGTCCTGCACGCCGCCGACGGCCGCGCCGGACTCGACCTGCTGCGCCGCCACCCCGAGACCGACCTGGTCCTGATGGACGTGATGATGCCCGGGCTCGACGGCTACGCCACCATCGCGGCCATCCGGGCGGACGAGGGCTTCGCCCGTCTCCCGGTCGTCGCCGTCACCGCCAAGGCCATGGCGGGCGACCGGGCCAAGAGCCTCGCCGCCGGGGCCGACGACCACGTCACCAAGCCCGTGGACACCGCGCTGCTGCTGGAGCGGATGCGGCACTGGCTGGACCCGTCATGACCACCGGCCCGCGAGGCGGCACCCCGCGCGACCCCGGCCCCGCCGACCCCGTTCCCGGCGACGCCCGCCCCGCCGGTCCCGGGCCGGCCGACCCCGTCCCCGCCGACCCCCGCCCCGCCGCTCCCGGGCCGGACCCCGTCCCCGCCGACCCCCGCCCCGCCGCTCCCCGCCCCGCCGCTCCCGGGCCGGACGCCGCCGGGCCGCCCGACGGCGGCGAGCCGGCGGCGGACGACGTCGCCCGGCAGCTCGCGGGCACCGTCCGACGGCTCCAGCACGCCGCCGAACGGATGCGGGCCGAGGAGGGCACCCGCGCGCTGGTCGACCTCGCCACCGGGATGCTCGCCGAGCGGCTGGCCGTCCCGCCCGTCGAGGCCGCCGCCCGGCTCGCCCACCTCGCCGGGGAGGCCGGCGTCCCCGTCGTCACCCTGGCCGCCGACGTCGTCGGCCGCTCCGTCGAGCCCGCCGTTCGCGCTCCGGCCGGGCCGCAGGCCGCCGCCCCCGCTCCTTCCGACGCCTCCGCCGCCCCCGGCCCGTCCGGCCCGTCCGGCCCGTCCGGTGCCCCCGCGCCCCCGTCCGCCCCGGCGGCCCCCGTGCGGGCCCTGGCCGCCGCGTCCGACCTGGCCGGCGCCGTCGAGGCCGTGCTGCGGCAGGGCGCCGCGCCGCTCGGCGCCCACGCCGTGCTGGTCTGGCAGCAACTGCCCGCCGGAGCCCTCGCACTCGCCGCCCAGGCCGGGCTGCCGGCCGACGAGGCCGAGGCCTGGAGCCGGGTGCCGCCCGGCGTCCCGAGCCCCGCCCGGCGGGCCGTCGACACCGGGGAGGAGCACTGGCCCGGCGACCCGGCGGCGCCCGGCCCCCGCGTCGGCGGCCCCGACACGCCCCGGGCCGTCCTCCCGCTGCTCGACGACGGCCGCCGTCTCGGCGCGCTCGAAGTGCTCTGGCCCGGCCCCGCGCCTGCCCTCGGCCCCCCGCAGCACCGCCAGTTCCGGGCCCTCGCCGACCTCTGCGCCACCGTCCTCGGCCACCCCGAGCCCGCCGTCCCGCCGGACCGGCAGGCCGACCTGCTGGACGGCCTGCTCACCCCCGCCCTGCTGCTCGCCCCCGTCCTGCGCGACGGCCGGCCGGTCGACTTCACGATCCTGCGCACCAACCGGGCCTTCCTCGACCCGCTCGGCCGCCCCCGCAGCGGCCTGGACGGCACCTCCCTGCTGGAGGCCTACCCGGTGGCCTGCGCGACCGGCCTGCTCGCACCGCTGCTGCGGGCCCACGAGACCGGCGAGACCCGCACCGACGACCGCCTGCACCTGGTCTTCCAGGGCGGCGGCATCGTCCAGCCCACCACCCTGCGGATCGCCGTCGCCCCGCTCGACGGGCGGCTGCTGCTCACCTGGCAGCGGGACGTCGACCCGAGCGGGGAGTCCGACCAGACCGTGCTGCTGCGCCAGGCCCAGCGCCTCGCCAGGGTCGCCGGCTTCGAGGAACAGCCCGGGACCGGCCGGATCCTGTGGAACGCGGGCCTGTCCGAGCTGTTCGGCCTGCCGCCCGACGCCCCGGCCGTGCCGCTGGCGCACCTCGGCCGGTACGTCCACCCCGACGACCTGCCCGCCGTCCGGCGGCTGCTGGACACCGTCCAGCACCGGCTGCGCACCGCCTCCGCGGTGTTCCGGCTGGTCCGCCCGGACGGCACCCAGCGCTACACCCGGGTGGTGGCCGAACCCGTGCTGGACGCCGACGGCGCGCTGAGCGCCGTGCGCGGCGCCTACCACGACGTGTCGGCGCAGCACTGGACGGAGGTCGCGCTCGGCGCCACCCGGGAGCGGCTGGCCGACAGCGAGCAGGAGTCGGCCGAGCGCGAACAGCTGGCCCTGCGGCTCCAGCAGGCGATCCTGCCCGCGGCGCCGCCGCCGCTCGGCGCCACCGGGCTGCGCGCCGCCGTCCGCTACCGGCCGGCGGCCAAGCGCGAGCGGGTCGGCGGCGACTGGTACGACGTGCTGGTGCTGCCCGACCGGCAGGTGCTGCTCGCCGTCGGGGACGTGGCCGGTCACGGGGTCGGCGCGGCCACCGGGATGGTCGCGCTGCGCCACGCGCTGCGCGGGCTGGCCGTCACCGGCGCGGGTCCGGGCCGGCTGCTGGAGTGGGCCAACACCGTGGCCCTGCGCGAGCCGGGGCAGCTGACCGCCACCGCCGTCTGCGCGCTGCTCGGCCCGGACGACGGCACGCTGCGCTGGGCCCGGGCCGGCCACCTCCCGCCGATCAGGCTCGCCCCGGACGGCGCCGAGGTGCTGCCGCTGCCGCACGGGGTGCTGCTCGGTGCCATGCCGGACGCCGCCTACGAGGAGCACTCGGCGCGGCTGGAGCCGGGGGACGTCCTGCTGCTCTACACCGACGGCCTGGTCGAGCGCCGGGACTGCCCCGTCGAGGAGTCCGTCGACCACCTCATCCGCGCCGCCGGCCGCCCCGGCTCCGACCTGGAGCGCTACCTGGACCTGCTGCTGGAGCTGAGCCCGGCCGACACCGACGACGACACCTGCCTGGTCGCCGTCCGCGTCGAGCCGGAGGGGCCGGCCGGGCGTTAGAGCGGGATCCGCCCGGGTAGGCGCGACGCAGCGGAGGGGACCGGACACCGAGGGGCGAGGACCGAAGGGACACCGCCATGCTGCTGATCGGACTCCTGCTGGTCGCCGCGACAGCGGCCTTCACCGGCCTGCTGATCGCCGACAACCTGTCCGGCGGACCGGAGTACCAGGTGACCATTCTGGGGCACCAGCTGGTGACGCTCTCCAGCCTCGGCGTCTTCCTCGCCGGGCTGGCGCTCGCGCTGCTGTTCTGCCTCGGCCTGGCACTGGCCGGCGCGGCCCGCAGGCGCCGGCGCGTCGGCCGCACGACCCGGCGCGACCGCCGGACCGCCGCCGCGCCGCCGCGGGCCCCGCGCACCGGGGAACGCGTCGTCGACGCGCCGCCGGCCGAGGAGGCGCTCGCCGAGAAGCGTGCCGTCGAGAAGCCCGCCGTCGAGACGCGGGTCGCCGAGCGGCCCGCCGCGGACGAGCCCGTGGACGAGCCCGTCGTCGACGAACCGGCCGCCGAGGACCGGGGGAGCCGTGCCGCCGGCAGCGGCGGCGGGCGGTTCCGCTTCCTCGGCCGCTGACCGCGCCCGCACCATCCCCGTCACCCCGGAAGGAGGACCGCGCGCATGCCCAGGGCCGCCCCGCCCGTCACCCGCCTCCACGGAGCGCTGACGCTCCTCCGGGTCCCGCTGTCGGCCCGTCCCGGCATCACCGCCGAGGCCCGGGCCCGCACCTCGGACTGGCTCGACGACATCACCGAACGCGTGGTCGTCGCGGACGTGCTGCTGCTGGTCTCCGAACTGGTGACCAACGCCGTCCGGCACACGGGCGAGCCGGGTTCCCTGCTGCTCCTGCGTGACGAGAACCTCCTGCGGATCGAGGTGACCGACAGCAGCCCCCGCCCGCCGCGCCCCCGCCGGCCCCGGCACCCGGAGGACGTCGGCGGCCTCGGGCTCTTCCTGCTCGGCCGCCTGGCCCGCCGCTGGGGCTGGTACCGCCACGGCCCGGGCAAGGCCGTCTGGTGCGAGGTGGTCCTCCCCCCGCCCCGGCCGCTCCCGGCCTGCTAGCCACGCGCGCCACGCGGTGCGGGACCGGGCCGGCCGGAACCACCCGGCCGGCCCGGCGTTCCCGCGAGGCCGGCTAGCCCTGCTTGACCGCCGAGATGTCGAACTCCAGGACGACCTTGTCGCCGACCAGCACGCCGCCGCCCTCCAGCGCCGCGTTCCAGGTGACCCCGAACTCCTTGCGGCTGATCGTCACCGACCCCTCCAGGCCCACCCGCAGGTTGCCGTACGGGTCGACGGCGTTGCCGGTGTACTCGAAGTCGATGGTCACCGGGCGGGTGACGTCCTTGATGGTGAGGTCGCCGGTCACCCGGTAGTCGGTCTCGGAGCGGGGCTCGACCGAGGTGCTGCGGAAGGTGATCTCGGGGTAGGTGGGGGCGTCGAGGAAGTCATTGGTGCGCAGGTGCTGGTCGCGCTGCTCGACACCGGTGTCGATGCTCTGGGCCTTGATCGTCAGCTGCCCGGCCGACTTGGCCGGGTCGGCACCGTCCAGGCGGGCGGTGCCCTCGAACTCGCCGAACGAGCCCCTGACCTTGGTCACCATGGCGTGGCGCGCCACGAAGCCGATCCGGGTGTGGGTGGGGTCGAGCACGTAGTCGCCGGTGAGCTCGGGGAGTGAAGCGGACATGCTGTGCCTCCGTGGTGATGAGGATCCGTCAGGACGGCGGCGCGGCCGCCCGGGCCGCACACTCCAGCATCATCGCGTGCACGAAGGCCTGGGGCAGGTTGCCTCGCAGTTGTCGTCGGGCGATGTCGTACTCCTCGAAGACCGGGTCGCAGTCCCAGCGCGGGGCGCAGAGCCAGGCGACCTCGCCGTCCGGCCCGACCAGCGCGCCGCGCTCGCCGTCGGCGAGCAGCGCGTAGTCGCCCAGGACCTGGGGCGGGAAGCCGGTCACGGCGCGGTCCGGGCCGTTCACCCCAGCCGCGGCAGGACCCGCTCGCGGTAGAAGTCGAAGAACCCCTCCTGCTCGTCCCCGATCTGGCCCACGTACACCTCGTCGAAGCCCGCCCGCCGGTAGCCGTCCAGCCGCGCGGCGTGCTCGGCCGGATCGTCGCCGCAGGTCACGGACTGTTCGACCATCTCCTCGGTGATCAGCTCGGTGGCCTGTTCGAAGTGCGCCGGGGTGGGCAGCACCTGGGCCAGCTCGCCGGGCAGCAGCTCGCTCGGCCACAGCCGGTGGACGGTCTTCACGGCCCGCTGCCGGTCGGCGGACCAGCAGACCTTCACCCCGCCGACCACCGGGCCGCGGCCCCCGGCGGCGCGGTAGCGGTCGATCAGCCCGGTGTCCGGGGTCATGGTGACCAGCCCGTCGGCGAAGCCCGCGGCCCGCTCGGCCGCCTTGGCCCCGAACGCCGAGACGAGGACCGGCAGCCGGCCCTCCCGCGGCGCCGTGTACAGCCGGGCGTTCTCGACCGTGTAGTACGTGCCCCAGTGCGAGACCTGCCCGCCGGTGAAGAGCTCGCGCATCACCGCGACGGCCTCCTCCAGCATCTCGGCCCGCTGCTCGTACGGCGGCCAGCGGTCGCCGAGCACGTGCTCGTTGAGCGCCTCGCCGGTGCCCACCCCGAGCCGCAGCCCGCCGGGCAGCTGCACGTCGGCGGTCGCCGCCGCCTGCGCGGTCACCGCCGGGTGGAGCCGCACGGTGGGGCAGGTGACCAGCGTGGTCACCGGCAGCGCGGTCACCTGCGACAGCGCCCCGATCACGCCCCAGACGAAGGGGCTGCTGCCCTGTTCGTCGTTCCACGGGTGGAAGTGGTCGGAGATCGCCAGCCGGGTGAACCCGGCCGCCTCCGCCCGCCGCGCCTGGTCGACGAGCTGGGCCGGGGTGAACTCCTCGCAGGACAGGAAGTATCCGAACGCGGTCATGGTGGCCTCGGTTCCTGGATCGACGCTTGCACCGACACGGCTAACCGCCCCCGCCGCACCGAAACCCCGCCCGGACCGCGGGCGCTACTCCGCCCCGGTGACCTCCGGGAACGAGTGGTGCTCGTGGGCGACCACCCAGCGGCCGTCCCGGCGGCGCAGCCCGAGGGTGAGCCGCAGCCGCTGCGCCGGGCGCTCGGCGAGGTCCTGCGGGGTCCCGCAGCGCAGCAGCGCGTGCGCGTAGGCGACGTCGGCGCCGGCCGTGACGTCCAGCGACTCGATCGCAAACGCGGCCCCGCGCGCCTGCCACTCGAAGAACGGCGGCCAGATCGCCCGGTAGGCGTCGATGCCCCGGATGCCCTCGTAGGGCGGCGGCACGTCGAACATGACGATGTCCGCCGCGTGGTCCGCGAGCACGCCCGCCAGGTCGCCCCGGTGGACGGCCTCGGCCCAGCGCGTGATCAGGGCCCGGATCTGTTCCTCGTCGCTCGTCATGCCCAGGATGCTGCGCCCCGCACGCCTCCGCCGCAACGCGTGGGCGCCCGTAGCCGCCGCCGGGCGGCCGGGCCCCGGGGTGGCGGTGCCGGGCCGGCGGGAACCGCCGCCCCGGCCTTGGTAAGATGTGAATCGACCTAGTGACTCTTACAAGGGGGTGGCGGGTGGACGAGCCCACCGTCAACGAGCTGGTGCGGGCGTGGATCGGGGGCTGGATCGTGTCGCGGGGCGCGGCCGACCCGGTGGACGAGCCCTGGGGGTGGAGCATCGACGTCGGACAGCCCCACCAGGTGGCCCGGCACGTCCTGCCGGAACCCGCCGAGGCCGACGTCCGCACCCTGGTGGCGGCCACCACCGCGCCGGGCACCTGGCTGAAGCTCTTCGCCGACGACGACACCGTCCGCCCCTGGCTCGGCCCCGGCTGGCGCTACGACGTCCCCGGCTACCTGATGACCCTGCCGCTCGCCGCCGGCCGCCCGGCGGCGCCCGCCGGCTACACCCTCACCAGCTGGGAACGCGGCGGCGTGGTGCGGGCCCTGGTGCGCACCGTGGACGGCCACTTCGCCGCGCGCGGCCAGCTCGCCGTCACCGGGGCGGTCGCCGTCGCCGACCAGATCGAGACCGACCCCGCCCACCGCCGCCGCGGCCTGGGCTCGGTGGTGATGCGCGCCCTCCAGGACGCCGGGCACCGCGCCGGCGCCGAAACCGGCCTCCTGGTCGCCACCCCCGAGGGGCGGGCGCTCTACGCCGCCCTCGGCTGGAGCGTCCGCGCGCCCATGGCCAGCCTCTGCTACGCGCCGCGGAGCGACGGGCCCGCCGACGCGTGAACGCCGCGCCGGTCCGGACGGGGAGTCCGGACCGGCGCGGCGTCGCGGCACCGGCTCAGCGCTGCTTCAGCACTGGGGCCGCTTGCCGTGGTTGGCGCCCTTGCGGCGGGCCCTCTTCTTGCGGCGGCGCTTCGAGGACATCGGGCCTCCTTGGTGGTTCGCCCCCGTCCAAGGTCTCACACCGGTGGCCCGCCGTCGCGTTCTCGCCCCGCGAACGGGGCACGGCCGCACCGGCGCCCGCCCGGGGCCGCCCGCCCGGGGCCGCCCGCCCGGGCCGCCCGCCTGAACCGCCTGCCTAGACCGCCTGCCAGAGCGACGGCGTGTTCGGCGGCTCCCAGCCGACCTGCGCCTGGTGGCCCTGGAGGCAGCGGTAGGAGGTGCTGCCGTAGGTCACCGTGTCACCGGCCTGGTAGACGGTGCCGGCCGCCCAGGTGCCGCCGGGGTTGCCCGGGCCCGGGCCCGGGCCCTGGGTGTTCGTCTTCAGCGTCAGCCCGTAGCCCTGGAGGATCGGGTTGACGGGCTGGAAGTAGGTGGTGCCGCCCTGCGAGCAGTTGCCGGTGCCGCCCGAGGTCACGCCCTGCGCCTGCGTCCCGGAGATGAACGAGCCGCCCGAGTCACCCGGCTCGGCGCACACATTGGTGCGGGTCACCCCGGAGACGGTGCCCTCCTGGTAGGTGACGCTGGTGCCGTGCTGCTGGATGGTCCCGCAGTGCCAGCCGGTGGTGGAGCCGGAGCGGCAGACCGAGGCGCCGACCTGCTGGAGCACCGAGCCGCTCACCGCGCCCGAGGCGCTGTTCACGTACGGGGTCGCCGTCCAGTTGCTGTTGGTGGCGACCCAGGACATGTCGTTGCCCGGGAAGACCGAGGCCTGGAAGCTGCCCTGGGCGACCCGGTTGGACCCCGTCGTGCTGGAGCCCGCCCGGCCGCAGTGGCCCGCGCTGACGAAGCCCTGGGTCGTCCCCCGGGTGATCGGGAAGCCGATCGAGCAGCGGCTGCTGTTGTCGATGTAGTAGGCGTCACCGCCGCGCAGGTCGTAGAGCGGACGCGGGGCCTCGGCCACCGCCTCCACCCGGACCGCCGCCCGGTCCACCCCGGCGGCGGCGACCAGCCGCTCGGCCGCGGCCCGGTCGGTGGCCTGCACCACCACGGTGTTGCTGCGCACGTCGACGAAGCGCACCGCCGCGCCGAGCGCGTCGGCCCGCCCGGCGGCGCCGCTGCCGGCGGCGCGGTCGAGGGCGGCCAGCGCCCCGTCCAGCGCGGCCAGCGTGCGCGCGACCAGCACCGGGCGGGCGCCCGCCGCGCGGATCGACGCCGCGTCGGCGGCCCGGGTGGTGGCGACGGCCAGCCCGGCCGCGTCGGCGCCCTCCACCCAGGAGCCGGCCCAACTGCCGCCCAGGCCCTGGGCGAGGGCGCCGGCCCGGGCACCGGCCCGGGCCTCGTTGGCGATCCGGTCCCGGGCCTGGCCGGCCGTCAGACCGAGGTCGCGCTGCAGCGCGTCGATCACCTCGGGCGCGGCGGCGGCCACCCCGAGGGCGTCCGGCGCGGCCGCGGCGGCCCGGGCGGCCGCGCCGGCGCCGGGACTCGGGGCGGCGGCACCGGCGGTGCCCTGGAGCGCTGTCAGAGCGAGGGCGGCGGTGGCCAGGACGGCGCACGCGGCCCTGGCGGATCGTCGGAGCATGGGGGTCTCCCGCGGTCACGGTGTGGGGGTTGCGGGAAACCGTAGGAGCCCCGTCCGCCGACGGGGGAGATGTCACCCGGGGGTACAGCTCCGGGCTATACCCCCGCCGGACCCGCACCGCCGCCGACGGGCCGACCCCGTGGTACAGAACACCTTTTCCTTGACCTTCCGTCAAGACCGCCGCCCCGGGCGGACGACCGCCCCTCCCCGGCGACCGCCCGGCCGTCAGGGCCGGCGGCCCTCGCCGAGTTCGGCGAGGGCCGCCAGGACCGCGGCGCGCAGCAGCGGATTGCCGGTCGTGCCGTCGATCACCGCGAGGGCCTGGCGCAGCCGCTCGGCCGCCTGCTCGGGATGGTCCAGCCGGCGGTGGTGGTCGCCCAGGTGGTACAGCGTGATGCCCTCCAGGACCGGGTCCCCGGTGGAGCGGTGACGGTCCAGCGCCCGGTGCAGGTACTCGCCCGCCTCCCGTCCCCGGCCCGCCAGCATCGCGGTGACGCCGATGTTGGTCTCACACACCCGGATCGCCCAGTCGTCCCGGCGCTCCTCCGGCTGCGCCCGGAGCAGCGCGAGCGCGCCCTGGAAGTACAGCCGCGCCTGGCCGTAGGCGCCGGTGCTGAGACAGTGGTCGCCCAGGTGACCGATCACGTGCGCCTCGCCGTCGCGGTCCCCGATCGAGGCGAACAGGGCGCGGGCGAGCCGGAGTTCGGCGAGCGTCTCGTCGTGCCGGCCGAGCGCGCCGAGCGCCGTGGCGAGGTCGTTGCGGGCGTGGCCCTCGCCGTAGCGGTCACCGGCCCGCCCGGCCGCCGTCACCGCCAGCCGGGCGGCCTCCTCCCGGTCGTCCAGGTGGGGGCTGGTGAAGTAGTAGCTCCACAGGACCACCGGCAGCCGCCAGGCCAGGTCGTCCGGGCCGTGCCCGGCCGCCGCGCGGACCACGCCCAGGACGTGGGTGTGCTCGCTCTCGCACCACCGCTGGGCCTCGGCGGCGGTCCCGAAGGCGGGCGGTTCGTACCAGGGCCCGGCCGCGGCGAGCGGGATCCGCCGGCGGTGCGGGGTGAGCAGCCGGGCGGCGGCGTCGGCGTGGTGCAGGTACCAGGTGCCGAGCCGCTCGCGGGCGGCGGTGCGCACCGCCAGGCCGGTCTCGGCGGCGGCGCGTTCGGCGGCGTACAGGCGCAGCAGGTCGTGCAGCCGGTAGCGGTCCCCGCCCTCGTGGGTGAGCAGGTGGGCGGTGGTCAGCTGCTCCAGCACGGGGCGCACGGCGGCCGGGCGCTCGCCGCAGAGCGCGGCGGCCGCCGCCGCGGACAGGCCGGGGCCGGGGGCGAGCGAGAGCAGCCGGAACAGGGTGCGGGCGGTGGCGGGCAGGGCGCGGTAGGAGAGGTCGAGCGCGGCGCGCACGGCGGAGGTGGCGTCGCCGTCGATCGCCAGCGCGGTCAGCCGGTCCCCGGTGTCGCGCAGTTCGGCCACGTGGTCCGCGACGGTCCGCCCGGGGCGTTCGGCGAGCCGGCTGGCCGCGATGGCCAGGGCGAGCGGCAACCGGCCGCAGACGGCGGCCAGTTCGGCGACGGCGGCCGGCTCGGAGCGGGTGCGCCGGCCGCCGATGACGCGGTCGAGCAGGGCGACGGCGTCGCGCGCCGGCATCAGGTCGAGGGCCAGCGGGCGGGCGCCGTCCCGGGCGGTGAGGCCGGCCAGGCCGGTGCGGCTGGTGACCACGGTCAGGCACTCCGGTGCACCGGGGAGCAGCGGGCGGACCTGCTCGGCGCTGCGGGCGTTGTCCAGGACGACCAGCACCCGCTGCCCGGCCAGCAGCGAGCGGTACAGGGCGGCGGCCTCCTCCGGCACGCTCGGCACCTGCTCGCCGGGCACCCCGAGGGCGCGCAGGAAGCGGGCCAGCACGGCGTGCGGCGGCAGCGGCGGTTCGGCGGAGAAGCCGTGCAGGTCGGCGTAGAGCTGGCCGCCGGGGAAGTGGGCGCGCCGCCGGTGCGCCCACTGGACGACCAGGGTGGTCTTGCCGACGCCGGCGCTGCCGGAGACGGCGCAGATCCGGGCTGCGGGTCCGGTGGCGTCGGTGGCCTCGGTGACGGGCCCTTCGGTGGCCGGCCCGGTCGCGCTCGAGGGGGCGGTCGAGGGGGCGGTCGCGTCGTCGGCGAAGGCGTCGAGGGCGGCGAGCTCGGGGCCGCGGCCGGTGAACGTGGCGAGCGGGGGCGGAAGTTGGGCGGGTCGCGGCGGCGCGGCGCGGTGCCGCCCGCCGTCCCGGCCGCCGTCCCGCCCGCCGTCCGGGCCGTCGCCGCCCGGCCCGGCGCCGCGGGCCGGGCGCGGGCGGTCCTCCGGGGCCGTGCCGGCGGTGAGCAGCTCCAGGTGCAGCCGCCGCAGTTCCGGGCTCGGGTCGAGGCCCAGCTCCTCCGCGAGCCGGGTGGTGAACCGCCGGTGCGCGCTCAGCGCGTCGGCCGTGCGCCCGGAGGCGTGCAGCGCCCGCATCAGCTGTCCGACGAAGCGCTCCCGCAACGGATGGTCGGCGACCAGCGCGGTGAGTTCGGGGATGCTCGCCCGGTGCCGGCCGAGCGCGGCCTCCAGATCGAGGCAGTCCTCCCAGGCGGTGAGCCGGAGCTCCTCCAGCGGTACGGCGCCCGCCGCGACCGCCTGGCCCGCCAGCCCGTCGAGCACCGGCCCGCGCCAGAGCGCGAGGGCCTCGCGCAGGTCCGCCGCCGCGGCGGCCGGCTGCCCGGCGGCGGCCGTGCGGCGGGAACGGTCCACCGCGTCGGCGAAGTCCCGGGCGTCCACCCGGTGGCCGTCGAGCAGGATCCGGTAGCCGCGCCCGTCGGTCTGCAGCGCGGGCGGCCCGGCCGGGTCGGCCTTGCGGAAGCCGCGGCGCAGCAGCCCCGCCAGGTTGCGGACCTGACGGTCCGCGGTGGCCGGCGGCCGCTCGTCCCAGACCGCGTCCACCAGCCGGGCCACCGGGACGGCGCCGCCCGCGTTCAGCAGCAGGGCGGCGAGCAGCCGCTCCTGGCGCACGCCGCCCAGCCGGACCCGCTCGCCCCCGCCGGTCCGGACTTCCAGCGGTCCCAGAATCGCGAACTCCATGCGCTGCCCCTCCCCAGGGTCCTGCACACCGCTGTCGGACCGTCGCGTTTGGTGACGAACCGATGACCAGATCATGCCAGAATCGTGCGCGTGGTTGAGAGGGTCGGTGTGTGCCGGCCCCGCAGGGGAACGGCGTTGCGATCACCCCCGCCCCGGAGTTCCCTGGAGGAACCGACCCATGAACCGCTTCAAGCGCCTCGCCGCCGTCGCGGCCGCGACCGCCGTGGCCGCCCTCGCCCCGCTGACCGCCGCCCCGTCCGCCCAGGCCGCCACCACGGCCAACCACCCGGGGATGACCTGGGAGGTCCTCAACTACGGTGCGGGCTTCGCCATCCAGGTCGGCGGTCCCGGCGGCACCGCCAGCGACGCGTACCACGGCGACACCCCGGCCTGGAACTCGCTGCCGGTGCTCTGCCTCAACCAGGACTTCCGCCCCGCCCCGCCCGGGATCGTCCTCGGCTTCTACAACGGCTGGGCCCTGGGCGAGGTGGAGATCAGCCGCCCCGTGAAGGGGACCGAGCTGACCAGCCCCGAGGCGGCCAACGCCGTCTGCCGCGGGCAGTTCGGCCGCACCTGGCGGCAGGCGGAGTTCCACGACGGGCACTACGGCGACAACTACGCGTGGACCGGCGGCTGGACCTTCTGGGCCAACGGCAACCTGCCGAAGAACGTCCGCTTCTGGGTGAACATCAACGACCAGGCCGCCAACCCCTGGAACAGCTGACCCCCGCACGGCCGGCTCCGCCCGCCTCCGGGCGGGGCCGGCCCGGCCTCCTACCAGACCTCGCCGGCCGCGAGCCAGCGGTCCCGCGCCTCGTGCGCGGCGTCCAGGTGGCCGTCGAGCCGCCAGCGCGCCACGTCGTAGTCCGGCAGGTGGCTCCACGCCTCGGCGGCCGTCAGCAGGTACCGCCACAGCGTGCTGAGCCGGACCATCAGCTCCTCGACCGCGTCGCCGACGGGCCGGGCCTGCGCGTCCCCCTCCGCCGCGCTCTCCGGTTCGGCCTGTGCGGCCGCCTCCGCGACCCGGGCGAGCGCGCCGAGGACCTCCTGCGCACTCACGGTGAGCGCCGCCACGGTCTGCGACAGTGCGGCGCCGACCCGCTCCTCCTCGCCTCCCGGCACGCCGGCCCCCTCGCGCAGCACGACGATCCGCCGGCCGATGAACCCGGCCAGGCCGTCGATGTCCTCCGCGGTGATGTCGGCGGTGTACCGCAACGCGGACCGGTGGATGTCCGTCATACGGGTGTCCCCTCCCTCGGTGGGCCCGGTCCGGCCGATCGCCGGATCCGGCCTTGCAGCCTCGGATATGGCACCCCGGCGGGAGCGGTAAACCTCATCGGGCCCTCCGTCCGGGGCGCACCCGGGCGAACGGGGGCGCACCGGCGGCTCCCGCGGTGGGCGTCGAGGGCCCTCGGCCCGCCCCGTCGGTCAGCGGCCGTCCGGCCGCCGCGGCCCCCGCGGCGACGGAGCGACTCCACCGTTCCCCGCGCGAGCAGCACCGCGACGGGGGCGGCCGGCACGCCCTGCGCGCTGGCGGCGACCGGCAGGTGAGGACGGAGCAGGGCGGCGCCCGTCCCGACGAGAAGGACCAGGAAGCCCGTCGGCCAGGCCGCGACCACCGCAGGCGGGGTGGGCCTGCGCCCGACCCGGCCGACGTCCCGGCCGCCCCGGAAGAACCGCACCGCGGCGGCCTGCGCCCCGGCCGCCACGAGCGGCACCGTCACCCTCGGGCCGAGCACCCGCACCGGCATCCGGGCATCCCCAGGGCCGCCCGCGGCCGGTCGTGAGGACGCGTACTCAGGCCGCCGCCCCGGAGCCGCAGGCTGTCCCCTGGCGCGAGCCCGGCCGCACCGATCGGACGCCACGAGTGCCGACGAGCCGTCCGGAGGACCACCTCCAGGCGCTGTTCGACCACGACGACGGCGTCGCGCCGCTTCGCTGAGGCCGCCGGCCCCGGCGACGGCGACGGCGACGGGGGTGCGGCCCGGTGCTCAGGGCCGGGTGAAGGTCATGTGGGTGACGCCGCTCGGGCTGGTGACGGACTCGACGCGGAAGCGCTCCTCCAGGCCTTCGAGTCCGTCCCAGACCCGCTCGCCGCGGCCGAGCAGGATCGGCACCACCGCGAGGTGCAGGTGGTCGACCAGGTCGGCGGCGAGGAAGGCGCGGATGGTCGCGGGCCCGCCGCCGATCCGCACGTCCAGGCCGCCGGCCGCCTCCCGGGCCCGGGCGAGTGCCTCCTGCGGGGAACCGTCGACGAAGTGGAAGGTGGTGCCGCCCTCCATCACGACGCTCGGCCTGGGGTGATGGGTCATGACGAACACCGGCGTGTGGAACGGCGGGTTCGGCCCCCACCAGCCGTTCCACTCGTGGTCCTGCCACGGGCCGCGCTGCGGGCCGAACTTGTTGCGGCCCATGATCTCCGCGCCGATGCCGTCGCCCCAGGTGCGGGCCATGGCGTCGTCGACGCCGGTGCCGCCGCCCTCCTTGCCCTGCATGGCGTGGAAGGTGCGGGTGGGGAAGAACCAGCGGTGCAGCCGGTCGCCCGCGTGGCCGAACGGGGCCTCCAGGCTCTGGCCCTCGCCCGTGCCGTAGCCGTCGAGCGAGACGGAGAAGTTGTGGACGCGTACCAGGGACACGGGGACACCTCCGGTGGCCGGCGCCGGGGTGGGCCGGGATCGGGGCGACTCTATCCGGGGCCGCCCCGCCACGGCGGTCAGCGCCGCAGCCACCCGGTCAGCGTGTCCCACCAGCCGCGCCGCGGCCCGGGCAGCGGCCCCGCCTCCAGCACCGGTTCCGCCGGCCCCACCCGCTCGACCCGTTCCGGCCGCTCCACCGGCGCCGGGGCGGCGGGCCGCGCGGCGGCGGCCTCCGTCGCGGCGGCCGCCGCCGCCACCGCCTCCGGCAGCTGCTGGCGCGGCGTGAACTCCACCGGCAGTTCGACCAGGTGGCGCGACAGCCAGGCCGAGGTCCAGGTCAGCTCGGACTCCGGGACGGCGAGCCGGAGGTCCGGCAGCAGGGTGAGCAGGCAGTCGATCCCGGTCTCCGCGATGGCCCGCCCGATGTCCTGGCCGGGGCACTCGTGCGGGCCGCTGCCGAACGACAGGTGGGAGCGGTTGCCGTGCAGCGGCTTCGCCAGGTCGGGCCGGACCACCGGGTCGACGTTCCCGGCGGCGAGGCCCAGCAGCAGCATGTCGCCCGCCCGGATCCGGCGGCCGCCGAGCACGGTGTCGCCGGTCGCCCACCGCCCGGCCACCAGCGACATCGGCGGGGCGTCCCACAGCACCTGGTCCAGCGCGTCCGGCACGGTCATGTGACCGCCCGACAGGTGCGCGCGGAAGCGCTCGTCGGTGAGGATCATCTTCAGCGTGTCGGCGATCAGGTTGACGGTGGTCTCGTTCGCCGCCAGCAGGACGACCCGCAGGTGTTCCAGCACCTCCTCGTCGCTGAGTCCGGCCTCGTGCTGCATCAGCCGGGTGCACAGGTCGGGACCGGGGTCGCTGCGCTTGCGCTCGACGGTGCGGCGCAGCGAGGCCACCACGTGCTCGTTGCTGGCGATGGCCGTCTCGGTGCCCTTCATGAGGTCGCGCGCCGCCTCGACCAGGCGCGGACCGTACTCCTCGGGCATGCCGACCAGCTGGGTCATCACCAGCATCGGCAGGTGCTCGGCGAACCGGCTCACCAGCTCGGCCCGGCCGGTCGACCCGAACTCCTCGACCAGCTCGGCGGTGTAGCGGGTGACGAAGCGGCGCACCCCGCGCCGGTCGGTGCCGTTCAGGCCGTCGGTGACGGCGCCGCGCAGCCGCCGGTGCTCGGCGCCGTCCGCGAAGACGCAGAGCGGCTGCCAGCCGATCACCGGCATCAGCGGGGAGTCGGCCGCGACCCGGCCCTCCTGGAACGCCGTCCAGCGGCGCGAGTCCCGGGAGAAGCGCGAGGGCGTGCGCATCACGGTGAGGTTCGCGGAGTGGCCGAGCACCAGCCAGGCCGGGAGGTCGCCGTGCAGCAGGACGGGCGCGACCTCGCCGTACTCGGCGCGCAGCTGCTCGTACAGGCCCGCCGGGTCGGCCTCGGCCGCGGGCCCGTGGAGCCGGCGCAGTTCCGTGACGGGCAGCTCGTCGAGGCCGGGCTCGTCGGGGCCGAGGTCGTCGAGCGCGTCGAGCAGGGCCTGCTCCCGGCCGCCCTGGTCGCCGGCCCGGTGGGCGGGGCAGCCGGACGGCGGGGCGGGGGCGGGGTCGTCGCGGAACGGGGAGGTCACGGGGGCTCCGGAGGTCGTCGGCGGGTGGGGGACGGCGGGTGGGGGTGGGGGTGAGGGGCGGTCAGTGGCTCGGCGGCGGCCCCGCGAGGTCGTAGAGGTAGTGCATGAGCGCGAGCAGCACGTCCCGCCCGGACTCCCGGACCCGGGCGTCGCAGGCCACCACCGGCACGTCGGGCGGCAGGTCCAGGGCGAGCCGCAGCTCCTCGTGCGGGCAGTCCGGGGAGCCGGGGAAGGCGTTGACGGCGACGACGAACGGCACGCCGCGGTCCTCCAGCCGTCCGATCACGTCGAAGCTGATCTCCAGCCGGCGGGTGTCGACCAGGACGACGGCGCCCAGCGCGCCTTCGAACAGGCCGTTCCAGAGGAACCAGAACCGCTCCTGCCCCGGCGTGCCGAACAGGTAGAGCACCAGCTCGTCGCTGATGCTGATCCGGCCGAAGTCCATCGCGACGGTCGTCTCGGACTTCCGCTCGATCCCGGCCAGGTCGTCGACCTCCGCCCCGGCCTGGGTCATCGTCTCCTCGGTGGTCAGCGGGCGGATCTCGCTCACCGAGCCGACCAGGGTCGTCTTGCCGACGCCGAAGCCGCCGACGATCACCACCTTGACGGCCGCGGTGGCCGAGTCCGGCAGCAGGTCCTCTTCCGCCGGACCGAGCACCGTGTCAGAGCCGCTGAAGTCCATGCATCACCGCCTCCAACAGGGCACGGTCAGGGAGAAGCGCGGCCGGGACGGAGGCGCGGGCCTCGACCCGCTCGCCGGCCAGGAGGTCCGCCAGCAGCAGGGAGACCGCGCTGACGGGCAGCCGCAGGTAGGCGGAGATCTCGGCCACCGAGAGCGGCGATCCGCACAGGCGCAGGATCGCCGCGTGTTCCGGCGGCATCGAGGGGGAGGGCTCCGCACGGGAGACGATCAGCGTGACCAGGTCCAGCGCGGCCCCTCCGGCCGGCAGGCTCTGGCCGCGCGTGATCACGTAGAAGCGTTCCGGGGCCTCGTCGCCCCAGTCCCGGCCGGTGGTGCTCATGCGACGGGCTCGCCCCTTCGCGGAGGCGTACTGAGGTGCTCGCCGATCCGGGCGACCAGGTCGCGCATCCGGTGGCCCATCAGCCCGGCGTCCACGCCCTCGTCGGCGAGCACCGCGAGGTAGGCGCGGGCGCCGGCCGCCATGAGGTAGAAGAACCCGCCGCCCATCTCGATCACCACCAGGCGCATCCGGCCGTCGCCGTGCGGGAACTCGTGGCCGACGGCGGCGGCGAGGCTCTGCAGGCCGGCGCAGGCGGCGGCGAGCCGGTCGGCGGTGTCGGTCTCGGTGCCGTACTGGGCGATCCGCAGGCCGTCGGCGGAGAGCACGACGACGTTGCGCACGAGCGGAACCTCGTCCGCGAGCTGCTTGAGCAGCCAGTCCAGGTTGGTCCGTGGCTGAGTCATCGCTCGTCCCTCCGCGTCCCCGTCGAGTCTCCGTTGCCGTTGCCGCTGCCGTTGGCGTGGCCGTCGGTGTGGCCGGCCGGGCCGGTGCCGTTGATGCCCTCGGTGAAGGCGGCCAGCCAGAGACCCGGCTGCACCGCGTCCTGTCCCGCCTCGGCCGGTGTCCCGGGCACACCGGCGCCGCTTCCGCCGGCCGGCCGGCCGCGGGCGGGCGTGCCGTGGGCAGGGGGGATCGGGGCGGCCTGGCCGGTGGCGGGCCGGGCGGTGGCCGGGCGGGCCGGCTGGCCGGACCCGAACCGGACGGCCGGCGCGGCGTGCCGGCGGCGCCTGGGCAGCCCGTTGGCGGTCCGCTCGGTCACCACCGGGACCTCGTCCCCGCCACCGCCGCTCCGCGACCCGCCACCCGGCGACCCGTTCCGCGCGCCGCCGGGCGGGCTGGACGGCGGTCCGAAGAACGGGCGGCGCGGTGGCGGGGAGGTGTGCGAGCGGCGGTTGTCCACCAGCTCGGGACCGGAGGAGCCGGTGACACCGATGCCGTGGGCGCGCCCGGTCGCGGGGGCCGTGGTGATCAGCTCCTGCGGGAAGACCAGCACCGCCCGCACCCCGCCGTAGGCCGAGGGGCGCAGCGAGACCTGGAAGCCGTAGGCCTGGCAGAGCCGGCCGACCACCGCGAGCCCGAGCCGCGGCGTCTCGCCGAGGCCGTTGAGGTCGATGCCGGCCTGGGCCTCCGCCAGCATCCGCTCCGCGCGGGAGCGGCCCTCCTCGCTGAGGCTGAGACCGCCGTCCTCGATCTCGATCGCGATGCCGCTCTGCACCTCGACGGCCGTCAGGTGCACCAGGGTGTGCGGCGGCGAGTAGCGGGTGGCGTTGTCCAGGAGTTCGGCCACCGCGTGGATGAGCGGCTCCACGGCCGGGCCGACGACGGCCACGTCCGAGACCGGGTGCAGCTCGATCCGCTCGTAGTCGAGGATGCGCGACATGCCGCCGCGCAGCACGCTGTACAGCGGCACCGCCTTGTTCCACTGGCGGCCCGGCCGGGCACCGCCGAGCACCGCGATGCTGTCGGCGAGGCGGCCGATCAGGGCGTTGCCGTGGTCGAGCAGCAGCAGGTCGTTGAAGACGGCGGGGTCGGTGCCGTGCGCGTGCTCCATGCTGCGCAGTTCGGCGGCCTGCCGGTGGACGATCGCCTGGACGCGGCGGGCGATGCTGACGAAGGAACGCTGGGTGGACTCGCGCATCGCCTCCTCGTTCTCGACGGTCTCCAGCACGGCGCGCAGCAGGGTCTGCTGCGCCGCCCGGAACTCGGCGCCGACCGTGACGTCCTGGAGGGTGTACGCGCGGACGACGTTCTCCAGGCCCTCGCCCATCGAGAGCCTGGTCATCGCGGCGGGAAGCACGGACTTGGCCAGCCGGATGTACTCGGTCTCCTGCCGGGTCAGCCGGCGGATCAACTCGCCCTCGCGCTGGACCGCCCGGGCCCGCAGCTCCTCCGCCGCCCGGCCCCGGCGGGCGGCCTCGGCGGCGACCAGGACCACCGCCAGGGTGCCCACCACCGCGCACAGGGCGACTCCGGTCCGGGCGTCGGGGGAGGCCGCGGCCACCGTGACGGCGGCGACGGCGGCCGTCGCGAGGGTGGGCAGGAGCCAGACGAGCACGGGGGCGGAGCGCCGGCGTCCGGGTGACGAACCAGCACCAAGCATTCAGCATCCTCAAAACGGTCGAAGAGTGGGGGGACGGGAACGGGCGGTCGGCCGGGGGCCGCGACCGGGCCGGTGTCGGCCTCAGGTTTACCGTGCGCCGCCCGCCGCGCACCGGCGCCCACGCCCAGTTCGCCAATGCGAGCGGACTCCCGGTGAAAGTGCCACGAGCACGCGCCGTTCCGTGCTAGGGCGAGCCGTTGTGCGCCCCGGCGCGCCCCGAGGTCCGGCGCCCCGCCGGGGCTTCGGTCAGCCGGAATGACGCTCCGTCGGACGGGTCGCGGGCCGGCGGCCGGGGAACCATGGACCAACACGCCCGACTCCGGGGGGACGGATGTCGAACGGATCCCGGGGAGCGGCCGCTCCGGCCGCCCTCCTGCTCGACCTGGTGGCCACCGCCGTGGGCCTCGCCGTGGCCGCGGCCGTGGTGGCGGGCTTCGACCTGGGCGGCCGGCCCGCGGCCCGGTGCGCCGGGGTGCTCGGCGCCGCGGTGGTCCTGGTGGCCGTGCACGCCGCCGGGGGCGCGCTGGTGCGCCGCTTTCCGGCGGACCGCTCGTGCGCGTTCTGTCTCGGGGCGGCCCTGCTGGTCCCGCTGCTGCTCGCGGCGGAGCCGGCCGCGCTCTGGCTGGCGGTGCGCCTGGCCGGCGGGCTCGGGCTCGCCGCCCGCCTGTCGGGACCGGGCGCGACGGTGGTCGCCGCCGTGGTGGTCGTGCTCGTCGGCGTGACGGTGCGCCACCTCTGGTCCGTCCTGGCCGACCGCGACGGGGACGGCCAGGCGCTGCGCGGCGTCGCGCGGCACCTGCTCGCCGTCGCCGGCCTCGCCCTGGTGGTCGCCCTGCTCGACGGCGCCTCGCAGGCGAACGGCCCGGGCTGGCGGCAGTTGCTCACCCTGGTCGCCCTGGGGGCCGTGCTCGGCCTCAAGTTCTCCCGGCTGTCGCTGCCGGGGTTCGGCGTGCGGCTGCGGTCGGCGGCCGGGCTGGTGGTCGCGACGGCGGGCAACCTGCTGAAGCTGTGGCTGGTCACCCGGCTCGGCAGCCGGCTGGAACTGCCGCTGAGCCTCGCCGGGTTCGGCACCTTCGCGGTCGCGGCGGTGATCGTCGCGGTGGTGATGCTGCCCACCTCGGTGGCCTCCGGGCGGGACACCGCCGATCCCGGTGACCCGTTCCCGCCGGGGGCGACGGCCGAGCCGTACGGCCCGCCGCCGCCACGGCTGTGAGCGGCCGGGGCGGCGGGTGGCCGGGGCGGCGGCTGGTCGGGGGCCGGGGCTCAGCCGGGACGGACGGCGCGCGGTCCCGTCACCGCCGCGCCGAGGGCGGTGACCCGGGCCCGCAGTTCGCGGTCGGCCGTGACGACCAGGCAGTCGCGTCCGGGACGGGCGGCCAGCGCCTGCGCGACCAGGCCGACGATCAGATCGTCGCCGCTGCCGCCGGCGGCCTCGACCCGGACCTCCGGCCGCGCCGTGACGCCCCGGGCGGCGCCCTCGACGACGAGCACGACCTCCAGCGGCCCGGTCCGCGCCCACGACGGCAGCCCGGGCCGGCCCGCGCCCGTCGCCGCGTCCAGTCCGTACCCGGCGACCGGTGCGAGCGCGTCGCGCAGCCGCTCCGCCGCGCCCCGCCGGTCGCGCCACCAGCCGTCGGGCACCGAGCCCACGACGTTCGCCCCGTCCACCACCAGCAGCGGTACGGCCCGTGCGGCCTCGCCCTCGCTCATGGCGGGCAAGTCTGTCACGAGGCGCCGTCGGCGAGCAGGAGCCGGCGGTCCCGCCAGGCCCGCTCCCACTGGCGGGTCAGCGCCGGGTAGACGATGAGGTACCGAAACGGTGCGATGAGCTTCAGGTAGGAGCGGCCGAACCGGCCGTTGGGTTTGACCAGCACGGCCATCCGCAGTTCGTGGCCGCCGTCGCGGGCCGGTGCCCAGCCGAGGTGCATCAGGGTGTGGACGGTCCCGTTCGCCAGCTCGCGCACGTACTCGTCCTGGAGCCGGTAGACCGGGGTGAGCGGCAGGCCGTCCGGCTCGGCGGTGTCGACGGTGGCGGCCAGCTCCGGCGGCAGCCGCTCGCGCAGCGAGCGGACCCGGGTGCCCAGGCCCGCCTCCGGCCGGTCCCAGCCGAGCAGGGCGCCGAGCTTCCGGCGCACCGCGAACAGGGCCCGGTTGGCCGGCGACTGCCGGGCGACGCCGCCGGCCGCGCGCATGGCGGCGAGCATCACGTCGAGGTCGCCCGGCCCGGCGCCGGGAGTGCGGAAGGCCCAGACGTCCTCGGTCCGGAAGTCGGGCGCGAACGCGTGGATGCGCCATGCCTGACGGGTGTGGGCAGCGCGTGGAAGTCGCACGGTCGGTACCGCCTTTCCTGTGCGGGGCACCGCCTGCGGGCCCCGTCCGTACGCCGGCGTATACGGGCAGAGTAGGCGTCATATTCGGTGGCGTATACAGAGGGGCCGGGTGAGCCGGAGCACGGCTCCGCCCACCCGGCCCGGTCGTGGCGTTGGCCGGACGCCTCAGAGGTCCGGCAGGCACTCCTCGGCGAGCGCGCCGCCGAACACCCGCTGCGCGTGCGTGAGCATCCGCCGGGCGTACACCTGGTCCCGGACCAGGCAGGAGTAGCCGTCCAGTTCGACGGTGATGACCCCGGAGGTGTCCGCCAGGTAGACGTCCAGCCCCGGGTACATCAGCTCGACGCACGGGATGTCGTCGATGTCCAGCGCGAACACCGGGTACTCGCCGTGCTCGTCGCCCGCCCCGGTCGCCAGCACCCGGCGGGAGTCCGAGCCGCCCGGGAGCAGGAAGCACTCGTCGAAGCGCTCCGACACGGTGTCGAAGCAGGAGCCCCACGGCTCGCCGAACTCGTCGCGCGCCAGGTCGCCGAGCGACCGGGGCGTGAAGCGGCCGTCGCCGTCGAGCCAGCCGAACCGGCGCAGCAGGCCGGCGTCGAAGGCCAGCCAGCGGCGCAGGCTCGGCGGCAGCGGACGCCCGCTCGGGAAGACCGCCCCGGCCGGCTGCCCGGCCGGCAGCGGCTCCGGCTCCCCGGTGAGCCACGGCCCGGCCCACGGGCCGTGGGGCAGGATCGGCCGATGCGGGTCGGCGGCGACGGCGGCGATGGCGCGCTCGGTGAGCGCGACGCCGTGCGCGTCGCTCGGGGGGATCGGGGTCGCGGGGTTCATCGGGCTCGCTGTCCTGTCCGGGAGTCGCGCGGCTGGTGCTCGGTCGCGCCGAATCTACGGCCCGTCACCGACACCCGCGCAACCCCGGCCCCGGTCCGCCCCGGCCCCGGGGCAACCCCGGCCCCGGCGACGGGGCGGACCGGGGCGGACCGGGGGAGGGGCCGGGCGTCAGAGCCGGTCGTCGGGCGACGCCGGACCCTCCGGCGCCGGCTCCCGCAGCACCCGCCGGGCCTCCTCGGCCGACGCGGAGCCGCCGCCGAGCCGCGCCACCTCCGCCAGCGCCGCGCGGTGGGCTGTCTCCAGGGCCGCCGCCGGGTCCGTCACGGTGTCCGGGATCACCCCGGTGCCCTCCCAGTTGCCGCCCGACACCGGGTTGACCGCGCGCGCGGTCGGGACGGTGACCTCCAGGTGCGGGTGGACGGTGAAGCCCCGGCGCGGGTTGGCGCCGCCGCCGGACGCCTCGCCGACCACCACGGCGCGGCCGTGCTGCTGGAGGTCGTACGCGAGCTCCTCGCCGCCCGAGAAGGTCGCCCGGCTGATCAGCACGTAGAGCGGCTTGCTGCCGCCGAACCGCGGGCCGGGCACCTGCGCGGGGCTCCAGAACTGCTGCTCGGTGCCGCCCTCGCGGTCGTGGAGGGTGGTGAGGTGCGTCGGCTCGTCGAACAGGTGGCCGCAGATGTGGGCGGTCGTGTACGGATGGCCGCCGACGCACTCGCGCAGGTCCAGGATCAGCGCCTCGGCCCGCGCGACCACGGTCAGCGCGGCGTCGAGCGACTCCCCGGTCATCTCCAGCGGGAAGAGGATCGGCGCGAGCTTCAGCAGCGCGACCCCGCCCGCCAGGCGCTCGATCCGCGGGACGCCGCCGAGCGAGAGGTCCGCGGAGCGCGTCAGCTCGGCGAGCAGGGCGCCGTCCTCCTGCTCCACCGCGACCGCCCGCGGGTGGTACTTCAGCCGCAGATGGCCGTCGCCGTTGACCGACTGGAGGTCCTCGGTGACCAGCCGGCCGAGCGTCTCGGCGTCCTCGGCCCCGTGGTAGCGGCCCCGGGACAGCGCCTCGTCGAGAACCCCGGCGATCCGCCCGGCGGTCTCGGGGAAGACGTAGAGCCCGCCGGTGAGCCGGCTCACCTCGGTGACGATCTCGGTGATCTCGGCCGACTGAAGCCGCGTCATGCGCTGCCCCCTGCTGGTGATGATCGAATCAGGTGGGGCCAGTGGAGCACGCGGCTTGCGAAAGCGTCAAGAAAATTGGACGCTTGACCCATGGAGGACCGGACCCAGGACGACGCGCTCACCATCGAGACCCCGCAGCAGTACAAGGCGCTCTCCCACCCGCTGCGCCAGCGCCTGCTGCTCGCCCTCGGCGGTCGGCCCGCCACGGTCGGCGGGCTGGCGGCGCAGCTGGACAGCCCCAAGAGCACCGTGGCGCACCACCTCAAGGTGCTGCAGGACGCCGGCGTGGTCCAGCTGGTGGAGACCCGGAAGGTGCGCGGCGGCAGCGAGCACGTCTACCGGCGCACCGCCCGGCGGATCACCGTGACCGGCCCGGACGGCGGACCGACCACCGCCCTGCTCGCGGCGGTGGCCGAGGAGTGCGTCCGGGCTCCGCAGGAACCCCTGCTGGTGCTGCGGCACCTGCGGCTGACCGCCGACCAGGCCGCCCGCCTCGGCGCCACCCTCCGGGCCCTGGTGGACGAGGCCGTCGAGGCCCCGGCCGGCGAACCGGTGCACGGCGTGCTGGTGGCCCTCTACGAACAGCACGGGCAGGATGAACAGCGCGAACAGCCGGCCGGGCACGGCTGACGGCCCCGGCGGGCGGCACGACGGAGCCGGCCGGACCGGGCGGGGGCCCGGGTCCGACCGGCCGGGGCCGTCGGGCGCTCCCGGGCCTCAGGTCCGGGCGCCGACGGCGCCGGGCAGGCCGAGGTGGCCGCGCAGGCCGGTGGCCCGGTAGGCGGTGCGGAAGGCGCTGCGGCGCTGGAGTTCGGGGACCAGGCCGCGGGTGACCGCCAGGAGGTCGTGGGGCAGGCGGGCGGGGCGCAGGCGGAATCCGTCGATGCGCAGGCCGGCGGTCTCCACGGTCCGCCAGGCCAGCAGGAGGTCGGCGAGTTCGGCGGGCGTGCCGGTGAAGACCGCGGCGTCGGAGGCGAGCGGGGCGCCGGCGAGTTCGTCGAGCCGGGCCTTGCGGCGGGCGGCCTCGCCGGGGCGGTCGTCGAGGAGGACCAGCAGGTCGGCGAAGACCTTGAGGGGGCGGTCGGCGGGCCGGGCGACGGCGGTGACGGCGGTGGCGACCTCGGTGAGGACCGCGCCCGCGTCCTCGGCCGAGTGCGGGGTGACGAACACGACGTCGCCGCCCCTGGCCGCCAGCTCGTAGGGGATGCGGGCGTGGGCGAGGACGGTGACCGGCGGGGTGCTCCCGTGGCCGTTCCACAGCCCCCGCACGCGCTCCAGCACCCCGGCCGCGTCGTCGAAGAGCGGGGCGAGGCGGGCCGAGATGGTGTCGGGGGAGGCGAGGTCGCCCTCCGTGAGGGTGGCCGCGGCGCGGCGTCCGAAGTGGGCGGCGTCGTCGGCGCGGGCGGAGATCTGCGGCCGCCAGCCGGCCCGGCCGTGCCCGGCGTGGTCGAGGGTGGCGAGGGCGGCGGCCAGGTGGAACGGCTCGGTGTGGGTGACGTTGGTGGTGGGGACCAGGCCGATCCGGCTGGTCAGCGGCGCGACCCGGCTCGCGATCAGGACGGCGTCGAGCCGCCCGCGCACCTGGTCGGTGCGGTCGTCGGGCCCGCGCAGGCTGACGGACTGGACGGCGAGGGCGTCCTCGAAGGTGACCAGGTCGAGCAGCCCGTGCTCGGCCTCGGCCACCAGGCCGGCCCAGTAGCCGGCGGTGAACAGCTCGCCGGGGCGGGCGCCCTCGGCGCGCCAGGCGGCCGGGTGCCAGCCGGCCCCGTCCAGGGCGACGGCGAGGTGCAGCGGGGGCAGGCCGCGAGCGGCGTCGGCGGGGCTGGTCATGCGGCGTTCTCCCGGCTCGGTCGGCGGGCCTTGGCGAGCCCGAGGTGGTCGCGGAGGGTGGCGCCGGTGTACTCGGTGCGCTGCGCGCCCTCGGCCCGGAGCAGCGGCACCACCCGGTCGACGAACTCCTCCAGCGGGCCGGCCGCCGGGTGCGGGGTGAGCAGGAACCCGTCCGAACCGCCGCCCCGGACGTACGCGGTGAGCGCGTCGGCGACCTGGCGCGGGGTCCCGGCGACGTCGGCGGTGGTCTCCCGCGCCGCCGAGGGGGTGTCACCGAGCAGCCAGCCGACGGCGGTGAGGACCCGGAGCCCATCGGGGGAGCGGCCGTGCGCGGCGAGCCGCTCGGCGAGGTCCTCGCGCAGCGCGCGGGCCGCGGCGAGCCCGCTGTACGGGACGACCACCACCTCGGCGTCGGCGGCCGCGGCGGCCAGGTCCTGCGGGGAGGCGACGGTCCGGACGACCACGGGGTGGCCCTGCGGCGGGCGCGGGGTGGTGAACCGGCCGGTGAGGTCGAAGTGTGCTCCCCGATGGGCGAAGGTGCCCGCGCCGGGCCGCACGAAGCGGCCGCCGGCCTGGTCGGCGGGGAGGTCGTCCTCGGCCCAGCTGTCCCACAGCACCCGGGCGGCGCGCAGGAACTCGGCGGCATGGGCGTGCCGGTCGGCGTCCGCCGGGAGCCGGCCGTGGCGCAGCCCGGCGGCGGTGGCGCCGTCGGGGCCTGCCGTCACGCTCCAGGCCGCGCGCCCGCAGCTGAGGTGGTCGAGCGAGGCCAGCCGCCGGGCCAGGTCGTAGGGCTGGTGCACGGCCGGGTCGAGGGCGGCGGCCAGCCCGAGCCTGGTGGTGACGGCGGCCAGGGCGCCGAGGGCGGTCAGCACCTCGGGTCCGGGCGGCGCGCTCTCGGGCAGGAGGAGGAAGTCGAACCCGCCCTGCTCGGCGGTCCGGGCGAGCCGGATGAGCCCGTCGAGGCCGGCGGGGCCGGCGGGGCCGTTCGCGCCGGGCGGGAGCACGGCGAGGTGGAGCTGTTGTGCGGACACGACGACGATCGCCTCCTGTCGGCCGCCCGTCCGCCGCGCGTTCGCCCGCGCGGCCGGGGCCGGTTCATCCTGCGCGGCGGCGCAGCGCCGGGGCAACGGTCGCAACGAAGTGTTCACGGGCGGAAACCGGGTGGTCATGAAGGTTGCGCCGTCGATAGGAATCGGTCATTGAAAGGCCGAAATCGACCGAAGGCTTCAAAAGGCAGGGTGGAATTAGGAGTTCCGCACGAATCGATGCCAGCATGTGAGGTGTGAAGCGTGAAATGTCACATGGCTTCACCTCGCCGTCCCTACCCATGAACGGGAATCACCCGATGAACCGGCTCCTCGCCATCCTCGCCACCAGCGCCGTCCTGACCGCCGCCGGTGCCACCGGTGCAGCCGCCCAGGGCACCGCCCCCGCCGCCGAAGCCTCCCAGGGCCCGGCCGGCCCCGGCGGCCTCTGCGTCACCGGGTACCGGGGCGTGGTGGTCAACGAGATCTGCGCCACCGTGAGCGGCGACCAGGTCACCTTCTACGGCCGGACCACGCCCGGCAGCCTCGGCTGGACGGCCCGGACGGTCCCCTACCGGCTGACCGCCTCGGTGGTCGGCGGCCCCGTGCTCGGCACCATCACGCCCAGCGTCCTCGTCGACCACAGCGGCACCGCGGTGGGCGGGCTCACCGTCACCGCGCCGTGCGGCGCGAACGTCACGGGATCGCTGGAGACCACCGAATGGGGCTGGCCGCCCGCCACCGCCACCCTCACCGTGCCGGTCGGCTGCTGACGGCGACCGGCCCGCGGACACGGCGAAGGCCCTGTCCGATCGCCCGGACAGGGCCTGGTCCTTCCGTGATCAGCCGGTCCCCGGCCTGCCGCCCGCACGCGGCGGGCCGGGGACCGGCGGGCTCAGTGCGCCCAGTGCGCGGGGCCGGAACGGCTCAGCCGGGCCAGCCGGACCAGGGCGAGCGGATGGTTCCCCGCCCGGCGGGGGGACGGGGAGATCCGGACCGTGGCCCCCGCCGGGGCCACTCCGTCCGACGCCTCGACGGCGGTCGCGCTCGGCGCGTGGTGACGTGCACTCATCTCCTGGGATCCCTCCTGGTCGGGGAGCGGCTGCCCCGCTCGCTCGCCGGTGACCACCAGGGAACCCGCCCGGCCCGGCCGGATCAATGCGGGTGACTACCTATCGCTCCCCGGGAACGATGAGGGGCCCGGCGCCGGCCCGTCGTCCGACGCCTCCCCGGCCTCGGCCTCGGCCCGGGCGAGCGCCTGCGCCGTCCCGGCCCGGCCGGTGCCCAGCTTGTGCAGCACGTTCGCCACATGGTGCTCCACCGTGCGCGGCGAGAGGAAGAGCGCCTGGGCGATGTCCTGGTTGGCGGCGCCCTGGGCGAGCAGCTCCGCCACCTGACGCTCGCGCGGCGACAGCTGCTTGCCGTAGCCCCGCCGCCCCGGCGAGCCGATCCCGCCGAGATCGAGGTCCCGGCGCAGCTTGCGGCACCGGGCGGTGTCGGTGGTCGCCCCCAGGCCGAGGTAGACCCGCTCGGCGGCCGCCATCCGCTCCGCCGCCCGGGTGCGGTCGACGGCGGCCAGTGCGGCGGCGATCCGCTCGTCGGCCCGCGCCGCCTCGTAGGGGCGCCCGATGTCCTGCCAGCGGTCCCGGGCCAGGGTGAACGCCTCCACCGCCCCCGGCCCGCCGCCGGCCGCCGCCAGCAGCCCCCGGGCCAGGTCCAGCGCCGCCGACACGGCGGGCGCGCCCCGCTCGGCGAGCGCCCCGGCGGCCTCCTCGACGACGGCGCCGGCCTCCGCCCGCGCGCCCGTCGCCAGCAGCGCCTCCACCGCGACCGGCAACAGCTCGGCGGTGCGCGCCCAGGCGTCGGCCTGCCGCGCGGTCGCCAGCGCCGGGCCGGCCGTGGCGGCGGCCCCGGCGGTGTCGCCCTCCAGCAGCTGCAGACCCCCGAGCCCGGCGGCCGCCCGCAGCGCGACCGTCACCTGCGACTCCCGCTGCCCGTACCGCGCGGCGACCGTGAACTCCTCCCGGGCCACCGCCAGCCGGCCCCGCCCCGCCGCCAGCCGCCCGAACAGCAGCGCGCGCTCGGCCCCGGCCATCGCCAGGTCGTCGAACTCCGCGCCCAGCGCGGCGAACCGCTGCTCCACCCCGTCCCAGCGCCCGGCCAGCATGTCCAGCCGGATCAGCGCCAGCCGGCTGTAGCACTCCAGATAGGGGATGGCCGTCAGCCGGGCCAGCCGCCGGCTCTCCGTCAGCAGGTGCGCGGCCCGGGTGTCGTAGCCCAGCTCGATGGCGATCTCGCCGGTGTTGTACAGCGCCCGGGTGGTCTGGCGCATCACCTCCGGACGCTCGGAGGCGCGCGGCAGCTCGTCCAGCCGGCCCCAGACCGCCGGATCGCCGGCCCGGGCCTGGAAGGTCAGCGAGGTGGCCCGCACGGCGGCGGCCACGTCCTCGTCCGGGTGCTCCGCGAGCAGCCGATCCGCCCGGTCGAGCCACTCCCAGGCGTGCCGGCCCGCGCCGTCGCGCTCGTCCATGGAGATCGCCACCATGGCCCGGGCCGCCCGCACCGGGCGCTCCTCCAGCTCCTCCAGGGACTCCCGGATCCGGTCGAACCCGGCCCGGTTGCCGCTGTGCACCGCGGTCAGGAAGCCGAGCGCGAGCCGGATCTCGCCGCGGTCGGCGACCGGCAGCCGCGGATCGGCGACCATGCCGCTCAGTACCTGCACGCTGGCCGCCGGGTCGACGTCGTCGGCCGCCAGCCGGGCCAGCGCCAGGGCGGCCCGGCCGCGCCGGCGCGGGTCGAGGTCGGGCTCGTCCAGCAGGCTGCGCAGCATCCGGCGCGCGCCGCCCGGGTCGCCGAGCGCGACGGCCTGGTCGGCGGCGGCCTGGGCGAGGTCCTGCCAGGCCGCGCGGTCGCCCATCGCGAGGGTGTGCTCGGCGATCCGGGCGAGCGGGCGGGGCTCGCGGGTCTCCAGCGCGGCGACCGCCCGCCGGTGCAGGACGCGCCGCCCGGGCCCGGCGATCCGCCGGTGGGCGACCTGGCGGACCGCCGGATGGCGGAAGGCGTAGCGGTCCGGCGAGGTCTCGTGCAGGACGGCCCGGTGCAGCGCCTCGGCCAGGCCCTGCGCACCGTCCCCGGCGTCCAGCCCGGCGACCGCGGTGAGCAGGTCCTGGTCGGCGGGCACCCCGAGCACGGCCGCCGCATCGACCACGGCCGCGGCCTGCGGGCCGAGCCCGGCGAGCCGCCCGGTCACGGCGTCCGCCAGGGCGCGCGGGAGGTCGGCCTGAGCCAGCCGGACCGCCAGGTCCGCCCCCCGCCGGGGCGACGGACGCCCCGTCAGGGCCCGCAGCTCCTCCTCGACGGCCGGCGGCAGGCCCGCCGTGCGCGCGTGCAGCACCCGGGCGAGCTCGGTGCCGCCCGCCGGACCGAGTGCGGCCCGGGCCAGCTCCGCCACCTCCGCCGCGTCCAGCGGCTCCAGGCGCACCACGTCCGCGCCGCTCCCCGGCGCACCCGGCGCGCCGCGGTAGGCGGCGGCGGGCGACGGGACGCCGGGCGGCAGGTCCTCGGGGCGGTAGGTGACCACCAGGGAGAGCCGCGGCGGCAGATCACGGGCCAGCCGCAGCAGCAGGTCGAGCGTGGCGTCGTCGGCCCACTGCACGTCCTCGACCACCAGCACCGGATCGTCGAGCGCGGCCAGCAGCGCCCGCAGCCCCCGCGCGGCCGACCGCCGGGCGGACACCAGCTCCCCGCCGTCCGGCGGCGCGGCGGGCAGCCGGTCGGCGAGGTCCGGCAGCACCCCGCGCAGCGCCCCGGTGCTCGGCGGCAGTTCGCCGGGCGGGGGCAGCAGGGCGGCGGCGTCCCGCAGGGCGTCCACCACGGCGCCGAACGGCTCCGGTTCGCGCAGCGGGTGGCAGCGGCCGAGGAGCACCGCGCGTCCGGTGCCCTCCAGGGCCCGCACCGCCTCGGCGACCAGCCGCGACTTCCCGACACCGGCCTCGCCCTCGACGAGCAGCACGGCCGGCGGCCGGGTCAGCCCCTCGGTCAGCCGGGCGAGTTCCCGTGCCCGCCCCACGAAACCGCGGCCCCCGGGCACGTCCGGCGCCGGCGGCCGGTTCATCGGCACCACGCCGGGCCGGGGGCACAGGGAGTGTGAGCGGACATGTCCCCATGATGCCCGTGTCCGCCCCGCCCCCGTCGACCGGGGCCGGGCGTACCCGCTCAGAGCGCCCCGGACGCCACCGGTCCGCCGTCGGCGTGCGGCACCGGGGCGGCGGGAGCGGTGAGGCGGGCGCGCGCGGGCGTCTGCCGCGGCGCGGCCGGGCGGACCACCCGGCCCGGGGCCTCGACGACCTGGCAGCCCGCCCGGGCGAGGCGCCGCACGGTGTTCGCCGCCGCGCGGTCGTCGAGCGAGAACACGAACGGGCCGGGCACCAGCACCACGTCCACCCAGCCGCGCTCGGCCGCCGTGAGCAGACTGGCCAGCGCCGGCAGCGGGCCGCGGGTGCTCAGGCCGTGGTCGGCGTAGACGTCGGGGCGGGGCAGCGCGAGACGGTGGGCCAGGTGCTCCATGGCGGAGCGTACGTCGTCGGCCTCCTGCGGGTCGTACGGGCGGCACCGCAGGTACATCGCGGACCGCCGGGACACCCGGTGCACCGGTTCGTGGGGGTCGTGCATGCCGTTCACCTGGCCTTGCTCACTCGACGGGTGGGGGTGGGTGGGGACGGGGCGGGGCGGGGGAGCGCGGCCGCGGGCGGTGTCCAGCGGACCTCCGGAACGGTGCGGGGATCAATGGGGGCCACTACCCATTGCTGCGCACCGCACCGGGCGGTGGGCCGCCGGACACCTGAGATCGTGCGGGTCCCCGGGGCCGGGGCCAAGGGTGGGACGGCGGCGCCCGGTGGTGCGGGTGGGGGCCGGCGGGCGCCGATGCGCCGGTTTGCCGCGGCGCTCTCCCGGCCCGCCGCCGCCCACCTGCGGATTCCCCCGGCCCCCGCCCCTCCGTCCGGGGGCCGGGCGGCCCGTGCAGCCACCCGTCCGCCGCACCGCCTCCGACCCGGCCGTGGTGTACGAAGCACCGCGCGCCCCGCCGTGCTCGACGCACGCCTGCCGTGCCCGGCCGCGGGACGGGCGGCCGGGCACGGCAGGCCGGGCACGGACGGGGTCCGGGTCAGGGCGCGGGGACGGTGTCGGTGAAGGACGTCCCGGCGGCCCGGTAGGCGGTCACGGCGGCGCCGACCTGGGCGGGCGTCAGCACCCGGTCCTTGACGTGCAGCACGTAGTCCACCTGCTCCTCGTAGCTGCGCTCCTCGGCGCCGGTCTGCCCGGCGAGGTCGGTGAGCCACTGGTTGAAGGCGATCACCATCGGCCGCTCCGGGAGGTAGCGGGCGTCGTGGCGGGAGAACTCGACCCCGTCGACGTAGTAGACGATGGCGCTGTCGTCGATCGTCAGGACCAGGTCGTGCCAGCCGGCGAACGAGCTGCGGGAGGTCGTGTACTGGTTGACGGAGCCGTCCGGGCCGTACGTCTCCCACGAGGTGGTGAAGAAGATGTTCGAGGTCTCGCCCCAGCCGCCGTTGGGGAGGTACTCGAAGTCGTACTCGGAGTAGTCGTCGGCGTTCGGGGCCTTGAGGTCGTTGATGGCGAAGAAGCTCTGCACCAGGTGGTCGCCGTCGGGGCCGCTCACGGGGGCGTCGGAGAAGCGGACCCGGGCGGCGTAGGTGCCGTTGCGGAACTTCATGGCCTGGCTGTGGAACTCGCTGTGCCGGGTGGATTCGGGGGTCCCGGCGGTCGAGGTCCGCAGGGTCATCACCGAGTTGCCGGCCTCCTTGGCGAAGGTGACGTTCCCGGCCTCCCAGGTGGCCCCGGCGACGCCCGGCCCGCCGCCGCCCGAGCGCGCGTTCCAGCCGTGGGCGGCGAGCGAGGGGTCGTCGTGACCGGTGTAGTCGAGGTCGTCGAACATCACCTCGCCGCCCGGGACGGTCGGCCGGGTGGGGGCGGTGCCCCAGACCTGGACGCCGGCGAGACTGGCGGTGACCTTGGTCCAGTTCGCGTAGCCGCTCTGCGCGGCGCCGAAGGAGTAGTCGTCGCCCTGGTTCATCGACTGCCAGTCGGTGCGGTGCACGCGCAGCTGGAGGTCGCCGCTGTCGGCCCCCGGGGCCAGCGTGCCGGCGCCCGCGGTGAAGCCGATCTCCAGGTAGCGGTCGGCGGCGGCGCCGGACTCGTTGATGGTGCCGATGGTGCCGGTGACGTTGGCGCAGCCCCGCACGGCCCAGTCGCAGGCGAAGCGGTACGCGGCCAGGGGCGCGTCGGACCTGAAGTAGTAGCGCAGCTTGACCTGGTCCAGGGCGACCGGCGCCGATCCGGTGTTGACGACCTTGAGCCACGGCGAGGCCTGCGAGCTGCCGCTGCCGCCGTTGCGGTACTGCACGGCGAGCGGCTCGCCCGCGGCGGCCGCCGGCAGGGCGCCGAGCACTGCGGCGCCGAGCCCGGCGGCGACGGCGGCGGCGAACGCCGCGCGCAGGCGGGGGCGCCGGCGGCTGGTTCGGACGGTCATGGGGTTCCTCTCCTGGAGTGGGGGACGTTGCGCGGCACCGGCGGAGGGGAGCCCGGGTCCACCTCGGGGACAGCCGTGGGGGAGGAGGTGGCGGGCCGCGCGATCAGAAAGTGGCATGGACCAATTTGGCCGGTCAACCCCGGAGCGGGGTGATCGGCCGGAACGCGGACGTCCGCCGCCGGGAGTGGCTGATAGTGCCTGCTCGCAGGCCTGCCCGGCGCCCCGGCGCGGGCCCGGCCGGGGTGCCGGGCCCGGCCGCCCCGCGGTCCGCCCATCATGCCCATGCCGAAAGGAGTTTGAGGCCGTGAAGGGTGGGGAACTGGAGTTCGTCAGTGCGTCGGGCGGGCCGCCCCGTCCGTCCCGTCCACGTCCCCGTTCACCCCCCGCCCCCCGCCGCCCACCGGCCGGGGGCCGCTCAGAAGGGCCCGCACCGTTGAGCTTCCCGTCGCACCGGCAGCCCCCCGCCCCGGACGGCGCCGGCCCGTCCGCCGGCCGGGTCGATCCCGCCCTCGCCGACCGCCTCACCGACGCGGTGCTGCTCGCCGGCCTGCCGGTCGCCTTCGGTGACCAGGGTCCCGGCGTGCGCATCCGCCCCGCACGCCCCGTGGACGACCGCGACCTGTGCGCGGGCGTCGCCGCCCTCGACTGGCTCCCCTCCCCACGGCTGGCCGACGCCGCCGCCGCGGCGGAACCGGGACAGGGGGCCGGGTCGGCCCGGGAGCTGGTCGAGACGGCCATGATCAACGCGCTCGCCGAGTTCCTGCCGGCCCTCGGGCTGGAGACCGTCCGGGACCGCAGCGGCCGGGAGCTGAGGGTGGAGGGCCCCGTCACCGCCGGTGGCGGCCTGCTGGTGCCGCCCGGTGTCCTCGCCCCCCGCCCGCTCGGCCACACCCCGGACGAACTCGGCCTCCCGGCGGGCCTGGTGGCCACCGTGCGGCGCAGCGCGGCCCTCGCGGGCCTGCCGGTCGCCCCCCGTCTCGGCGCCACCGGCATCACCCTCGACCGCTGCGCCCCGACCGGCGGCGGGGACGACCGCGACCGGGCGGCGGACCTCGGCTGGAACCCGTCCCGCCGCCTCGCCGACCTCGCCGACAGCGACGCGCCCGAGGCCGCCCGGGCCGCCACCGCCCGTACGGCGGTCGACGGGGCGATGCGCCACGCCCTCGGCATGGCGCTGCGCGCCTGCGGTGCGGAACTGCGCTGGCTGCACGCCCATCAACTGCTGCGCGTCTACGGCGAGCCGGCCCCGGCCGTCCGCCGCTGACGGCGCCCGCTCACCCGGGCACCCCGGTGCGGCCGTCGCCCCTGTCCCGGCGGTCGCCCCGGCGGCGCTGCTCGCTCCGGCCGAGCTTCTCGCTCCGGTCGCGCCCCTCGCCCCGGAGCACCGGGTGCAGGGGCGCGGCGAGCAGCAGCGCGCAGAGGACCAGCAGGCCGCTGAGCCAGAACGGCCCGAGGTCCCCGGCCGCCGTGCCCAGCGCGCCCGCGCCGCCGAGCGGGCCGGCCGCGGCGCCGACGTTGAGGGCGGCGGTCGCCCCGGCGCCGGCCAGCGTCGGAGCCGCGGCGGCCTCGTACAGGACGCGGGTGATCAGCGTGCTGCCCACCGCGAACGACAGCGCGCCCAGGGCGAAGACCAGGGCGAGCAGCGCGGCGGGCCGGTGGGCCAGCACGGCCATGGCGGGCCACCCGATCAGCAGGAGCGCGCCGCCGGCCGCGAGCACCGAACCGGGGCGCCGGTCGGACAGCCGCCCCGCCACGGTGACGCCGGTGAACGAACCGGCGCCGAACAGCACCAGGGCGACCGGCACCCATGACCCGTCCAGCCCGGCGGTGCCGGTCACCACGGGCGCGAGGTAGGTGAAACCGGCGAAGGTGGCCGCGTTGACCAGCGCGGCGAGCAGCATGACCGCCATCGGCCGGGGTTTGCCCAGCTCGGCGAACTCCGCCCGCACGGACGGGCGTTCGGTGGCGTCCTGCGCCGTGCGGCCGGCCGGGACCCCGGTGAGGACGCCGAGGGCGGCGGGCAGGCAGAGCGCGGCGACGGCGAGGAAGACGGCCCGCCAGCCGAGCGCCGCGCCCAGCGCCGCGCCGGCGGGGACACCGGCGACCGTCGCCACGGTGGTGCCCGACAGCAGGACGGCGAGCGCGCGCCCCTTCCGGTCGGCGGGCACCAGTGCGGCGGCGGTGGTCAGCGCGACGGCGAGGAACCCCGCGTTGGCGAGCGCCGCGACCACTCGGGTCGCGAGCAGGACCGGGAGGTTCGGCGCGGCGGCCCCCGCGGCGTGCGCCGCCGTGAACAGGAGCAGGGACCCGAGCAGGGCCCGGCGCCCGGGCAGGGCGCGGGCGAGCACCGCCGTCAGCGGTGCGCCGACGACCATGCCGATCGCGTAGGCCGAGGTGAGCGTGCCGGCGGCGCCGACCGTGACCCCGAGCTCCGGGGCGATGGCGGGCAGGAGGCCGGCGAGCATGAACTCCGAGGTGCCCATGGCGAAGACCGCCAGGGCGAGCAGGTACAGCGGAAGGGGCATCGAGTGGCTCCGGGGTGAGGAGAGGCGCGGGAAGGGCGACTCGTCACCGCGGTCAGCACCCAGGAGCGCACCGATCCGGCCGCGCGGCACGGGACGGCGGCGCGGCGGGGGTGCGGGCTCGGGCTTGTTCCGGGGGTTCAGGGGGCTGACGGCGTGTGACCGAAAGCCCCCACCTCGTCCGATTCGGGACTCGACATGGACGGCACGCTACCGGACCGGCCCCCGGGCCGCACGCCGGTTCCACTCTCCGCCCGGTCGTCTCGTGGGGGAGCGCCGGCGGGTGGCGCCGTTGCGGTGACCGCCGGTTGACCGAACGTCAACTGGTCCAGACCATTGACGGTGGGCGCCGCGCTCCCTACGGTATGGGCATTCACCTGGCGCAGGCATGCCAAGATCCACGCGGTTGGCGCACCCCCACGCGCTCCGCTCCTGCGCCGGGCGCACTCTCCATCCCCCCACGGAGGAGCATCATGCGCAAACGCCACATCGTCGGCGCGGCCCTGGCCGCGGTCGCCGTCCCGCTCGCGATGGCCGTCCCGGCCAACTCGCACGGGTTCATCAACCTCCCGCCGAGCCGTTCGGCCCTGTGCGGCGCGGGTGTCGTCAAGAACTGCGGCGACATCCAGTGGGAGCCGCAGAGCGTCGAGGGCCCGAAGGGCTTCCCGAGCCGCGGTCCCGCCGACGGCACCATCTGCGCGGGCGCCGACGCCCGCTGGGCGCCGCTGGACAACCCGCGCAACGGGGCCTGGCCGACCACCAAGGTGACGGGCGGCGCCCAGCAGACCTTCACCTGGGAGATCGAGGCCCGGCACTCGACCACCAACTTCCGCTACTTCCTGACCAAGCAGGGCTACGACCCGACCCAGAAGATCACCCGGGCCAGCCTGGACCTGACGCCGTTCCTGACGGTGCCCTACAACGGCCGCCAGCCCGCCGCCACGACCACCCACACCGCGACCCTCCCCACCGGTCGCACCGGGCACCACGTGGTCGTCGCGGTCTGGGACGTCGCGGACACCGCGAACGCGTTCTACTCCTGCACCGACGTGCTCTTCTGATCCGCGCGCAACCCCGTACGACCGTCGGCCGGGCTCAGCCCTCGGTCCAGCCGTGGCCCCTGGCGCACTGCAGCACGGCGTTGCGCACCTTCAGCACCTGCTCGCCGGTGAGCGAGGGCACGTGCTCCAGCAGCAGCTCGGTGACCTCCACCAGCAGCTCCGCGGAGGTGAGGACGTCGCACTCCGCGTCGTCGCCCTCGGCCGCCACCACCCGCGCCGCCGTCACCGCCGGCCCGGCCGGCCGCGCCGCCGCCCCCTTGGGCAGGCGCACCGAGGAGGCCTTCAGCCCCCGGTCGCCCTCCTCCATCTCGAACTCCACCACCAGACCCGAGTGCACCAGCGACTCGGGCATCAGCATGTCGTTGACGTGCAGGAAGACGTCCTCCCCGCCATGGTCCGGAGCGATGAACCCGTACCCGCGCACACTGTCGTACCGCACAACCCGACCGGTGACCACAACACACCCCCAAGGACAACAACCCGGGCCCCCTGCCCGACACCTGACGTAGAGGATAGAGGACCGGGCGCCCGGCGCACGCCCCCCGTCCGGTCAGGGCGCGACGGACTCGACGGCGGCCCTGAGCCGTGCCAGCACGGCGGCCAGTTCGGCGCGCGGGGGAGTGGCCAGGGCGAGCCGCAGGGCGGCGGGGCGGTGCGGGCCGGTGGCGAAGGCGTCGGCGGTGGAGACGAGGATCCCCCGGGCGGCGAGGACGGCGGCGACCCGGTCCGGGCGCTGGTGCGGCTCCAGGCCCAGCCAGAGCAGGGGGGAGGCGGGGTGCGCCAGGACGTCCAGACCGGCCAGGGCGGCCCGGGCGACGGCCTGGCGCTCGGCGGCGTCGGCCCGGCGCTCGCGCTCCAGGCGGGCCACCGTGCCGTCGGCGAGCCAGCCGGTGGCGACGGCCGTGACCAGGCCGGGCACGCCCCAGGCGGCGGCGCGCAGGCTGCCGGTCACGGGCCGCAGCCAGGCGTCGGGCACGACGGCGAACCCGAACCGCAGCCCCGGGGCGACGTTCTTGGACAGTCCGGCGACGTAGCAGGTGCGCTCGGGGGCCAGGGTCCGCAGCGGGGGCGGCGGCGCGGTCTCCAGGAAGGCGTAGGTGCCGTCCTCGACCAGCAGGAGGTCGTGCGCGCGGGCCAGGGCGACCAGGCGCTCGCGCCGCCCGCCGTCGAGGACCCAGCCGAGCGGGTTGTGCACGGTGGGCATGGTGTAGAGCGCGCGCACCCGGCGGGCCCGGCACAGCCGGTCCAGCGCGTCGAGGTCGGGGCCGTCCGGGGTGACCGGCACCGGGGCGAGCTCCAGGCCCCGGTCGGCGGCCAGCAGCTTGATCCCCGGGTAGCTGAGCGCATCGGCCGCGAGGACGTCGCCGGGCCGGGTGAGCGCCCGCAGCACGCAGTCCAGCGCCTGCTGCGCCCCGCCGGCCAGCAGGACGTTGCGCGGGGCGGTGTCGATGCCGCGCCCCAGCAGGTAGGTGGCCACGGCCGCCCGGTCGTGGTGGTGGCCGCCGGGCGGGTGCTGGCGCAGCAGGGCGGTGACGTCGCCGGAGGCGGCGAGGGCGCGCAGGGCGTGGCGCAGGTCGTCGTCCTGGCCGGGGGAGAGCGGCTGGTTGAACGACAGGTCGGCGACCCGGGGCACCGGCAGGGCGCGGGAGGGTTCGAGGCCGTCGTAGCCGGAGCGGACCTTGACGAAGGTGCCCCGGCCCTGCTCGCCCACCACCAGTCCGGCGGCGGCCAGTTCGGTGTACACCCGGGTGGCGGTGGCCGGGGCGATGCCGCGCTCGCGGGCGAGCGCGCGGTGGGTCGGCAGCCGGGCGCCGGCCGGCAGGGCGCCGGAGCGGATGGCGGCGGCGTACTCGTCGACGATGGCCTTGTAGGCGGGCGGTCGCATGCGGCACCTGTCCGTGGGCGGGAAGCCGGGCGGTGAAGTGTATCCAGGACAATTCCTGGATTGTCCCGCTCCCCTGCTCCTAGCCTCGGCGGCGGTCCGGCCACCCGGCGGACCGGCACGTGGAAACGGAGTACGGGCATGACCGTGCACAGCGCACTCGACGGCGACGTCGCCCTCCTGACCATCGACCGCGAGAGCAAGCTCAACGCGCTCGACTACCCGACCATCGACGCGCTGCTCGCGCGGCTCGACGAGGCCGAGCGCGACGACGCCGTGCGGGCGGTGATCCTCACCGGCGCCGGCGGGCGCGCCTTCAGCGCCGGCGCGGACATCCCCTCGCTGGCCGGCAGCATCGCCCGATCGGCGGGCGGTCCCGAGACGGCGCTGCGCGAGATCGTGCGGCGTGGGCACGCGCTGACCCGGCGCATCGAGGAGTTCCCCAAGCCGGTGATCGCCGCCGTCAACGGCCTCGCCTACGGGGGCGGGTGCGAGATCACCGAGGCCGCGCCGCTGGCCCTGGCCGCCGAGCACGCGACCTTCGCCAAGCCGGAGATCACCCTCGGCTTCCCGCCGCCGTTCGGCGGCTCCCAGCGGCTGCCGCGCCACGTCGGGCGCAAGCGCGCGCTGGAGCTGATCCTCACCGGCGACCCGGTCCCCGCGACCCGGGCGGCCGAACTGGGCCTCGTCAACGCGGTCGTGCCGGCCGGTGACCTGCTGGACGCCGCCCGCGACCTGGCGGCCCGGATCACCCGCCACGCGCCGACCGCGGTGGCCGCCTGCCTGCGGGCGGTGACCCGGGGCATCAACCTGCCGATCGAGGAGGGCCTGGCCGTCGAGGCGGCCTGGTTCGCCGCCACCGTCCCCACCGAGGGCGTGCGCGACGGCCTGCGCCGCTTCCTGGACCGCCCGGCCGCCCGGCACTGAGCCGGCGGCCGCGCTCCCGGTGCCGTCGCCCCGTCCCGCCAGCCTCGTCCCGTCCCGGCCCCGACACCATCGGACGCGCGGTTGCCAAACGCCGTGCCGCCGCGCCGCCCGCGAACGACGGGAACAGGCCAGGTCGCGTGCCCGGCCCGGCGGACCGGCCGATGGCCCCCTCACCCCTCCCACCCGCCCGTTCCGGTGCCCCGCCGCAACGGGCGGGTGACCGGCGTACCCGGCGCACGCGACGCGACACGCGCGACCACCGGGAACACGATCCCCCGGCCTCCGGCGTTCGCGGGCCAGAACGTCCGATTATCGATCCTGCGGGGAAGAGCAACTGATCGTTCGTCAGTTGAGGGCGACGATGGGACCGCCCCCGCGCGATCCGATGTCGACCGACCCGAGAACGACCAGGAGACAGTTGTGCGCATACTCTTCACCGGCCCGGCCGCTCCGAGCCACCTCTTCCCGATGGTGCCCACCGCCCAGGCCGTGCGGGCCGCCGGGCACGAGGTGCTGTTCGCCAGTGGGCAGCCGTTGGAGCAGCTCCGCCAGGCCGGGTTCCCGATCGTCGAGATCGGCGACGGGCGGCCCGTGCGGGAGGCCTTCGAGGAGGTCGTCGGCCGCCAGGCGCACTACGCGCAGCCGGACCTGACGCAGGAGGAGATCATGGAGATCGGCGCCGCCGCCTTCGCCCTCGCCTCGCGTTCCACCGTGGACGACCTGCTGGCGGTGGCCGACGGCTGGGGCGCCGAGCTGATCGTCCACGACTCCTGTCTGGCCTCCGCCCAGCTGGTCGCCGCCAAGCTCGGCATCCCGGCCGCGTTGCAGAACTTCGGCATCAGCTCCGGCCTCGGCATGGCCGCCCAGCTGGCCGACCACTTCACCGACGTCTACGAGAAGCACGGCGTGGCCGGGCCCGCCGAATCCACCCCGCTGAACATCGTGCCCGTCTCGCTCGGCGGCGACCCGGGCGGCCTGCGGATGCGCTACGTGCCGTACAACGGCGGCGGCGTCGTCCCCGCCGCGCTGCTGCACCGGGGCGCGCGGCCGCGGATCGCCGTCACCCTCGGCACGGTGATCGCCGACACGGACGGCCTGGACGCCATCACCCGGCTGATCGCCTCCGCCGCCGAGGTCGACGCCGAGTTCCTGCTCGCCGTCGGCGACGCCGATCTCACCGTCCTGGGCAGCCTGCCGTCCAACGTCCACCCGCTGCCGTGGGTGCCGCTCGCCGAACTGCTGCGGGTCTGCGACGCGGTCGTCCACCACGGCGGCTCCGGCAGCACCCTCACCGGGATGCAGGCCGGTCTGCCCCAGCTCCTGCTGCCCCAGGGGGCGGACAACTTCGTGGTGGCCGACACCATGGTCGCCACCGGGGCCGCGCTGCGTTCCGCGAGCGCGGACGTCGACGCCGCGCTGCTCACCCGTCTCGTCACCGACCCGGCGCTGCGGGAGGGCGCCGCCCGCCTGCGCGCCGAGAACGACGCCCTGCCGAGCCCGGCGGAGCTCGTCCCCGCCATCGAGGCCCTGGCCACCGCCCGTCCCTGACGCCCCGTCCCGGACCTCCCGTCCCGGACCTCGCGTCCCTGCTCCGTCGTCCCGGATCCCTCGTCCGGCCCGACGGACGGCCCGACGGACGGTGCCCCGGACCGCCGCGCGAGCGGTCCGGGGCGCCGCCGCGTCCGGGGCGGGCCGCCGCTCAGCGGCAGGGGAGCAGGGCGAAGGTGTAGCCGCGGGACTTCAGGGTGCGCAGCACGGCGGGCAGCGCGGCCACGGTCTGGCTGCGGTCGCCGCCGCCGTCGTGCAGGAGGATGACGGAACCGGGCTTGACGGCGCCCAGGACGCGGCGCTCGATGGCGGCGCGGCCGGGGCGCGCCCAGTCCTGGGGGTCGACGCTCCACAGCTGGATGCTCTTGCCGAGGCCGGCGGAGGCGGCGCGGACGGTGGCGTTCACCCCGCCGTAGGGCGGGCGCAGGCAGGTCGGGGTGGTGCCGGTCTGCGCCCGGATGCGCGCGTCGGTGGCCGTCACCTGGTCCTGGAGGGCGGCCCTGGACAGGCGCCGCAGGTCCGGGTGGGACCAGCTGTGGTTCTGCACGCTGTGGCCCTGGGCGCTCACCTGGCGGGTGACCGCCGGGTTGGCCGCGACGTTCTGCCCGATCTCGAAGAACGTGGCGCGCACGCCGTACTGGGACAGCAGGGCGAGCACCTGCGGGGTGTAGCGGGGGCTCGGGCCGTCGTCGAAGGTGAGGTAGACGACCTTGGCCGGGGCGGCCTGCGCCGGGACGGCCGGCAGCGCGACGACGGCGGTGGCGGCCGCGACCAGGGCTCCGGCGGCGAGCCGGGCGGCCCGGCGCCTCCGGGGACGGTCCGCTCCACGGGGTGAAGACACAGGTCCTCCCAACGGCCGCGGCACGGGAACGAACCCGGTGCCCGCCCCCTCCCCGGCACTGCGCCCAATGTAGCGGTCCGTCCCCGCACCGTCCCGGGTGTCCGGGGTCCGGGGGGCGCACTTCGGCCAGCTCCGGACGGCCCGGGCCCGAACCCCGGCGGGCGACGGCCGCGATCACCTCGGCGGACTCCACCGGCGCTCCCTCGGCGAGGAGTTGGGGGAGCGGGCCGGCGCCTCCCCCGCACCACCGGTACCGCTCGTCCGGCGCGGGCCCTCCGGCGCGGGGTGCAGTCATGACGGTGATGCCAGAAGGTGGAACCCGGCCTTCCTTCCATGGTCATCCAGCCCCGGGAAGCCTATGCGGCGCCGCAACAGGGCGCTAAGCTGCGGGCTTCTGAGCCAGTACCTGACAGGCCGTGCCACGGCCGGTGCCCCGGGCCGCCCCTCACCCGGATCCCATCGGCCGTGACATGCCCCGTCGCCGTTCGGTGCTGGGAACTCTGCTGGATCGCACTGAAGGAGGGGCAGATGGAGTCGTTTCCCGCACGGATGGTGCGGTCGTCCAGACGCCGTGCCGACCGATTCGCCCGCGCCTACCGGCGCGTGGCCCCCGGTGTCCTGCGGATCAGCGTGGGCGTGCTGTACCTCTGGTTCGGGCTGCCGAAGTTCTTCCCCGGAGCCAGCCCCGCCGAGGATCTCGCCACCCGCTGCATGAGCCTGATGACCTTCGACGCGGTGCCGCCCGACGTCGCGCGGTTCCTGCTGGCGCTCATGGAGGTCACCATCGGGCTCGGCCTGGTCACCGGGGTGCTGCTGCGGGTGGTCCTCGCCGTGTTCTTCGTCCACATGACCGGGGTCTTCGCGACGCTCTTCCTGCTGCCGAACGACGTGTGGGCCCACGGTGTCCCGCCCGTTCCCACGATGGAGGGGCAGTACATCCTCAAGAACATCGTGCTGGTGGTGGCCTGTCTGACCGTCGCCACCCGGGAACGGCCCACACCGGGCACCGCGAGCGACCCCGTGACCCTGACTGGGCCCGGTGCCGAGGCCGCCCCCGGCGCCGCGCCGCTCCCGGCGGGCGCGGTGCCCGGCGACCCGCCGGACCAGGTGCCCCGCCCCCGGACGGCCGGCGACCTGCGCGGGCAGTTCGCGGGCTGACGCCCCGGGCGCCGCCGGCAGCCCCCGCCCTCCGGCCGGCCCCCGCCGGTGGACCTGCCACCATGGGACGCCGGGCCCGTGCGCGGGCGGTCGAGAGGGCGTGGAACAGGACATGGGCGAGACCTGGCGACGGCTGCAGCCGCTGCGCGTGGCCCCCGGCTGGACGATCGACATGAACAGCCTCTACGCCGTGGACCCCTCACCGGAGACCGTCGAATGGCTCGCCGGATCCGTCCTGGTGAGCGGTCACCTCGTGTACGACGGCCTCTGCTTCGACGTGCGGTGGGAGCCCGAGGGGGATCCCGACGGCTGCTACGTCGCCGACTTCCTCGTCCTCGCCGGTTACAAGCGACGGGGAACCGTCACCCGCGAGCCCACCTACCTCGGCACCTGGACCACCAGGAGCCGGTCCGCGCTCGTGGCGGCCCTGGAAGAGCTCATGTTCACCGGGAAGCCCCCGGCCGGCCCGGGGTCGGGGCCGCCTCAGACGCCTTCCGGCCCCGGGCCCGCTTCGGCGCGCGAGGGGCCGAGGAACGTGTCGAGGTCGGGAGAGGTCCGGAGGTCCTTCGCGGCGGGGGCCTCCATCGCGGGCGCAGTGCCCAGCGCCGAGTACGTCACGGTGACGGCCGCCGCCTCGCCCTCCTTGTCGCCGGTCAGGCGGACCCGGACGAGCTGCTGCTCGGCGTTGATCCAGAAGTCGAGGACGAACGCCTTGCCGCTCTTCTTCAGACCCACTTCGGCGTGGGGCCGCTGCTCGGCGGTGAGACCGGGGATCCCGGCCAGCAGGGCGTCGACGTCCTCGATGTCGCGGTAGTGGGTGACCTCGGCGCCGTCGACCGTCTCCGTCCCGACCCTGTCCAGCCAACCCGCCCGGGCCAGGGTCAGGAGGTTCGCCGGGTCCATCACCAGGCTCAGCTGCGGGTAGAACGGCTTGTGCCACATGGCGAAGGGCGTCGGTACCCAGACGACCTGCTCGCCCACCGCTGCCGCGACCTGCTCCGTGGGGCCGAGGTACGCCGTGTTGCCGGCCATCCGGAGCCTGAGCCGGACGCCCGGATCGTCGGCGAGGTAGTCGAGCACGGCCGGGCCGTTCGTCCAACGGGCGAATCCCGTGCCCGGCGCGCCCCCGTTGCCCTCCCTGACGGACAGGGCGTACCGGGCGCTGCCGGCCCTGCGCATCACCTCGGCCGCCGCCGCGAGCGCCTCCTCGGGATCGAGCTCGGCCGCCCCGGTGGCCGTCGCCCCGGCTGTCGCCCCGGCCGTCGCGGCGTCCGGCACGGTGCCCGCCGGTGACGGACCGCCTGCGGCGCCGACGCCGCCGGAGCTCCCGCAGGCGGTGAGGCCGCCCGCCAGGACGGCCGCCGTGACGGCCACGACGACGGCGGAACGCGCCCCGCGCATGGAGACCCCCTGTGCCCGAACTTCCCCGACGATGCCGGGCGGACTCCAGTGGATCACCGGGCCGGCCCGACACTCCGTTTCGGCAGCCGGGCGCCCGGGCCCCGCGGGGTCCCCGCAGAAGCGCGGAGCGGGAAGTCGGCCGGGCCGACTTCCCGCTCCGGCCGCTGCGTTCGCTACGCCCGGTGGTACGGCGCCGGGAGGGCGACCTCGCCGCCGAGGGCCGTGGCGGCGTGGCGGGCCCAGGAGGGGTTGCGCAGCAGTTCGCGGCCGAGCAGCACGGCGTCGGCGCGGCCGTCGGTGAGGATCTGCTGGGCCTGGGCCGGGTCGGTGATCAGGCCGACGGCGGCCACCGGCAGGTCGGTCCCGGTGCGGACCGCCTCGGCGAACGGCACCTGGAAGCCGGGGGCGGCCTCGATCCTGGCGTCCGGCGCGATCCCGCCGGTGGAGACGTCGAGCAGGTCGACGCCGTGCGCGAGCAGCTCCTTGGCCAGCCGGACGGTCTCCGCGGAGGTCCAGCCCTCGCGGTCGTCCTCGGGGTTCTCGGTGAGCCAGTCGGTCGCGGAGATGCGGAAGAACACCGGCAGGTCCTCGGGCCACACCGCGCGGATGGCGTCGACGACCTCCAGGGCGAAACGGGTGCGCCCCTCGAAGGAGCCGCCGTACGCGTCGGTGCGGCGGTTGCTGTGCGGGGAGAGGAACTCGTGGATGAGGTAGCCGTGCGCGCCGTGCACCTCGACGACCTGGAACCCGGCGTCGAGCGCGCGCCGGGCGGCGTCGGCGAACTGGCCCACGATCTCGCCGATCTGTTCCACGGTCAGCTCTTGCGGCGTGACCCGGCCGGACTCGAAGGGAACGGCACTGGGGGCGACCGGCGTCCAGCCGTGCTCCTCGTCCGGGGCGAGGGCGCGGCCGCGGTCGACCCAGCTGCGCTCGGTGGAGGCCTTCCGCCCGGCGTGGCCGAGCTGGATCGCGGGCACGGTGCCCTGCGCCTTGAGGAATGCGGTGATCCGGCGGAAGGCCTCGGTCTGGGTGTCGTTCCACAGTCCCAGGTCGTAGGGCGAGATGCGGCCCTCGGGGGTCACGGCGGTGGCCTCGACGATGATCAGCCCGGTGCCGCCGGCGGCGCGCGCCGCGAGGTGGGTGAAGTGCCAGTCGTTGGGGACGCCCGCCGCCTCGCCGTCCGGTGCGGCACTGTACTGGCACATCGGCGGCATCCAGATCCGGTTGGGGATGGTGAGCGACCGCAGGGTGTAGGGGCTGAAGAGGCTGGTGCTCATGTCGGGCTCCTGATCGGATCGGCAGGCGGAGGAGAGGAGACGTGCCCAGGAGTGATTGCAGCCGCAATCTCTGCGGGAACAATAATTGCATGCGCGGCATAAGGCAAGTCCTCCCGTCGGCCCCGGATCTCGTCCGTCGGGCAGACCCTAAGGGTGAACCCCGACAACTCGGCTGCGGCGGAGCCCGGTTGGTCGGGGAGCCGTCAGGGTTCGGGCCCTCCCGGCCGGTGATCCGGGGCGGCCGGGTGCTCCGCCAGGGTGGGATCCGCACGAACGATCCGGCCCCCACCCATGGAGCGTCCCTTGAGCACCCGCCTGCGTACCGCCCTGGCCACCGTCCTCGTGCTGGGCCTCGGCGCCGCCCCGCTGGCGGCGGCCCCGGCCGGCGCCGCCGCACCCGGCGCCCGGGCCGAGGCGGGCCGGACGGCCGGCGGGCCGGACGTGAAGGAGCTGGAGGACGCCCTGCGCGGACTGCCCGGCCCGGACGCGACGGCGGCCCTCGTGCGCGTCGGCGGCACGGGGAGCTGGCACGCGAGTGCCGGGGTGCACGATCTGGAGAGCGGCCGCAAGGCCCTCGAAGGCGCCCGGTTCCGGGCGGGATCGACCACCAAGGTGGTCACCTCGGCGCTGGTGCTGCAACTCGCCGCCGAAGGCAGGGTGGACCTCGACGGCACCGTCCAGCAGTACCTGCCGGGCCTGCTGGGCGACGCCTTCGAACCGATCACCGTACGGCAGCTCCTCACCTTCACCAGCGGCCTCCAGCCGGGCTCCTCGCTCGGCCCGGAGAACGCCGAGGGGTACCGGAACCGCTTCCGGACCCTCACCCCCGAGGACGTCGTCGCGGCCTCCGTCGCCAAGGGCCCCTACCGGGGGCCGGGGGAGGGGCCGGGCCGGAAGCAGCGGTACGGCAACATCGACTACACCGTCCTCGGCCTGCTGATCGAGCGGATCACCGGCGACTCCTACGCGCACCAGGCGCAGGTCCGGATCTTCCGCCCGGCCGGCATGCGGCACACCTCCTTCCCCGACGGTCCCGACCCGCGCATCCACGGCCCGCACAACCGGGGCTACCAGAAGCTGGCGGACGGCCGGGTCGTGGACGCGACCGAGTGGAACATGTCCGACCGCTGGGCCGCGGGCGACATGATCTCCACCACCGCCGACCTGGAGAGGTTTCTCGTCGCACTGTTCCGGGGCGAGCTCGTCCCCCAACCCCTCCTGGAGCAGGAGATGTTCACGGTGCCGGCCGTCGAGGGCGCCGTGATGAGCGCGGGCCTGCAGCGCTTCGACGCGGGCCACGGGCAGATCCTGTGGCTCAAGACCGGTGAGCGGCCCGGGTACAGCACGCTCATCGCGGCGACCAGGGACCTCTCCCGCACCCTCGTCCACTCCGTCAACGCGACCGACGCCAAGGCCCAGGGCATGAACCCCGTCGCCGAGCGCATCGTCCGGGCCGCCTTCGGCCTCGCCGGCTGACCGCCTCAACCTGGTCGCCCCGAGCGGCGAGCCCACCGGCCCCTACAGCCGGCAGATCAGGGTGACCGGCGGGCGCCTGGTGACGGCCGGCCTCGTGCTGCCCGCCGACAGCCGGGGCTGTTGACACCCGGACGACCGGTTCTTCCCGATTTCCCGCGCGCGGGCGGACGTCGTGGGACATGATCGGCCTGTGTCGAGTCACCACGTGAGTCCGAAGACCGCGATCCTGCCCGCCACCTGGACCGACTGGTGGTTCCGGCGCTGTGAGACGCACCTGGGAGCGGTCACCGCCGAACTGTCCTGGTGGGGCCACGAGTTCCCGGACGGTCCGCCGGACGCCGAGGACGCGCTGATCCTGCTGCGCCGCACCGCCGCCGGCCTCCGCTCCTCCGGGCCCGGCCCGCACGGCACGGAGACGGCCGCACTGCTGCTGCGCGCCACCGCCCCCCTGGAGGCCGCCGAGGCCTTCACCCGCAGGCTCGACCCCCGGGTCCTCCCGCTGGTCTCCCACCACTTCGGCACCGCCGCCCGCCACCTGGCAGCCGCCCGCGAGCACCTCGCCCCGGGCACCCGGGCCTGAGCCGGGGGCGCACCTGCGGCCACCTCTCCCCGCGAGCCGGACGGCCACGCGTCCGGCAGCGGCCGGGGCGGATCACCGGCCGGAGGCGGCCTCCCGGTAGGGGCGGAAGAACGTCCGCAGCTCCTGCGCGTAGAGCTCGGGCTCCTCGAACGGCGCGAAGTGCCCGCCGCGCGCCGGCTCGCTCAGGTGCACCAGGTTGGTGGTGCGCTCCAGCCAGGCGCGCGGCGGACGCAGCACGTCCCCGGCGAAGAGCGCGAAGCCGGACGGCACCTCGACCCGGCGGGCGAGCTGCTCCGTCGGGATCGCGGCGTTGGCGTGGTACATCCGCATCGACGAGGCGATCGTCCCGGTCAGCCAGTAGACGGTCAGATTGGTGAGGATCTCGTCCCGGGTGAAGGACCGTTCGAGCACGCCGCCGCAGTCGCTCCACGCCCGCAGCTTCTCGACGAGCCACGCCGCCAGCCCGGCCGGGGAGTCGGTGAGGCCGACGGCGGCGCTCTGCGGCTTGGTGCGCGCGACGGCCCCGTACGCGCCCTCCCGCGCGCCCCAGGCCGCGACGTCCGCGAACCAGGCGCGCTCCTCGGGCGTGAGGTCGTCCGGGCCGGTGCCGGGCACGGGCAGGCCGGCGTCCGTCCGGTGGACGGCCACCACCCGCTCGGGGTGGTCGAGCGCGAGGTAGCGGCTGACGTGGCTGCCGAGGTCCCCGCCCGCCGCGCCGAAGCGCCGGTGGCCGAGGACGTCCATCAGCCGGGCCCACAGCCCGGCCACGGCGACGGAGTCGAGCGGGGCGCCGGCGGGTGCCTCGGAGTAGCCGAAGCCCGGGAGGTCGGGCACCACCACGTCGAAGGCGTCGGCCGGGTCGGCGCCGTGGGCGCCGGTGTCGGTCAGCAGCGGGACGACCTTCGAGTAGCGCCAGAACGAGTCAGGCCAGCCGTGGCTGAGCACCAGCGGCAGCACCGGCCCCGCCGGAGCCACGGCCCGCGCGTGCACGAAGTGGATCCCGAGGCCGCCCACCCGGGCGCGGTAGCGCGGCAGCCGGGCGAGCGCCCGCTCCTGGGCCGGCCAGTCGAAGCCGTCCGCCCAGTGGGCGACCAGCTCCCGCAGGTAGCCGACGTCCGTGCCGAGCGACCACCCGGCGTCCTGGGGCGCGTCCGGCCACCGGGTTGCCCGCAACCGTGCGCGCAGGTCGTCCAGTTCCGCGGGCGTGGCCCGCGGGCTGAAGGGCTCCGGAGAGGAGTCGGCGTCCGTCATGGCGTCCATGCTAGGACCGTGCCGGCAACGGGCCGGGGATTCCCGCGCACCCGTCAGGGAACCAGCACCACCTTGCCGCCGACCGTGCCGGACTCGGCCAGGCGCAGCGCCTCCGCGGCACTGGCGAGCGGGAGTTCGGCGGCGACGCGGGCGGTCACGTCGCCGCGGCGGACGGCGTCGAACACCCGGGTGAGGTCGCTCCGCAGCCGGGCGCGGAAGGCGTCCCTGCCCAGGGCCCGGCCCGCCCAGATGTTGTAGAAGTGGGCGCGGCGCCCGTTGGGCAGGGCGTTCCAGGCCCAGGTGCGGGCCAGGACCTTCAGCACGGGCCACTGCTTGGAGCCGCTGTGGTCGCGGGTGGAGGCACTGCCGTAGGCGACCAGCGTGCCGCCGGGGGCGAGCAGGTGCCAGGAGTCGACCACGCTGCGGCCGCCGACGTGGTCGAACACCGCGTCCACCCCGCCGGGTGCCAGCTCCCGGACCCGGGCCGGCACGTCACCGGCCCGGTAGTCGACGGGGACGACGCCCAGCCCGCGCAGCGCGTCATGGTGCCGGGCGGAGGCCGTGCCGATCACCGACACGCCCGCCGCGCGGGCCAGTTGGACCAGGACGGAGCCGACGCCGCCGCTCGCTCCGTGCACCAGGACGGTCTGCCCGGCGCGCACCCGCGCCAGCCGGTGCAGCATCTGCCAGGCGGTGATGCCGTTGACCACCACGGTCTCCGCCTCGACCGCCGTGAGGCCGTCCGGGACGGGCACCGCGTCCGCCGCGTCGAGCGCCACGTGGCTGGCCCAGCCGCCGACCTTGACCAGCGCGGCGACCCGCCGGCCGGTCAGCGCCGGATCGACGCCCTCGCCGGTGGCCAACACCCGGCCGACCAGGTCGTAGCCGGGGACGAAGGGGAACGGCGGCTGGTCGTAGTACCGCCCCCGGCGCATCTGCTGCTCGGCGAACGAGACGCCGGTCGCCTCCACGCCGATCACGACCCGGCCCGGGCCGGCCCCGGGCACCGGTCCGTAGCGCAGTTCCAGGCCCTCCGGAGCCACCACACCCGGCAGGACGACTTCGAGCAGGCGCTGGTCGGTCATGGCCACGCCCTCCTTCTCGCTGGTCGGTTTCACTCTCTCGCGTTCGTTATAAGTTGTAACTCCTTGCCGCGGTGAGTGTCAACACGTTCCGTGAGACCCTCTGACTCCCGGCAGCGCCGCGCCGCCGCGTGATACCGTCCAGCTCGCCGTGCGCCGCTGCGAACCGAGGAGGTGGGACCGATCAACGCTCTGACAGGTCGGGCACCTCTCCCTCGCATGGCCCGGGAGTGCCCGCAGTAGGCACCCCGAAAGGCCCGTACCGCTATGCGCTTCACCACGGACACCTCGTCCGGCGGCATCCGCGAGCAGCTCTTCGTCCTGGGGGAGATCCCCGGTGCGCTCTGGACCCCCGACGCCCCCGCCCGCCCCCGGCCCCTGGTCCTGCTCGGCCACGGCGGCGGCGAGCACAAGAAGGCCCCCGCCGTCCTGGACCGCGCCCGCCGGCTCGTCGCCGAGTGCGGCTTCGCGGTGGTCGCCCCGGACGTGCCCGGCCACGGCGACCGGCCGGTGCAGGAGGAGTACGACCGGATCGCCACCGCCAACCGGGAGCGCATCGAGGCCGGGGCCGAACCGGCGCCGCTCCTCGCGGAGTTCCACGCCCTGGTGGCACGGCGGACCGTCCCCGAATGGCGGGCCGTGCTCGACGCGGTCCAGTGGCTCGACCACGTCGGCGCCGGACCGGTGGGCTACTGGGGCGTCTCGCTGGGCTGCGGACTCGGCGTCCCGTTCGTCGCCGCCGAACCCCGGGTGCGCGCGGCGGTCCTGGGCCTCGGCGGCGCCCTGGCCTCGGCCGAGGAGGCGGCGCGGATCACCGTCCCGGTGGAGTTCCTGCTCCAGTGGGACGACGAGCGGGTGCCGCGCGCGACGGGCCTGGCCCTGTTCGAGGCCTTCGGCTCGGCCGAGAAGACCCTGCACGCCAACCCGGGCCGGCACGGCGACCTCCCGGCCTTCGAAGCGGACTCCGCGCTGCGGTTCCTCGCCCGGCACCTCGGCTGACCACCGCCCCGGCCGAAAGCCCACCGCCCCCGGCGCGCATCCCAGGACGCGTGCCGGGGGCGGTGCGCCCCGAGCCGCTCAGCCCATCGACTTGGCGCCGTCCAGCGACTCCCGCAGGATGTCGGCGTGGCCGGCGTGCTGCGCGGTCTCGCCGATGATCTGCAGCAGCACCTTGCGGGCCGACCAGCGGGCGCCGGGCTCGAACCACGGCGCCACGGGCAGCGGCTGGGAGACGTCGAGGTCCGGCAGGGCGGCGACCACCGCGTCGGTGCGGTCCGCCACCTCCTCGTAGGCCGCCAGCACCCCGGCCAGGGTCTCGCCCGGCAGCATGCGGAACACGTCGGCCCGCCGGGCCAGGTCCTCCTGCGTCGGGTTGGCGAAGTCGGGCATCGCGGACGGGCCCTCCAGGATGAAGCCGGCCCAGGCCCGCTCGACGGACGCGACGTGCTTGATCAGGCCGCCCAGGCACAGTTCGCTCACGGTGGGGCGCAGCGCGGCCTGCTCGTCGCTCAGGTCACGCGTGGTGAGGCGCAGGAAGTGGCGCTGCATGGCGAGCTGCGCCAGCAGGTCGGCCCGCTCACCGGTGACGGCGGGGGCGATGGTGGTCGCAGTGTCGCTCATGGCTGTTCCTCCGTTGGCGTTCCCGTGCCGGCGGCCCCTGCCGTCCGACGTGTTCCACGATAAGCGTTATATAGGTCTGATCCTGTCCTCGACTCCGGACGGGCCGGTGAGGTGACGCCCTGTCAGCACGCTGTCGGCGGGGCGACAGCGGTGACGGCGGAATGCCGGCGCGGCGACAGCGGTGACGGCGGAATGCCGGCGCGGCGACGGCGAAGGGCGGGAGGCTGGTGCGTGGCAGCACACGATCCAAGGGAGGCACGCCATGTCCACCAGCACCCGGCCGCACCACTCGCGCCCGACCTCGGTCCTGGTCTCCGGCGCCGGGATCGCCGGCACCGCCCTCGCCCACTGGCTGGACCGCTACGGCTTCCGCGTCACCGTCGTCGAACGCGCCCCGTCGCTGCGCGGCGGCGGCCAGCCGGTGGACATCCGCGGCAACGCGCTCGAAGTCGTCGACCGCATGGGCCTGTTGACGAGGGTCCGCGCGCGCCGCACCGGCCTGCGCGGGATGTCCGTGGTCGACGAGAACGGCCGCGAGCTGAGCCGCAACACCGAGTGGACGGCCAGCGGCGGTCCGGTCGACGGCCCCGACGTGGAGATCCTGCGCGACGAACTCGCCCACCTGATCGGAGAGGTGGCCGGCCGGGGCGTCGAGTACCGCTTCGACGACTCGATCGACACCCTGGTCCAGCACGAGGAGGGCGTCCAGGTCCGCTTCCGCAGCGGCTCCGAGCGCTCCTACGACCTGCTGGTCGGCGCCGACGGCATGCACTCGAACACCCGGCGCCTGGTCTTCGGCCCCGAGCGCGACTACCTGCACCCCATCGGCGCCTACATCGCCGCCTGGAGCGTGCCCAACCACCTCGGCCTCGACCACTGGCAGGTGATCCACCGGCCCGCCGGCCGGGCCGACCGGATGTGCATGGCGATGACCGTGCGCGACAACGCCGAACTGCGCTTCTTCCTCGGCTTCGGCTCCGACGAGCCGGTCGAGCGCATGCTCCCGCGCGACCCCGCCGACCAGCGCCGCCTGGTCGCCGCCCGGGCCGCCGGGATCGGCTGGGAGGTGCCGCGCTTCCTGGCGGCGCTGGGGGAGACGGACGTCTTCCACTACGACGTGATCGCCCAGATCCGGATGGACCGCTGGTCGCACGGCCGGGTCGCGCTGCTCGGCGACGCCGGGTACTGCTGCTCCCCGCTCACCGGGCAGGGCACCAGCGTGGCCCTGACCGCCGCCTACGTCCTGGCCGGCGAACTGCGCGCGGCCGACGGCGACCACCGCACGGCCTACCCCGCGTACGAGCGGCGCCTGCGCGACCACGTCGCCGCCAACCAGGCCATCCTCGACCTGACCGGAGCCCGTCTGACCGCGGGCGCCCCGGAGGAGCCGGGGCCCTTCGGCGGCTTCGACGAGCCCGGCCCGGAGATGGAGGCGGCCTTCCGCGCCGCCACGCTCTTCGACCTGCCCGACTACTGACGGCCGCCCGGGGGAGGGGCCCGCCGCTCCCGGCGGGGGGTCGCACGCGCCCCGGCCGGCGCGGTCCGTCGGACCGCACGCCGCCGACCTGCGGGGACATCACGCGAAGAGCCCGCCGGCGGACCGCCGGCGGGCTCTCGACGGACGCCCGGCCCGGGTGGCGGACCTGGCGTCGTGCGGTCAGACGGTGACCCGCTCCGCGTGCTCCGTCCGCGGGGCGGCCGGCTGCTCGGCAGCGGCGGGGGCGTTCTCCCGCGGCGTGGGGAGGACGGCCATGATCAGGGCGGAGATCACGATGGTCGCCGCCCAGGCGAGTCCGTACGTGCCGACGGGGGTGTCGGACAGGGACCCCGCGAACCAGTCGCAGCTGGTGAAGGCGAGGCCGGTCAGCAGCGCGAGGGCCCAGGCCGTCATCGCCTGCCAGCAGAAGCCGCCCTTGTACCAGTAGCGGCTGGTCCTGCCGGTGTCCATCAGCGCGGCGGCGTCGTAGCGCACCGTGCGCGAGCGGCGGCGGAACATGTCCACCGCGTAGACGCCGATCCAGGCGGAGAAGGAGACGGCGAGCAGGGTCAGGAAGGTGATGAAGGAGCCGAGGAAGCTCTTGGCGACCAGCATCAGCAGCAGGCCCGCGACGAGCGAGATCACGGCGTTGATGCTGACGGCCAGGGCGCGCGGCAGCTTCACGCCCATGGTCTGCGCGGTGAAGCCGGCCGAGTACATGGAGAGGCTGTTGATCAGCAGCATGCCCACGACCGCGGTCAGCAGGTAGGGCACGGCCAGCCAGGTCGGCAGCAGGTCGCCGAGGAAGGAGACCGGGTCGGCGGCCTCGGCCAGGCCGGGGGAGGCGACCGCCATCACGGCGCCCATCAGCACCATCGGCACCATCACCAGACCGGCCCCGGAGACCGTCACACCGGCGATCTTCCGGCCGGAGGCGCTGTGCGGCAGGTAGCGGGCGAAGTCGGGACCGGTGGGGACCCAGCTGATGCCGCCGGCCGCGATGGTCCCGATGCCGGCGATCATCATCGCGGTGGTGCCGGCGGGCCTGGCGAACACCTCGCTCCAGTGGATGGTCGCGAGCAGGTAGCCCAGGACCAGGATGCTGAAGACGCCGAAGAGGTACGTCGACCAGGTGCTGCAGAGGTTCAGCGCCTTGCGGCCCATGCCGGAGACCAGGAAGGTGCAGGCGACGAAGGCGACGAGCGTGACGACGATCAGCGCGGTGTTGCTCCGCACGCCGAAGAGCAGGTCGAGGACGGTCAGTACGGCGTAGGCGCCGGTGACGGCGTTGATCGTCTCCCAGCCGAACCGGGCGACCCAGAGGATCGCACCGGGGAACAGGTTGCCGCGCACGCCGAAGGCCGCCCGGGAGAGCGTGGCGCCCGGTGCCCCGCCCCACTTGCCGGAGACCGACAGCAGCCCGACCAGGCCGAAGGAGACGACCGCGGCGCACGCGGCGACGATCAGGACCTGCCAGAGGTTCAGCCGGTTGAACACCACCAGGGCCGCACCCATGGTGAGCAGCAGGACGCTGATGTTCGCCGCGACCCAGGTCGGGAAGAGCTCGCGGACGGTGCCCCGGCGCTCGTGGTCCGGGACGGGCTCGATGCCGCGCGTCTCTATCGCGCCGCCGGTGTCGACGGTGGACGGGTTGTCCATGAGGGTGGCTCCGTGCGTGGGGAAGCGGGAGATGAAAATGGGCAAATCGGATATTTATGGAACTCTTCGCGCGTAGCGCGTGAGCTGTTCATCCTACTTTGCCTGGATCCGCTCCGGATTCGGTCCGCCTCCGGCACGGCCCGCACCCGTTCCGTCCGTGGTCCCCCGCGCACCATCGGTCACCGCCGTGCCGTCGCCGCGCCGCGTCGCAGGTGTTGTCGGACTCCGGTCACGATCACCTGTCGCACACCTGTCGGACCGTCACATGAGTTGCTACAGTCCCTGTTCGCAGTGAAATTGCACGTGCCGGAGTCCCACGCGATCCACCAGAGAATGTGGAGTACAGCCATGGGTTCGCTTCCTCGCCGCGTCGCCGCCGTCACCCTCACGACGGCGGCCCTGCTCGGCCTCGCGGGTGTCACGACCAGTGCGTCGGCCGCCACGATCAGGTACTTCAAGGCCTACGGCGTCAACCCGACCTACGCCGCCCCCCGGGCCTGGGCCGCCGCGCACGCCGCGGGTTACACCGACGACCAGTGCAGCCAGGAGAACGAGCTGATCTCGCCCGGATACTGGCAGGTCATCGTCACCTGTGTGAGCTGAGCGCCGCTCCGCCGGCGGTCCGGTCCGGGCCGCCGGGACCGGCTCCCCGGGCCCGCAGGCCTCCCGTCCCGCCGCCCCCCCCTGCCACGCGTCGGGGCGCCGGGACGGGAGGCCTTCGTCCGCCGGGACTCCACCGCAGGTTCCTGGCGAGCACGCGGTGTGACGCCACGCACACCACCGGGCCGCCGGGACCCTTGGCCGGATGTGACAGAACCCCGGCGTTGCGGACGCGCTCCGGGCGGCGCAAGGATCGAGGTATGCCCGAACCGCGTACCGTCGTCATCGCCGCGTTTCCCGGAGTCGAACTGCTGGAGGTGACCGGCCCCGCAGAGGTGTTCTCCGTCGCCTCCCGGCTGGTCGGAGGCGACGCGCCCGCCTACCGGGTCGAGATCGCCGCCGCGCGGAGCGGCCCGCTGCCCACGGCCGCGGGGATCAGCCTGGTCGCCGGGCGGTCGCTGGCCGAGGTGGGCGCGGGCGTCGACACCCTCCTGGTGGCCGGCGCCATGGACGGCGACGACGGCCACTACCGTGCCGTCGTCGACCGGGACGTCGTCGCGTTCCTGCCCGAGGCGGCCGCGTCCGCCCGCCGGGTCGGCGGTGTGTGCGCCGGCGTCCACCTGCTCGCCGAGGCCGGACTCCTCAGCGGCCTGCCCGCCACCACCCACTGGCTGACCGCCGGTCAGCTGGCCGCGCAGTACCCGGACGTCGACGTCGACCCGGAACCGATCTTCATCCGGGCCGGGCGGATCTGGACCTGCGCGGGCGTGACCGCCGCACTGGACCTCGCCCTCGCCATGGTGGCCGAGGACCACGGGCCGGCGGTCGCCCTCGACGCCGCCCGCGCCATGGTCATGTACGTCAAACGCCCCGGTGGGCAGACCCAGTTCAGCGTGCCGCTCTCCCTCCAGAGCAGCACCGACGACCGCATCGACGAACTCCGCCGCTGGATCGACGACAACCTCGCCGAACGGATCCCGGTCGAAGCGATGGCCGCCCGGATGCACCTGAGCGTGCGCCACTTCACCCGGGTCTTCCGCGACTGCACCGGCCGCACCCCGGCCGGCTACCTGGAGGCGGTCCGGGTGGAGGCGGCCCGCCGTCTCCTCGAAGAGTCCGCGCGCAGCCTGCCCGACATCGCGGCCGCCAGCGGGCTCGGCTCGGTGGAGACCCTGCACCGGGCCTTCCGCCGCCGCCTCGGCGCCACCCCGGCCGAGTACCGCCGCCGCTTCCGGCCGCACGCCACCGCGCGCTGAGCCACGCCACCCGCCGAGCACCCCCTCCCGCCGAGCACCCCACCCGCACACTCCCCAGGAGCAACTCCCTTGTCCCGTACCAAGGTCATCCCGATCCCTGTCCTGGGCCGGCACGCCGTCAACGCCTACCTCCTGCTCGGCCGCCACCCGGTCCTCGTCGACGCCGGGACCCCCGGCAGCGGCCGGCGCATCGTCGACCAGGTCGCCGCCCACGGCGTCGACCCGCAGGACGTCCGGCTCCTCGTCGTCACCCACGGTCACATCGACCACTTCGGGTCCGCCGCCGAGCTGCGCCGCCTCACCGGCGCCCCGATCGCCGCGCACGCCGCCGACCTGGGCCCCTACCGCACCGGCCGGGTCCGCGAGCCGTACCTGCCCACCGGACCGATGGGACGGCTCATGGCCCGCAACCCGAAGCTCCACGAACCCACCGAACCCTTCGAGCCCGACATCCTCGTCCACGGCGAGAGCCGCCTCGCGGACTTCGGTATCGACGGCCGCATCATCCCCACCCCGGGCCACACCGCCGGTTCCGTCGCCGTCCTCACCGACGACGGCGACCTGGTGGCGGGCGACCTCATCGCCAACTCCTTCATGGGGTTCATCCAGGGCCGCCCCGCCAACCCGCCCTTCCACGACGACCCGCTCGCCAACCTCGCCAGCCTCCGCGCGATGCTCGACCTCAGGCCCACCCGCCTCCACGTCGGCCACGGCACCCCGCTGGACCCGGCCCGCGCCGGCCGCTGGGCGGCCGCGGAACAACGCCGCCTCCGGCGCCGGGCCGCCCGGGGCCGCCTGAGGACCAGACCGCAGGACCCGGACGAGACTTCCGCTCCGGTGCAGGCGGGTGAAACCGGTTGACGCGGTCTGAATAATCCCTGGCATGGGTACAGACATCAGCGGGTTCCTCGAATTCCGGGCGGCCCAGGACCACCAGGAGCCGACCTGGTCCACTGCCCAGGACCTCGATTCCCTCTACGACGGCCGCGACTACGACGCTTTCGGCTGTCTCTTCGGAGTCCGCAACTACGCGAACTTCCGCCCCTTGGCCGCCTCCCGGGGCCTGCCCGCCGACGTCTCGGCCACCGTGCGCGCCCGCCTCGGGCAACTGGCCGAATGGCAGGGCGAGGACGCCGTGCACAGCACCACCTGGATCACGTGGGCCGAGGTGAAGGCGGTCGACTGGAACGAACCTGCCGTGAAGCCCGACAGCCGGCTCCACCAGTACCACCGGACCCCGGACGGGCTCAGGATGACGGGCAAGTCCGCCTGGAGCCCCGCCTTCGCCGAGGCCGTCGGCCTTGAGAGGGGCGAGACCCGGGAGTGGCCCGAAGGAAGCGAGTGGCTCGTCGGGGACACGCTCTACAGGTCCGCCACCATCCGCCGCGGGGACGCCGTCACCGAAACCGGCGAGTGGCAACCCGTCTGGAAGGCCATGCGGGCCCTCGCAGCACAGCACGGCGACGACAACGTGCGTCTCGTCGTGTGGTTCGACGACTGATCCCAACCAGGTGACCCCGCAAGGACGGTGTCGGTTTTCCGCCAGCTGGGGCGTGGTTGGGGTGGTCATGCTGGTGGTGCGTATGGGTTTGTTTCCGCGTTTCGGATCGAGGTGGTTCGTGGTGGTACGTGGGGTGCCGCTGTCACGTGTTCATACGGTGGTGGAGAGTCCGTATGGGGTGTTGACGTTGGTCGGGGAGAGCGGCCGGTTGGTGGGTCTGTACATGGAGGGTCAGCGGCACCGGCCGGCGGAGTCCTCGTTCGGGTGCCGGTTGGAGGGGGCGGAGGCGGAGCCGTTCGGGGAGACCGTGCGGCAGTTGGGGGAGTACTTCGCGGGCCGGTGCGATGCGTTCGACCTGCCGCTGGAGTTCCATGGGACGGAGTTCCAGAAGCGGGTGTGGACGGCCTTGTGCGACATCCCGTGCGGGCAGACGTGGACGTACGGGGAGCTGGCCCGGTACATCGGGTGTCCGACGTCCGCGCGGGCGGTCGGGCTGGCCAACGGAAAGAACCCCATCGGCGTGATCGTGCCCTGCCATCGGGTGGTCGGTTCGGACGGAAGCCTGACGGGCTACGGGGGCGGCCTCCACCGTAAGCGCCGGCTGCTGGACCACGAACGCGCACTCGCCGGAACGAGCGGAGCCGAACAGACCGCATTCTTCTGATCCCGCAGCCCGATCCGCCGAGGCATTGTGTGGTCGGAAAAGGAGGCCCGACGGTCCTGTGTGGGTGGGCAGGACCGTCGGGTGTGGTTATGCGGGGTGTGGGGTGTGGTGGTGGGTGTTAGTCGGTGATGGTGATGTTGTAGGTGTGGAGCCAGTTGTTGAGGGCGAGGGGGACTTCGAGGTCGATG
>NZ_JBHVTL010000012.1:0-205320 GCF_042884635.1 Kitasatospora sp. NPDC058115
AGCACGTGCTTCGCCGGCCGGATCACCGGGGGCCTCGACACCGACGTCAGGGGCTAGCGCAGTCCGGCGAAGAGGTCGTTCTCGGGAAGCTCCGCGCCGGTGGTGTCGTGGACCCGGACGAAGGTCTCCACGCCCATCAGCTCGGTGAACCGCTCCTTGCCCATCTTCAGGAAGAAGATGTTCTCGCCCTGACTGGCGTGCGCGGCCAGCGCGTCGAACTTCCGGCCGCCGAACCCGGTGGCGTCCACCCAGGTGGTGATCTCCTCGTCGGGGAGGCCGATCTCGGGCATCTCCGACTCCCCGGCCTCCGGCTCCTCCCACTCCGCGCCCAGCTCGCGCATGACCTCGCCGAAGCGCGCCATCATCGAGCGCGGGGCCGTGGTCCAGTACACCTTCGGCGCCGTGCCGGCCAGCTCCAGCGCCCTCGCGGTGATGCGGTTGGCCTGGATGTGGTCGGGGTGGCCGTAGAAGCCGTTCTCGTCGTAGGTCACCACGACGTCGGGCCGGTAGTGCCGCATCAGGTCGGCGAGGCGGGCGGCCGCCTCGTCAACCGGCGTCGTCCAGAACGAGCCGGGCGCGTCATTGGCGGCCCAGCCCATCATCCCGGAGTCCCCGTAGCCGAGCATTTCGAGGTGGCCGATGTCGAGGACCTTGCAGCTGGCCTCCAGCTCCTGACGGCGCATCGCGGCGACGGCCGCCGGGTCGTGTCCGGCCTCGCCGGGCTTGACACCTCCCGGCCCGTCCCCGCAGGCGCCGTCGGTACAGGTGACGAGCACCGTGCGGATGCCCTCGGCCGCGTAGCGGGCGAGCACACCGCCGGTACCGGTGGCCTCGTCGTCGGGGTGGGCGTGAACGGCCATCAGCGTCAAGGGCCGGTCGGTCATGGGGCTCATCCTTCGGTCTGCCGAGTGTTCGGCCTCAGTCTGCGGCACGGGACCGACAACGGGGCGCCGTGCATCTGAACGACAGAGGGGAACGACGCGGCCGCGGCCCGCTATTCCGGGGAACCGCGCCGCCGCCGGGGACGGCGCGGTCCTGCAGATCCCGCGAGGGCTCCGCCCGGGTGGTCCGTGTCCCGCGCCGAGGGCCGGCACCACGACGTCGGCGCCCGAAGGGTGCGCGGGTGGCTCAGGACCCGGGCGGCAGGGTCCGCACGAAGACGTCCCAGGTGCCGTTGGTGTCACCGGGGACGATGTCGGAATCGCGTGACTCGAAGGCGAACGTGCGGCCGTCGCCGGTCAGCGCCGGCTCCCCGGGATAGCCGGCGGCCGGGTAGCCGTCCTTCGTGAGGGTCACCATCTGCCCCTGGCCGGTCTCCCGGTCCCACAGGAAGAGCGGGGCGATCGGCGTGTTGGGGCCGGGGGTGCCCGGCATGAGGAGCACGTAGCGGCCGTCGGCGCTGAGCGAGCCGAAGCTGGTGGGCCCGTTGAACGGGGTCGGCCGGGTGGTACCGGTCGCCATGTCGCGCACGAACGTGGTCGAGTTCTGGTCGTTCGCCGTCACCGGACTCGTGTCGGTGCGGTTGAAGAGCACCAGGTTGCCGTCCGCGCTCAGCGACAGCGGGCCGCTCAGGACCCGCTCCGGGGTCGATCCGTCCTGGGCGACGTCCACGATCTGCCGCCCGCCGGTGGTCCGGTCGACGAGGAAGACGTGCCCCTTCTCCGGGGGGACGGGCGGCGGGCCCCAGGGGACGGACTTGACGCTCGTGTAGGCGATGCGCTGCCCGTCGTCGCTGATGACGGGGCTGCCCACGTAGTAGGTGCCGGGCGTGGTGCTGGGGTGGCTCACCCACTGCGTCGTTCCGTCCACCAGGTCGCGCACGTACACCCGTGAGGCCTCGGCCGCCGTCGAGCCCGTGGGGCGGCCCACCGTGAACACGACGTAGCGGCCGGAGCCGCTGATCTTGGGGCTGCCCGTGCCGCCGCCGGTGAACTCGCCGAGGTCGAGGTCCACGCGCCGGGTGAGGCCGGTCGGCAGGTCGCGAACGTACAGGCCGGTGCTCGCCGCGATGACGATCCGGTCGCCCGAGGCGCTGATGTCGCGGACGTCCACCGGGACGCCGTCCAGGGTCACCCGCTCCACCGTGCCGTTCCACAGGTCGCGCAGGTACGACCTGAGTTGACGGGTCGGGACCGGATCGGGCACGAGGTTCGTCGCCCATGAGGTGAAGGCGACGTAGCGGCCGTTCCTGCTGATCAACGGGCTGAACGACCTGTCGTTGGCCTGTGTCCCGGCGGCGGTCACGCTGACCCGCACCGTCCCGGTCCCGCCGCCCCCCGGGTCGGCGCCCGCCGGTCCCGCCGGAACCAGCACCGCCAGCAGAGCGGCCCCCAGCACCCCCGCCGCGGGTGAAATCCTTCGCATGTCCCCTCCCGACCGTTCGTCGCCCCGGCCCGTGCCGAGGCACCCTGCGATGGAACCGCGTCGGCCCGGCCCGGGCAATCGGACCGATGACGTACAACCAAGGACACCCTCCGGGCGTCCCGGCCCGGCCGACCGGGCGGGCATTCACCCTTCCGGCCTATTGGGCGAGATGGTTCGAGGTCGATATATTTCCCGTATCGGGATGTTCCCCGCGAACCCGCGCACACGGGACCCGTGCCCGGCACCGTCGCCGCGACCTCCGGAACACGACCTTCCGGAACGTGGCCTTCCGGAGCGTGCACCTCCGGACCGTGAACCTCCGCCGTCCCGATTCCACCGGACCGACCCGACGCCCTTCCCGGGGGCCGCGCCCCCGACGACCACGGGACTGCCCGCCCGCCGCTGCGGATGCCGACACGCCGCCCCCGGCCGGAAGTTCCGCGACCAACGGATCACCGCCGAAGGGCCGTCCGCCCCCGCGCGCGCGGACATACCCGGGCCCGGCCGCGGTCCGGCACGCACCATCCACTCGGGAGGAACCATGAACGCCGCCGCCGGCTGGAACGACATCCTGGTCCGCGACAACTTCCCGGACGTGGGGCAGACCCCCACGTCCGACCCCGTCTGGGAGTCCCCGGACATCATCCCCTTCGGCAGCGACATCCTCGACTTCGGGCTGCTGGAGTCCAGCTACTCCGGGCCCGACCTCGGGCTGGGCCACCCCATCGTGTACGGGCAGCTCAACCGCATCTACGTGCGGGGGAAGAACCTCAGGACCGGCTGTCCGTCCTCCGGGAACGTCAGGCTCTACTACGCCCCCGGCGGGCTGCTGCTGGACCCGCGGGCGTGGACCCCGCTCACCGCCGAGGGCGGCGGCACCAGCGTGCCGCTGACCGTGCGCGGCGGCGGGAGGGAGGTCCCGCCCGGTCAGATCTGCGTCAGCCGCTCCGCCTTCCTGTGGCCGAGCAGCAATCCGCCGGGCCACTACTGCACGATCGCCACCGTGGACACGCCCGCCCACCCCGTGTCCGCCGTGCTGCCGACCTTCGGCTCGCTCGTCGACTACCTGAACTGGGTCAGGTACAACCCCAACGTCGGCTGGCGCAACATCGATGTGATCCCGTGTCAGCGGACCAGGTACGTCCTCTCCGACCTGGCCGTCTGCAACCTGAACAACACCCCGACGCGATTCGTCTTCGGGGTCTCCGGCACCGACCTGCCCGCCGGAACCGCGACCTTCTCCAACACCGACCAGCAGGCCCCGTTCAGCCTGACGGCGCAGATCTACCCGCCCGGCACCGACGAGGGGTACACGCGCTCGGTGCTCCTGCCCGCCAACTACTCCGGCACGGTCACGGTGGTGGTCCGGTTCGACCAGCCCCTCCCGTGCGACGCCCGGATCGTGCTGCGGGCCTACAACCCGGTCACCGCCCACGCCGGAGAGCGCGAGCGGCGGCTCGCGGTGCCCCTCACCGGTGTCCCCGGGCTCGCGGACGCCCTGTTCCTCGAACTCGGCGCCTACACCTTCGTCGCCGCGCCGGACGGCACGTGACGGCCGGTCCGGCGGCCCGGGTCGGCCGACGGGCCGTCCGGGCCCGCGGGCCCCCGGCCGTGCGGCACGCTCCGTCGACGTACGAGAATGTCCCGGTGAGCATTTGGGAAACACTCAGCTGGACCGAGGACGGCCAGGAGCACCGTGCCCGGTGGCGGTCCGAGAACGGAACGCCGGCCCCGAAACGGGTGCAGGTGGCCGATGACCGGATGACCGCCGACGCGGCCTTCCGGCTGGCCTGCGAGGGCACGGCGTTACTCTGGCGCGGCGACTACCACAACGCCCGGCAGCTGCTGTCGGCGATGAAGCGGCGGGCCGCCCGCAAGCCGCCGCGGACCGGCTCGACCGCCGCGGAGACCTTCCACCTCCACCGTCAGGCGCAGTCCCGGCATGCCCGGATCCTCGGCATGCTGGTGGTGCCGGTGGACCGCGGGCACATCGTGCCGCTCCGCAGGTCGCCCGACGTGCGCAGCGCCTGCGCCGAGGCCTTCGGGCCCGCCGAGGAGTCCTACGTCGTCTCGCTGCGCGAACTCCTCGGCGTCATCGGCGCCCACGAGTGGTCCCGCAAGGGGGTTCCGGTCCCCGCGCTCGGCGAGCGGATCCACCCGCGCTACGGGGTCTTCTCCCCGGTGCGCGGCGAGTACGTCGACCTGGTCGCCCGCGCCCCGCTCCCGTCGGCCGAGTCGGCCTTCGACATCGGCACGGGCACCGGCGTCCTCGCGGCCGTGCTCGCCCGCCGGGGCGTGCGGCGCGTCGTGGCGACCGATCAGAGCGCCGCCGCGCTGGCGTGCTCCCGCGAGAACCTGACCCGGCTCGGGCTCCTGGACCGCGTCGAGCTGCTGGAGGCGGACCTCTTCCCGCCCGGGCGCGCCCCGCTGGTGGTGTGCAACCCGCCGTGGGTGCCGGGCCGGCCGACCTCCCCGGTCGAGTACGCGGTCTACGACCCGGGCAGCCGGATGCTGCGGGGGTTCCTCGCCGGGCTGGCCGGCCATCTGGAGCCGGGCGGCGAGGGCTGGTTGATCCTCTCCGACATCGCCGAACGGCTCGGGCTGCGCTCGCGCGCCGAGCTGCTGGAGCTCGTCGAGGCCGCGGGCCTGCGGGTCCTGGACCGGCTCGACACCAGCCCCGTCCATCCGCGCAGCCGGGACACCGCCGATCCGCTGCACGCGGCGCGGGCGTCCGAAGTGACCTCGCTGTGGCGGCTGGTGGCCGCGCCGCCACCGTGACCGCGGACTGATCCGGAGTGGGGCGGGGGCGCCGCCGGGCAGCGCCCCCGCCCCACCCGTTCACCGGGGCGCGCCGCGTTCCGAGCGCCAGTCCCCGAACAGGTCCGGGCCGAGCAGGCTCAGGCAGGACTCCAGCTCCGCCGTGATGCTCTGCAGGTCGCCCTCGGCCCGGCGGAACCAGATGCGGGTGGCGACCCGTCCGATCGCCCCGAAGGTCGCGACGAGCACCCGCGGGCGCGGGTCGGCTTCCGGGTCGATCCCCTCCCGCCGGGCGACGACCTCGACCAGCCGGTCCTCCATGTCCTCGGTCCGCCGCAGGTGCTGCGCCAGGAGACCCGGTGTGCGCTCGATGAGCTGCATCATCGCCATGTGCAGGGTCGGGTCCACGCCGTCCAGCTCGCCGCTGTGGACCTGCTGGAGGACGGCGTGGAACGAGCCGCGCATCGCCTGCAGCGGGAACTCGTGCGCCGGGCGTGCCTCCAGCGCCGCGAGGAAGGCCTCGTCGATGGCGGTGATCGGGCTCAGCGCCACCTCCTCCTTGCTCGCGAAGTACCGGAAGAAGGTGCGCTGGGAGACGTCGACCTCGTCGGCGATCTGGTCGACGGTCGTGTTGTCGTAGCCCTGGAGGATGAACAGCCTCAGGGCTTCCCTGGCGAGTTCGTCACGGGTGTTCTGCTTCTTCCGCTGGCGTCTCCCGGCCTGCGGCGGTGACGCCACCGACTCCGTCTGCGGCACGGCCGCTCCTCCCTGCTACGTGCTGATCGTCCTTCACCTCCCAGTTTAGGGGACGGCAGCAGTGACTGACTCATGCCTGTCGTTGACATGTGTCAGCGACTGACATAGCGTCGGCGTCACACCATGTGCTCGCTTGAGCACTGATCCGATCCGACAAGCAGCACCCCTGCGGCACAAAGGTTCTGACCATGACTCAGAAAGATGCACCGGCGTCGGCAACCCCCCGGGGGAATCCGTCGAAACTGCGGGGAAGGCCGTGGCCGACCCTGCTGGCCGTGGCTGTGGGCGTCATGATGGTCGCGCTCGACAGCACGATCGTCGCCATCGCCAACCCGGCGATCCAGCAGGACCTGCACGCCTCGCTCGCGGACGTCCAGTGGATCACCAACGGCTACCTGCTGGCCCTGGCCGTGTCGCTGATCACCGCGGGCAAGCTCGGTGACCGGTTCGGGCACCGGCAGACCTTCCTCATCGGCATCGCCGGCTTCATCGTGACCTCGGCGGCCATCGGCCTCTCCGACAGCGTGACGCTGATCGTGCTGTTCCGGGTCCTCCAGGGCCTGTGCGGCGCCCTCATGCAGCCCGCGGCGCTCGGCCTGCTCCGGATCACCTTCCCGCCGGAGAAGCTGAACATGGCGTTCGGCATCTGGGGCGGGGTGGTCGGCATCTCCACGGCGGCCGGCCCGATCATCGGCGGCGCGCTGGTCGAGCACGTCAACTGGCAGTCGGTGTTCTTCATCAACGTGCCCGTCGGCCTCGCGGCGCTCGTCCTCGGGCTGCTCATCCTCAAGGACGAGCGTGCCGAGCGCGCGCCGCAGAACCTGGACGTGCCCGGTGTCGCGCTGCTCTCGGCGGCGATGTTCTGCCTGGTGTGGGGCCTGATCAAGGCCCCGGAGTGGGGTTGGGGCGACGCGCGCACGCTGGGCTTCCTGCTCGCCGCCCTGCTCGCGTTCACCGGGTTCGCCTTCTGGGAGAGCCGGGTGCGCGAGCCGTTGCTCCCGCTGCGGATGTTCCGCTCGGTCCCGCTGTCCGCCGGCACGGTGCTGATGATCCTGATGTCCTTCTCGTTCATCGGCGGCCTCTTCTTCGTGACCTTCTACCTCCAGAACATCCACGGACTGAGCCCGGTGGACAGCGGACTCCACCTGCTTCCGCTGACCGCGATGATGATCGTCGGATCGCCGGTCGCCGGCGCGGCGATCGGGAAGCTGGGCCCGCGGATCCCGCTGGTGGTCGGCATGGTCCTGACGGCGGTCTCGCTGTGGGGCATGTCCACCATGACGGCGGACAGCGGCATGGGGGTCGTGTCGCTGTGGTTCGTCCTGCTCGGGCTCGGGCTGGCCCCGGTCATGGTCGGGGCCACCGACGTCATCGTCAGCAACGCGCCCACCGAGCTGGCCGGGGTGGCCGGCGGTGTGCAGCAGTCCGCCATGCAGATCGGCGGCAGCCTGGGCACGGCCGTCCTCGGCGTCCTGATGGCCTCCCGGGTGGACACCGTGCTGCCCCGGGAGTGGGCCGACGCCCGGCTCGATCCGCTGCCCGCCGAGCAGGCCGGCCCGCTGGCGGCCGCGGCCAAGGTCGGCGCGGTGCCCCCGGCGGAGCCGGGCACGCCGCAGTCGACCGTCGACGCCGTCACCGGCGCCGTCCACGCGGCGTTCACCTCCGGGATGAGCCTGGCGTTCACCGTCGGCGGCGTGGTCGCGATCGTCGCCGCGGGTGTCGCGGTGTTCACCCGCAAGGCGCCGGAGGCCGCGGCCGGACCCCGGACGCCCGAGGCCGGAGCCCCGATTCCGGCGCAGGAGTCGAATTCCGCGAAGGTCTGATCGTCCGCATTCCCGTGGGGGTGTGCCGCCCGGTCCTCGCCGGGCGGCACACGCGCGTCGGGCCCCGGCTGGAAACCCGTTCCCGTCAGAACCGGTAGTCGAGGATGCGGTGCGCGAAACGCAGGGCCGGCACCCGCCCCGCCACCGCGCCGACCAGTCGTTCCAGCGGACTCGCCGTCCGGAGGTACGGCGAATCGTAGAGCGACCACTGTTCGACGAACCTCAACCCGGGCACCAGGCGTTCCAATTCCCGGGGATCGCCGACGCCCCAGTGGAAGCTCGCCCCGGTCGCGCGCAGGAGTTGTGAATACTTCGCGAATCCGAGGGTCCACGGCAGGACCGCGTCGAATATCATGCGGCCGGTCGGCAGGCGGTGGGTCAGACGCCTCAGCATCTCCTCCCCGTCGGCCTTCTGCAGATAGGGCGTCAGCCCCTCCGCGATGACCAGGGCCGGCCGGTCGTCCGGTATCTTTCCGAGCCATTCGCTCCGGGTGACCGAGGTGGCGATCGTGCGGTATCCCGGCGGTTTCGGATACAGCTGCTCGCGGAGTTCGATGACGTCCGGCTGATCGACGTCGATCCACTCGACGCCGGCCGGGAGGTCGAGCCGGAAGGCGCGGCTGTCCAGGCCGCAGGCCAGGTGGAGCACGGTGGCCCCGGTGGCCTCGTGCTCGATGAGGAATTGCCGCGTCCATTCGTCGAGTTTCTTTGCGCGAAATGTGACCGTTCGCTCGTCCTTCGCGCCGGTGCGCAGTCTGCGGAAGTCGTAGTCGAGGCGCCCGAGCACTTCCTCGGCCATGCCGTCGCCCAATACGGGGTCCGGCCTCCGATTGTCGATGGCTCTGGCCTGCAGAGTTGCGAGAAGCGTTTCCTGGGCTCCGGTCAATCGGATCGGTTCAACCATGCATCGAACGTACCTCACCCTTCACCGAGAACGTCAATATCGCGTTCCGCCGGCCGGTGATCAGCCGATTCCGGCCGGGCCCCGGGGAGTTCCGGCCAAGCCGGATATGAAGGGTCGATTATCCGCCATCCGGGCGGTGGGCGGACGGCCGGCCGGGGCCGCCCTCGGCTGTCGCGCAAGTGCCCATGATTCCGTGCGGCAAACCCCGAAAATGGCGTGTCCGTGCCAGCTTTATTGCCCGAACAAAGGGGGCAAACCGGGACATCCGAGGGAATGGCCGAACGCGCGTACCCCCGGCCGTTCTTGATTGACGGTCCCGACAGGCCCGTGATCTGCTCTGTGCTCGATCGAGATTGATCGGATCGAGGATCGTCCGGTCGAATTCGCCCCCCCGAGGGGCCGTCGAGTCCCCCCTTCGCCCCCGGTATTCCGTGGCCTGCCGTGCCATGCCGAGCCGCTCCCCGACGGGATCGGAAGCAACCGCGCGACCCCCCCAGGCCCGAACCCCCCGTTCCCAGAGCCCCGCCGCACCTCCGTGCCCGCCCCCGTGCTCCGGCTCCGCCACGACCGGCGCCGGCCCATGGCGGCTGCCCGGCGGCCCGCGGGGCGTGATGGATGGAGAGAGCCATGCCGCAGAACGCGCACGAGGTACCCGTACTGATCGTCGGCGGCGGACTGACCGGGCTGTCCGCCGCCCTGTTCCTCCGCCGGCAGGGCGTCCACTGCCTGCTGGTGGAGCGCCACCCCGGCACCACCGTGCTCACCCGCGCGTCGGGGATCAGCTCCCGCACGATGGAACTGCTGCGCGGCGCCGGCCTGGAGAGCACCGTGGCCGACCGCGCCCCCAAGCTGATCGAGGGCCACCGCTGGCGCGAACTCGGCCAGCCCGCCGACCAGATCCCGTGGGTCGTGCTCCGCTCGAACGGCGTGGCCGACCTGGCGAACGCCGTGATCGTCGAGGAGCCCTCGCTGGACGTGGGCCACCTCAGCCCCACCCGGCCGTACTGGTGCGGCCAGGACCGGCTCGAACCCGTCCTGCGGGACGAGGCGGTCCGGCTCGGTGCCGACATCCGCTTCAACACCGCGCTGGAGTCGTTCCAGGAGGGCGAGGACGGGATCAGCGCCGTGATCGTGGACCGCGCCACCGGCGACCGCACGACGGTCCGCGCCGACTACCTGATCGCCGCCGACGGCGTCCGCAGCCCGGTCCGGGAGACGCTCGGCATCACCCGCAAGGGCAACGGGCCGCTCGGCAGCGCCATGAGCGTGCTGTTCAGGGCCGACCTCGGCAGTTCCCTCCAGGGCAGGCGCTTCGTCATCTGCTACCTCCCCAACCCGGACGAGCCCGGCGTGCTCCAGATGCCGGAAGTCCCGGCGGTGCTCCAGCTGTTCGACGAGGAGCGGTGGATCTTCGGCTTCTTCTACGACCCCCGGGAGCACGCCGCGGAGGACTTCACCCCCGAGGACTGCGCGCGGATCATCCGCACCGCCACCGGTCTTCCGGACCTCGCCGTCGAGGTCGAGATGGCGCGCCCCTGGGAGATGTCGCACAACGTCGCCCAGTCCTACCGCACCCGCCGGGTCTTCCTCGCCGGCGACTCCGCGCACGTCCACCCGCCGGCCGGTGCCTTCGGCGCCAACGGCGGGATCCAGGACGCCCACAACCTGGCCTGGAAGCTCGCCGCCGTCCTCGGCGGCTGGGCCGGGGCGGGCCTGCTCGACAGCTACGAGGCGGAACGCCTGCCGGTCGGGACCGCCGTCGCGGACCAGGCGTGGATCCGGCACGTCTGGCGGCTCAACGACTCCCCGGAGCTGCGCCTCGCCCTGCGCGAGTCCACCCTGGTGAGCACCGGGTACCGGTACACCTCCGACGCGATCGAGGGCCCGGCCTACGACGAACCCCTCCCGCGCGAGCACGACCTGACCGGCCGGCCCGGCCACCGGGTGCCCCACGTCTGGCTGGAGCGCGACGGACGGAAGGTGTCGACGGTGGACCTGTCCGACGACGGCTACGTCCTGCTGACCGGCCCGGGCGGCGCGGCCTGGGCCGAGGCGGCGGAGTCCGTCGCCTCGCGCACCGGCATCCCGCTGGCCTGCCACGTCATCGGCGGCGCGGACGGGTTCACCGACCCGGACGGCGCGTTCGCGAGGACCACCGGCCTGGGTCCGGACGGCGCCCTGCTGGTGCGGCCGGACGACTTCGTCGCCTGGCGGGCGGAGGACGCCTCGGTGGCCGGCCTGCTCCAGGAGGTCCTGGAGCGCACCCTGGCCCGGTCCGCCTTCTCCCGGACGGAGGGCTGAACCGCGATGGCGACCATCACCGCCCCGACCGAACTGTTCACGCTGGTCAACGTGTTCACCGTGGACCCGGCGGACCAGCAGCAGCTGTGCGACCACCTCTGCGCGGTGACTGAGGACCTCATCCGGCACCTCCCGGGATTCGTCTCGGCCACCTTCCACCTGGGGCTGGACGGCCGGACCGTCATCAACTACGCGCAGTGGCGCAGCCAGGAGGACTTCCGGGCGATGCACGCCGACCCGCGGCTGCAGGACCACTTCGACCACTGCCGCCGGGTCTCCAGGCCGGCGCCCGTCCTCTGCAGCGTCGAGCGGACCTTCGACGGCCCCGGTGCCGCCGCCGACGGCGCCGCCTGAACCCCTCCCGGCAGCACCCACGAGGAAGGAGCACCGACGTGGTGTACCGCGCCCTGATGGTCCTGAGGATGAAGCCCGAGGACGCCGAGCACGTGGCGGCCGCGTTCGCGGAGCACGACCGGACCAGCCTGCCCGACGAGATCGGCGTGAAGCGACGGTTCCTGTTCCGCTTCCACGACCTGTACATGCACCTCGTCGAGGCCGACGAGGACATCATGCCCAAGCTCTACCAGGCCCGGGAGCACCCGCTGTTCCAGCGCGTCGACCAGGAGGTCGGCCGGTTCCTCGCGCCCTACTCGCCGGACTGGCAGGAGCTCAAGGACTCCAAGGCCGAGGTGTTCTACGCCTGGGAGTCCGACCACGCGTAGCCGGCGGTCCGTGGGGACGCCCACGCCCCACGGACCCCGGCGCGCCGCCGCCCAGCAGGCCCCCACATTCGCAGAGGTGATGAGATGACAGCGGGAGCAGCAGCCAAGGTGTCCGCCGCCGACGTGCAGCCGAGCCACCGGCAGGGAGGTGCCACCCGGGCACTCCTGACGCCGCGTTCGGTCGGCGCCACCGCCGGGTTCCTGGGGACGCACGACCTGGGCCCGGGGGAGTACATCAGCGAGCACTACCACCCCTACTCCGACAAGTACCTCTTCGTCTTCGACGGAGCGCTCGTCGTCCGCGTCAACGGCGAGGAGGTGGAGGTGCGCGCCGACGAGGCGCTGCTGATCACCCGGGGCCAGCGCCACCGGGTGGAGAACCGGGGTGCGGTCACCGCGCGGGCCGTGTTCCAGATCTCGCCGCTGGCCCCGGCGCCGTCGCTGGGCCACGTCGACACCGAACCGGTGCCCCACCCGGAGGCCGCGCCGCCGAGGGTCGGGGGAGTGGCGTGAGCACGCGGGAGCGCCGGGTCGCGATCACCGGCATCGGCGTCCGGGCCCCGGGCGGGGTGGGCACCCGGAACTTCTGGTCGCTGCTGACCGCGGGCCGGACCGCGACCAGGACGATCACGCACTTCGACCCCACCCCGTTCCGCTCGCGGATGGCCGGGGAGATCGACTTCGACCCGGCCGCCGAGGGCTTCTCGCCCGAGGAGACCGTCCGGCTGGACCGGGCGACCCAGCTCGCGGTCGCCGCCACCCGGGAGGCCGTCGCCGACAGCGGGCTCGACCTGGAGCGGCCGGCGCCCGGCCGGATCGGCGTCAGCATCGGCAGCGCGGTCGGCTGCACCACCGGCCTCGACCGCGAGTACGAACGGGTCAGCCGCTCCGGGTCGTCCTGGCTGGTGGACCACACCCTCGCGGTGCCGCACCTGTTCGACTACTTCGTCCCGACGTCGATCTCCCGCGAGGTCGCCTGGGAGATCGACGCCCAGGGCCCGGTGACGGTGGTCTCCACCGGCTGCACCTCCGGGCTCGACGCGGTCGGCTACGGGGCGGAGCTCGTCCTGGACGGCAGCGCGGAGGTCGCGATCGCCGGCGCCACCGACGCCCCGATCTCGCCGATCACCGTCGCCTGCTTCGACGCGATCAAGGCCACCTCGGCCAACAACGACGACCCGGCGCACGCCTCGCGGCCGTTCGACCGCAACCGGGACGGCTTCGTGCTGAGCGAGGGCTCGGCCGTCTTCGTCCTGGAGGAACTCGGCGCCGCCCGCCGCCGGGGCGCCCACGTCTACGCCGAACTGGCCGGCTTCGCCACCCGCGCCAACGCCTACCACATGACCGGACTGCGCCCGGACGGCCGGGAGATGGCGGAGGCCATCGACAGCGCGATGGCCCGGGCCGGCTGCCGGGGCGAGGACCTGCACTACATCAACGCCCACGGTTCCGGCACCCGGCAGAACGACCGCCACGAGACCGCGGCCTTCAAACGCAGCCTCGGCCCGCGCGCGTACGAGGTGCCGGTCAGCTCGATCAAGTCGATGATCGGGCACTCGCTCGGCGCGATCGGTTCGCTGGAACTCGCCGCCTCGGCCCTCGCGATCGAGTACGGCGTGATCCCGCCGACCGCCAACTACCGGGAGCCCGACCCCGAGTGCGACCTGGACTACGTCCCGAACACGGCCCGCGAGCAGCGGGTGGACGCGGTGCTGAGCGTGGGCAGCGGGTTCGGCGGCTTCCAGAGCGCGGCGGTGCTCCGCCGCCCGGTCGGGGCAGGCCGGTGACCGCCTCCGGTACGGCCGGCCCCGGGGCGGGCGCGGCCGTGGTCACCGGGCTGGGCGTGATCGCGCCCAACGGCCTCGGCGCGAAGGCGTTCTGGGAGGCGATCCTGGAGGGCCGCAGCGGGATCGACACGATCCGGCGCTTCGACCCGTCGTCCTACCCGGTCCGGATCGGCGGGGAGGTGCTGGACTTCGTCCCCGACGGCCTGCTCCCCAAACGGCTGCTGCCGCAGACCGACCGGATGACCCAGCACGCGCTGGTCGCCACCGACTGGGCGCTGGCCGACGCCGGTGTGGACCCGGCCCGGCTGGAGGAGTTCGGCGCCGGCGTGATCACGGCCAGCGGTTCGGGCGGCTTCGAGTTCGGCCAGGCCGAACTGGAGAAGCTGTGGGGCGACGGCCCGGAACGGGTCAGCGCCTACCAGTCCTTCGCCTGGTTCTACGCGGTCAACACCGGACAGATCTCGATCCGCAACGGCCTGCGCGGGCACAGCTCGGTGGTGGTGTCCGAGCAGGCCGGCGGACTGGACGCCGCGGCGCACGCCGTACGACTGCTGCGGGACGGCACGATCGGGCTCGCGGTGACCGGCGGTTTCGAGGCCTCGCTCTGCCCGTGGGGACTCGTCGCCCAGGTGCCGAGCGGCCTGCTGACCGAGGCCCTCGACCCGCAGCGGGCCTACCTGCCCTTCGACGCTGCCGCGGGCGGCTGGGTGCCCGGCGAGGGCGGGGCGGTCCTGATCGTGGAACGCGCCGACGCCGCCCGCGCCCGCGGCGCCGGCCAGGTCTACGGCCGGCTCGCCGGACACGCCGCCACCTTCGACCCGCGCCCCGGCAGCGGCGCACCGCCCGCGCTGGAACAGGCGATCCGGCTGGCCCTGCAACGGGCCCGGGTGCTCCCGGAGGACATCGACGTGGTCTTCGCCGACGGTGCCGGGGTGCCCCGGCAGGACCGGGCCGAGGCCGAGGCGCTGGCCTCGGTGTTCGGGCCCGCCGGAGTCCCGGTGACCGTACCGAAGTCGATGACCGGACGGCTCTACGCGGGCGGGTCGGCGCTGGACCTGGCCTGCGCGTTCCTGGCCATGCGGGACTCGGTGGTGCCGCCGACCGTCGGCACCCGGGAGGTGCCCGCGGACCTCCGCCTCGACCTCGTCCTGGAGCAGCCGCGGGAACTGCCCGTGCGCAACGCCCTCGTGGTGGCCCGGGGCAGTGGCGGCTTCAACGCGGCGACCGTCGTGCGGCGGCACCCGTGACCCGGGCCGCCGCGAGCCGGCCCGCCGTGACCCATCCGACATCCGAACGAACTGGAGGCCGACGATGAGTGCCATGACACTCGCGCAGCTGGTGGACATCATCAGGGACTGCGCCGGCGACTCGGACGAATTCGACCTGAACGGCGACATCGCCGAGATCGCCTTCGACGAACTGGGCTACGACTCCCTGGCGTTGCTGGAGATCTCCTCCCGGCTGCAGCAGGTCCACGGGGTGGAGCTGCCCGAGGAGGGGGTGCGCACCCCCGGGGACGTCCTGCGCCTGGTCAACGGGACGTTCGGGCAGGAGGCCGCCTGATGGCCGGACGCACGGACAACACGATCGTCATCGCCGCCCCGATCGACGTGGTGTGGGACCTCACCAACGACGTCGAGTCGTGGCCCGGGCTGTTCGCCGAGTACGAGAAGGTCGAGGTCCTGCGCAGCGACGCGGACGGCATCGACTTCCGGCTCACCACCCGGCCCGACGCCGAGGGCCGGGTCTGGCAGTGGGTCTCCCGCCGCACGGCCGACCGGGCGGCCCGAACGGTCCGGGCGCACCGGATCGAGACGGGCCCCTTCGCGTACATGCACCTGCACTGGACCTACCGGGAGACCCCCGAGGGTACCGAGATGCGCTGGCGCCAGGAGTTCACCATGAAGCCCGGCGCCCCCTTCGACGACGAGGGGATGACCGCCCACCTGAACGAGGCGACCCGGCGGAACATGGCGCAGATCAAGAAGGTCATCGAAGCGAGGACGACAGAAGGGACGGTCCCGGCCGTGGAGGCATCGGACGTGGCGACCATGGACCTGCACAGCCGGCAGCTCCTGCTGCTGGCCGGGGGCGGACGGCTGGCCCGGACCGTCCACGTCCTGGTCGAGCTCGGCATCGCGGACCTGCTCGCCGACGGGCCGCGGACCGTCGCGGACCTGGCCCGGTCCACGGCCGCCCACGAGCTGTCGCTCTACCGCGTCCTGCGGGCGGCGGCGGCCGTCGGCGTCTTCGCCGAGGGCCCGGCCGGGACCTTCTCGGCCACCCCGCTCTCCGACGGGCTGCGCTCCGACAACAAGCAGGGCGTGCTCCCCCTGGTGCGGTACAACAACCTGGACATCACCTGGCGGCCGTTCGACGAGATCCTGCACAGCGTCCGCACCGGGGAGCCGGCCTTCGACAAGGTCTTCGGCCGGTCCTTCTTCGAGCACCTGGAACGGACGCCCGCGGCCGGCGAGTTCTTCGAGCGGTTCATGATGCACTGGAGCCGCCGGCTCGTCCTGGAGGGGCTGGACGAGCTGCGGCTCGGGCGCTTCCCCCGGATCGCCGACCTCGGCGGCGGCGACGGCTGGTTCCTCGCCCAGGTGCTGCGGCGCCACCCCGAACTCACCGGCGTCCTGGTGGACCTGCCCCGGGTGGCGTCCTCGGCGCACCCGGTCCTGGAGGAGGCGGGGGTCGCGGACCGGGCCACGGTGGTCCCGGGCGACTTCTTCACCGACCCCGTCCCGACCGGCTGCGACGCCTACCTGTTCAAGGGCGTCCTGCACAACTGGTCGGACGAGCGGGTCGTCACGGTGCTGCGGCGGGTCCGCGAGGCCGTCGGGGACTCCGGCGCGACGCTCCTCGTGCTCGACCAGGTGATGGCCCCGGAGAACGAGTGGGACCACGCGAAGTTCCTCGACCTGGACATGCTGGTCCTCTTCGGCGGCCGTGAGCGGGTGCTCGCGGAGTGGCAGGACCTGTTCCACCGCGCCGGGTTCGAGCTGGTCAACGACCCGGGACTGAAGTGGACGATGCTGGAATGCCGCCCGAAGTGACCCGCCGACACCCCGAAGACCCGCGAGGCGAGAAGGTAGGGAACGACATGGCACAACCCTCTTCCGGCACCGCCGGGGGGCCGGGCGGGATCCTGCGCCTGATCATGGCCTTCTACGGCTCCCGCGCCGTCATCAGCGCCGTCGAGCTGGACCTCTTCACGGTGCTGGCCGACGGGCCGCTGACCGGCCCCGACCTGTGCCGCTCCGTGGACCTGCACCCCCGCGCGGCCGCCGACTTCCTCGACGCGCTGGTCGCCCTCGGCCTGCTGGAGCGGGAGCAGGAGACGTACCGCAACAGCCCCGAGGCCGCGCGATTCCTCGACCGCCGCAAGCCGGGGTACGTCGGCGGCTACGCGCGCCTGGCCGACGCCAACCTGCTGCCGCTCTGGTCCCGGCTGACCGAGGCGCTGCGCACCGGTGAACCGCAGGTCCCGACCGACACCGGATTCTTCGACCGGTACAGCGACAAGGAGGCGGCGCGCGGCTTCCTCGGCGCGATGGACGCGGTGAACAGCGGCGTCGCCCTCCGGCTGGCCGAGGCGTTCGACTGGAGCCGCCACTCCTCGTTCACCGACCTGGGCGGAGCCCGCGGGAACCTCGCCGCGACCCTCCTGCGCGAGCACCCCCACCTGGACGCGGTCTGCTTCGACCTGCCGGAGATGGAGCCCTTCTTCGACGAACACCTGGACGCCCTCGGGGCGCGGGGGACCCCGGCCCGGGTCCGCTTCCGGGCGGGCGACTTCTTCAGCACGCCGCTGCCGGAGAGCGAGGTCTTCGTCGTCGGCCACATCCTGCACTTCCTCGGCCTCGAACAGCGGCTGGAGCTCCTGGCCCGGATCCGCCGGGCGCTGCGGCCGGGCGGCGCCGTGCTGGTCTACGACCGCATGATCGACGACGACCGGCGGGGCCCCGCGCTCAGCCTGCTGGGCAGCCTCAACATGCTGCTGACCTCCACCGGCGGCCGGGAGTACACCCCGGCGGAGTGCCGGCAGTGGCTCCTCGACGCGGGCTTCGAGTCGCTGCGGACGGTGGCCCTGGGCGGGCCGGACACCCTCGTCGTGGGACACGTCGGCTCCTGACCCGCCGCCCCGCCGCCCCACCGTCCCGCCGCCCCACCGTCCCGCCGTCCCGCCGTCCCGCCGCCCCGGGCCGACCGACCGGCCGGCGGGCGCCGCCCCCGTGCGCCCGCCGGCCTCCCCCCGTACTGCCGCCCCGGCCCGGCCCGGCCTGTCGGAAGGACCAGCCTCGTGAGCCCGCACCGGAAGTTCTCGTTCCGCCGGACCCTGTACGTCGGCCTGATCGCCCTCGGCTGGATGTGGGCGGCCTATCCGCTGCACCCGTACCTCCGGGACCTGCGCGAGGTCGGCCTGGCCCCCCATCCCCCCGCGGAGCACCCCGAACTGCTCCGCCCCGACCAGCCGCCCACCCCCGAGGAACAGCGGCTCTGGCGCGCCCTCGGGTGGCAGCCGTGAGCCGGCCTCCCCGGGCCCGTCGCCGGGTCCGGGGACGGGCCGACGGGTCGTCAGGCCCCGTCCAGGTTCTCCACCAGTGCGGTCAGGAACTCCTCCGGCCGCTCCAGGTGCACGGTGTGCCCGGCGCCCTCGACGACCACCTCGCGCACCCGCCCGCCGGCGGCGGCGTAGCGGTCGAGGGCGGCCCTGGTCTGGGTGACCATCGGCTGGGCCGGGCAGGTCTCCGCGCCGGGCCAGCCCGGGATCGCGCCGAGCGCCCCGAGGTGGGCGAGGTCGAAGACCGAGGTGTCGGAGACGATCACGTCGGCGGCCCCGCGGATCCAGAGGATCGGCGGCTTCGGGTCGATCACCTCCAGGTCGTCGATCCGGAAGTGGGTCGGCGCCATGGAGTTGAGCACCCCGCGCTCGCCGGGGGCCGAGCCCGGCCAGGTGCCGCTGGGGCGGATGTCGCCGGGGTAGTGGTCCTCGCCGGTGCGGGTGGCCAGCATCGCGGCCACGTAGCGGTCCGGGTCGGCCAGCGGTTCGGCGGCGTAGGCGCTGTCCAGCACCGAGCGCGGCGCGAACGGTGACCCGGTGCCCGTCTCGCCCTCGCTCAGCAGCCGGACGAACTCCGGGGCTGCGCCGCCGGCGCCGGAGCCCGCGCCGTCGGGGGAGTTGAGCCTTCCGTCCGCCCCGTGGGTGCCGCCGAACCCGTACGGGGAGACCGGGTTGACCAGGGTGAGCGAGCGGACCAGCCCGGGGCGGTCGCGCAGCAGTTGCAGGGCCACCCCGCCACCCATGCTCCAGCCGACCAGGTGCACCGGGCCGAGGTCCAGCGCGTGGAGGAAGGAGAGCAGGTCCTCGCTGTGGTCGTGCAGGCCGCGGGTGGCGTCCACCGGCAGCGGCTCGGTGCCGCCGAAGCCGCGCAGGTCGGGGGCCAGCGGGCGGAAGCGCTCGGGCAGGCCCGCCATCGTCGGGTGCCAGAACACGCCGGAGGAGACGTTGCCGTGGAGCAGGACCACGGGCTCGCCCGTGCGGCCCTCGATCGCGGCGTGGTTCACGGTCAGCCGGTCGGTGGTGACCGGTCGGTCGGTGATCATCGGGCGGTCAGTGATCATGGGGCGGATCCCGTTCTCAGTTCAGCCAGCCGGCGAGCTGCGCGTTCGCCGCGCCGTCCCAGCCGAGTTGCAGGTGGTTGGCGAGGGTGATCAGCGCGGTGCCGCCGACGGTGGCGATGCCGGTGGTGTCCAGGGCGCTGGCCACGAAGACCACGCCGTCGCTGGGCGCGCGGTTCTCGTTGAAGATGCCGACGACGCTGGGCGCGCCGCCCGCCATGAGGTAGGTCGTCACCGAGGCGGGCACCCCGGCCTGGTGCAGCGGGGCGATCAGCGAGCCGGCGTCGATCGCGGCCTGGATGCCGCCGCCGTCGGTGTAGAAGCCCTGCCCGCCGTAGTAGGTGGTGTACCAGTCCTGCTGGGTCTGGTCGATGCCGACCGCCGAGTCCCAGCGGGCCAGCATCTGCCGCTGCCCGGGGTAGACGTCGTAGCCGCCCGAGGGGGCGAAGGAGAACTCCGGGTGCGCGGTGTAGGTGCCGTAGCAGGTCATCCGCAGGTGCGGCGCGGGGGCGTTGACCTGGCCGCCGCACTGCGGCCAGATGGAGAAGTCGTGCGCCCAGCCGTGCGCGAAGGGGTAGTCGTAGCCGCCGTTCGGGCCGCCGACGGTGACCAGCTTGCGGACGTCGCCCGCGTACGGCCGGCCCCAGGAGGGCTTGACCGAGGAGACGTAGGAGCGTGCGGACATCTCGCCCTTGCTCCAGCCCACCACGTCCACCTGGGGGACGCCGAGCTTGGCGCGGATCAGCGCGACGGCGTCGCCGACCGCCTGGGCCTGCATCAGGTTGTCGCCCTGCTTGTGCGCGAAGCCGACCGCGAAGACCCGGTAGCCCCGCCCGGACAGGTACTGCATCAGCCCGGTGTTCGGGCACGAGAGGGAGCCGCAGCCGTAGCCGCCGGACTCACCGGGGTTGGCCCAGGCCCGGTCGGGGTTGTCGTTGGCGCCGTGCACCAGCAGCACCGGGACCTGGTGGGCGCCGGTGTTCCAGCCCGGCGCGGAGTAGAGCAGGAAGCGGCCGGAGTAGGGCTGCTTGACGCCGCCGAAGAAGGTGAGCCGCTGGCCGTCCTGGTTGCCGCGGCCGTCCGGCGGGTACTGCTCCTGCTTGAAGCCGGGCGTGGTGTCGAGGTAGCGCTCGACGCGGTCCCAGCCGTTGGCGACGCTGCTGTAGGTCGCCTCCAGCGTCAGATGGGCCGGCACCGCCGCCGAGGCCGGCCCCGCCGGGAGGACCGCGCCGACCAGCGCGAGCACGCTCGCGAGCAGCCCGCCGAAGCCGCTGCGCCTCCCACGTCCGCTTCTCCACATGTCGCGTTCACTCCTCCACGCCGGGGTCCAGTGCGTGACACCCTATGAACGGCGGGGTCCCCTCCCTATGTCGGTGGCAGCCACCTCGGGCGTCCCGCTGTGGGCACCGGCCACCTGGCCAGGACGCGGTTGCCGCGGAACGCGTCAGCGGGCGGTCCAGCCCCCGTCCAGCGGGAGGGACGTGCCGGTGATGAAGCCCGAGTGCGGGCCGCAGAGGAACAGGGCGGCCCGGGCGACCTCCTCGGGCTCGATGAGCCGCTTGATCGCGGTGCGGTCGAGCATGATCCGCTCCACCACCTCGTCGGCCGGGATGCCGTGCGCGGCGGCCTGTCCGGCGATCTGGTCCTCCACCAGGGGGGTGCGCACATAGCCGGGGTTGATGCAGTTGCTGGTCACGCCGTGCGGCGCGCCCTCCAGGGCGGCGACCTTGCTGAACCCCTCCAGGGCGTGCTTGGCGGTCACGTACGCGGACTTGAAGGCGCTCGCCCGCAGTCCGTGCACCGAGGAGATGTTGACGATGCGCCCCCAGCCGCGCTCGTACATGTGCGGCAGGGTGCGCCGGACGATCCGGAACGGCGCCTCGACCATCACCCGCTGGATCAGCGCGAAGCGTTCGACCGGGAAGTCGTGGATCGGCGCCACGTACTGGAGCCCGGCGTTGTTCACCACGACGTCGGCGTCGTCCGGGAGGGTGTCCACCGCCTCCGGATCCGACAGGTCGACCACGTGGGCCGTGCCGCCGAGCTCCTCCGCGAGGTCCTTCGCGGCGGCGCCCGCCAGGTCGACGACGTACACGTGCGCGCCCGCCGCGGCGAAGGCGGCCGCGCACGCCCGGCCGATGCCGCCGGCCGCACCCGTCACCAGGACCTTCCGCCCGGCCAGGAAGCGGCCGTCCGGGGCGGCGGCCGGGCCGCCGGTGCTCTCGATGATTTCCATGGCCGCCACGCTAGGAACCCGGGGATGACGGGCACACGTCCCGCGGTACCACAGTTGCACCCCCGATGGTGGTGGCCGCCACCACAGCGCCGCGCCGGCCCCGTCCGCGGTGCCGCCCCGTCCGCGGTGCACCCGGATCACCGCAGCCTTCCGGCCGCGCGGTCGTTTTCGGCCTTCGTCGGACCTTCGGCGGTTCGTGCGACGTTCGATTCCCTATTCTCGTGCCCGGCCGCGGCTCCCCGGAGCCGGGCAGCACACGCGCGGAATTCCCGCTCCGACCACCCACGATGGGGGAATCCTCATGCCGATGCCCAAAGCCCTCCGCCTGCTCGCCGCCGGTGCGGCGGCGCTGCTCCCGTTCACGTTCGCGTCCGACGCGCACGCGGCGACGTACCTGCAGACCATCGCGCTCTACAACGTCACCACGGCGAAGTGCGTGGACCTGCCGGGCTACGAGTGGAACCCGCTGGACACCCCCGTCAGCCAGTACTCCTGCCAGACCGGCCCGTGGGACAACCAGATGTGGAGGCTGGAGCGGACCCGCACGGTCGACGGGCGGCCGCTCTACCAGTTCGCCAACGACAAGAGCGGCTACTGCCTCGACCTGCCCGACTACGGCGCCGCCCCGCTCGGCGCCCGGGTGTCCGTCTACACCTGCAACGCCAACCCCGAGTACGACAACCAGGAGTGGTACCTCGTCGACGTGGTCGGCAACGGGGGCTACGAGGTCGTCAACTACAAGAACGGCCTCTGTCTGGACGTCGCCGGCTGGGCCGGCGACCTCAGCGACCGGGCCAACGACCTGCCCCTGACCGTGTACACCTGCTACGACAGCTCGTGGCGCGGCGGCGTCTACGACGGCTACGACGACCACGTCTGGCGGTTCGCCGGCTGATCGGACACCGGCCCGTGGGGTCAGGAGGCGGCGCCGCGCGCCGCCTCCGGCTCCGCCACCACCCGCCCGCCCCGCTCGTCGGTCCGGCCCGGGGCGGCGGACCCGCGCGCCGGACCCGCCGTGACCGTGGCGTCCCCGCGGCGCACCACCCTCCCGTCACCGGCCGGCCGCTACGGTCGGCCGGCCCCCAGGACTGTGCAGGCTGCTGCTGACCCCGCCCGCCTACGAGCCGTCCGCCGCCGGGCCCTCGGCGCGAGCGCGCGGTAGGCGTACGATGACTGGCCGTCAGGTGCTGCTGGACGAGTCGGCCGGGGACGGGTTGATGCTGACGTGGATCGAGGCTGTGGCGTCCGGTGCGGGCGGTGGATTGATCGCTGAAGCGGTCGTCACCTACGGACGGTTGCGCAGCTGGCAACAGGCACGGCACGCGGCGCGGGCGGACGCGGCCCCGCTTCCGCCGCTCGGCAGGTTCGTCGACCCCCTCGCGGACACGCTCGCCGCACTCGCGCGGGTGGCCCTGGGCGGCGCGGCCGGCTGGCTGCTGCACACCGAAGTCACCGGCGTGTACGCAGCGGTGACCGTCGGTGCCTCCGCACCGGCCCTGCTGGCCCAGATCGGCCGGGCGACCACCCCGGCCGAGGCGCAGCGCAACCCCGGCGGAGCGGCGCCGGAGGCCCCTGCGGCGTCGGCGGCCCACCCGGGGACGGCACCCGTGGGCGGGGAGGCGTCGTGACGGCCGGTTCGATCGTCCGGCGCTCCTGGCGCTCGTTCACCTACGCGGCCGCCCGCCGCCCCCCGGCCGGGGCCCGCGCCCGCGAGGGGTACACGCTGTGGCAGCGGTTCCGGGCGTCGTTCACCGGGGTGGACCTGCCCTGCGGCCCTCCGGGAGGTGACCCCGTCCGCACCCGGGAACCGGCCGCGAACCGGCCGCCGACGGCGGTCGTGCGGGACGGGTCGCGTCCCTCCTCGCCCGGCCCGGGATGGTTCCCCCTCCCGCGGCTTCCCCGCACCGGCGGCCTGGCCGCGGCGGGAGGCGACGCCGTGCTGCTGGAGGCGTCCTCCCCGGACGGCACCGCCCGGTTCCTGGTGCGCGGTCACGGGGAACCCGCCCGTGAGTACAGCCTGGAACTGGTCGTGCTCGGCGTCGAGGACACCGTGCCGTTGATGACGGTGGTCAGGTACGCGGGCGCGACCGGCGCGGAACGGGTGCTGCTCGTTCCCGTGGTGCAGGGGCGTTTCGGCCCCGCAGCCGCCTATGTGCGGCTCCCGGACTTCGCGGGGGAGGGCTGGACGGCCTCCGCGCCGGCCCCGGTGGGTCCGGGCAGCGGCTGGGACGCCGAGGCGGTCGCGGCATCGGTCGGCGCCGCGCTCAACGGCGCGACCCGCGAGGCCTGGCGCGAGGTGCGGGCGCTGCTCTCGGACGCCGGTCTTCGTCGCGTCATCGACGAGCACCTGCGGTGACCGGGGCGGCGGAGCCGGGACAGCGCGCCGGTGGGCGGCCGGGCGCCGCCCCGGAGGCCGCGCCGGGACGCCGAACCGGCCGGCGCCGGCCGGGGATCGGGGGCCCCGCGGCCCGGACTGCGGTCGGGCACGTCCTGGAGCGGGCATCCGGGCCGCAGAGCGCCGTCCGGGAACTGCTCGGTGAGCCGGCGCTGTGGTGGAACTGCTGCGGCGAGGCACTGCGCGACGACCCGGCGTGGCTTGCCGGCCGCGACTGTGAGGAACTGCGCGGCTGGCTCAGGGCGACCGCCCCGGACCGGGACCACGAACCCGCGACGACCGCACGGGTCGAGCACCCCCTGCTCCTGGCCAGGGCGTTGACCGTGCCGGGGGAGGACACCGGCGAGCAGGACGGCGCCCTGCTGCGGCTGCTCGGGGCCTGGGAGAACAGCGGGCTGCTCTGCCCCGGGACGGCGAGCGGACCGCCACAGCCCGCCGGCAAGGACCTCGCCGTCCTCTCCCCGCGACTCGCCGGCGCAACCGACGCGCTGCTGCAGCGGATCCAGCGGCTGCGCCCCGCCGAGGCCGCGGGCGGGCCGTCATCGGCCGCCGCCGCACTGCTCGTGATCGCCGCCCTCATGATGGCCGGCCTCGCACCGCGCAGGCGTCCGGTCGTTCGGGTCCCGGTGGTCTTCGGCCGCTCGTCCCGGCCGGGCGCGGGGGCGCCGGCCGCCGAGGGCGCCACCGGTGTCCTGGAACTGCGCGAGTTCGCCGCGGGACCCGCGGGCCTGTACCCCGACCCCCGCACGATGGACGGGGTGCGCAGCGGCAACGGCCAGTTCGCCGCGGCGCTGGGTGACGCCTGGCGCCTCGCGGGCCCGCAGCGCGAGGGCCGCTGCGTGGTCTGGCGGATCGTCCTGTCCGACGAGCCCGCCGCCCCGGACCGGATCGAGGGCCCCTCGCTCGGCGCCGCCTTCGCGCTCGGGCTCCGGGCCCTGCTGCGCCGCCGCCCCGGCGTGGCCCGGCTCCGCGACGTTTTCTACGGGCTGCGCCCGCGCACCGCGGTGACCGGCGCCCTCGACGCGGACGGCCGGCTGCTCAGGGTCGCCGGGCTCGACGCGAAGCTGCTCGCCGTCCGCCGCAAGGGCTTCCGGTTGGTGGCGCCCGAGGCGAACCGGCTGGAGGTCTCCGCGGCCGCCCCCCGTCCCGGCGAGGTGCGGTTCGCGGCCACTCTGCGAGAAGCCGACCGCCACGCCCGGCAGTTCCGCACCGGCCGGGTCGCCGTCTCGGCGCTCGTCCTCGCCGCGGTGACGGCCGGAGTGTTCGCGCTGCACCAGCGTGACCTGGCGGCGGTGCGCCAGCAGAGTGCGCTGGCCAGTCAGGTCGCGGGGCGGGCCGACCAGGTGCGCGCCACCGACTCCTCGCTCGCCGCGCGGATGGACGTCGCTGCGTACCGCCTGGTCCCCACCGGCGATCGCCACACCCGCCTGGTCGAGGACGCGAACCAGCCGCTGTCCACCGTCCTGAGCGACTTCTCCGGCAGCGTCCACACGGTGGCGTTCAGCCCCGACGGGCGCACCCTCGCCACCGTCGCCACCGCCGAGCCGACCACGCGCACCCTGCGTCTTTGGGACATGGCGGACCGCGCGCACCCCGTCCCGCTCGGCGAACCGGTGCGGGTCCTGTCCAGTACCGGCACGGTGGCGTTCAGCCCGGACGGGCGCACCCTCGCGACCGCAGGCGTCAGCACCAACAACTCGGTGCAACTGTGGGACGTGACGGACCGGACCCGCCCGCGCCGGCTCGGCGCGCCGCTGCCCGACACCCCCATGGGCCCGCTGCGCTTCAGCCCTGACGGGCGGATCCTCGCCACCGGCAGCAAGCACGTCGAGGACGAGCAGTTGTGGGACGTGACGGACCCCGCGCACCCGGGGCGGCAGGGCCCGCCCCTCCCGCACACGACGGCCGTCAACACCGTGGCGTTCAGCCCGGACGGCCGCACCCTCGCCACCTCCTCCGTGGAGGACGGGGTACGGCTGTGGAACCTCGCGGACCCGGCCCGCGCGACGCCGCTCGGCAGGATCTGGGACAGCGTCGGCTCACTGACGTTCGGCCCGGACGGCCGCACCCTCGCCGTCACCGACCGCGGCAGCGTACAACTGCTGGATGTGGCCGACCCGGCCCATGTCGTCGCGGTCGGCGGCGCCCTGACCGGCTCCGCCAGAGCCAGGGGTCCGGCGGTGTTCAGCCCGGACGGCCGCCTGCTCGCCGCCGCCTTCGCGGACCACACCGTCCGGCTGTGGAACACCGCGAACCCCGGCCTCCCGACGTCCCTCGCCCCGCCGATGGCCGGTCACACCGACACCGTCTCCTCGATGGCGTTCGGCCCGGACGGTCGTACCCTCGCCACCTCCTCCGCCGACCACACCGTGCGGCTGTGGCACCTGCCGGCTGCCGTGCTGAGCGACCACACCGACCTCGTCACGGAGATGCGGCTCGGGGCCGGCGGCCGGCTCCTCGTCACTGCCTCCGTCGACCGGACGGTGCGGCTGTGGAACACCGCCGATCCGGCGCGTCCGCTGCCGCTCGGCCGGGTGGAGGGCTTCACGGACCCGGTCGGCTCGGTCGCGCTCAGCCCTGACGGCCGCACGCTGGTCACCGCGATCTTCTCCGAGAACCGGGTGGTCCTGTGGAACGTGGCCGACCCGACCCGACCCGCCGCGGTCGGGCAGATCGCGCGCTTCCCCACCGGCGTCACCGTGGTGGAGTTCAGCCCCGACGGGCGCACCCTCGCCACCGTTACCTCCAGCGGCATCGTCGGCGCGGAGAAGAGCGTGCGGCTGTGGGACGTCTCGGACCCGGCCCGCCCCCGCCAGCGGGCCCTGCTGCCCAGCGGCGCGGTCAGCGTGGGCGGCACCGTGGCGTTCAGCCCCGACGGACGGACCCTCGCCGCCTCCGGCAGCTATGCCGGCGAGACGACGCAGCTGTGGGACGTGACCGACCCGGACCGTCCGGCCCCCTCCGGCCCGGCACTTGCCAAGGGCTTCCGGTCGATGTCGTTCAGCCCGGACGGCCGGACCCTCGTCACGGTCACCGACACGGGCCACACCGACACCCCCGGTGACGGCGCGATCGAGCTCTGGGACGTCTCCGACCGCACCCGCCCGACCCTCCTCGGCCCACCGCTCGCCGGCTACACCGGCCGCCGTGTCCGGGCGGTGGCCTTCAGTCCCGACGGCCGGGCCCTTGCCACCGCCGGAGCCCAGGTGCGCCTGTGGGACGTCACGAACCCGGCTCACCCTGCCGCGATCGGTCGGACCCTTGCCATCAGCACCGAGGAGATCACCTCCCTGGCGTTCACCCCGGACGGCCGGACGGTCGTCACCGGCGGCTACGACCACCTCGTCCGGCTGTGGCCGTGGGGAGCCGAGCAGTCGGTCGAGCGGGTCTGCGCGAACACCGGCACCCCGACGCCCGCGCAGTGGCAGCGATACCTCTCCGCGCTGCCCTACCGGGACGGCTGCGGCTGACGGCGCACCACCCTCCCGTCCCCGGCCGGCCGGGTCCGTTCGCCGGCCCGGCGGGGCACGCGGGTGTTCGCGGCCGGGGGAGCCTCGTCCGCTACGCCCCGGCGGACTCCGGCACCGGGGCCGTCGGGGCGTCCGGAGCCCGGCGGGCCGGGGGTGGGGTGGAGTTCGGCCGGGTGTGCCGCACGCCTGCGCCGCCGCCCGGCGCCGTCATCAGCGCGCGCAGCTGACCGAGGGGATCCGGGCCGCAGATCCGGACCACCACCGTCTGCGCGCCCGCCTCGCCGAGCTCCTGGAGCGCTGCCGCGGCCTCGGCCGCCGTGCCCCCGGCCGCGAAGGTCGCGGCCTCGTCGCGCCCCAGCCACCGCGCGTGCCCGGCGACGGCCTCCCGCAGGGCGGCGGCCGCCGCGTCCCCCACGCCGAGGAAAGTGAACACGGTGACCGTGTGGTCCGGGCCCGCGCCGCCGCGCTCGGCCGCGGCGCGGACCGCGCCGAGGTCCTCCGGGCCGTGGCCCTCGGCCACGAGCGTGCCCTGCGCGGCCCGGCCGGCCAGCTCCAGGGACTTGGGCGAGACGACGCCCGCGATCACCGGGGGAATCGCGTCCGGCGCGGGCGGGTGGACCAACTGCACTCCGTCGAGCTGCAGTTCACGTCCGTCCACGGTGACGCGCTCGCCGCGCAGCAGGCCCCGCACCGCGGTGAGGGCCTCCTCCAGCAGCGCCAGCGGTGAGCGCGGCGCCACGCCGGCCTGACGCATCCACTCCCGCACGCCGTGGCCGATCCCGGCCACCAGCCGGCCGGGGAAGACCCGGGCCAGGGTGGCCACCTCCATCGCCAGCAGCGCGGGACTGCGCAGCGGTGCCGGTGCGATCCCGATGCCGACCCGCAGCCGCTCGCTCGCCCCGAGCGCCACCGCCGCCGCCGAGACCCCGCCGTTCCACCCCAGGTCCTCGACGACCCACAGGTCGTCCACCCCCAGTGCCTCGGCCTCCCGCGCGAAGGCGGGCAGCCCGGCGGGGTCCCAGGAACGGTCGAACATCACACCCATGCGAAAGGCCGTCATGACCGGCCAACCTACCTCCCTCGCGCACCACCGGTCGCAGGGGTCGGTCCGCAGCCCTCGAACGCGCCCCGCGACGCGAGCGCGTCGAGCCGTTCCAGTGCCGCCGGCGCGGACGGCGAGGGGTGGGCGGGGAGGTGGGCCCTGGTCGGTCCGGGTCCGCGGCCGAGGAGGGGCTCGATCCCGATCGAGCACGCGGCGTCGAAGCCGGCCCCCTTCGCGTCCCGGACGAGGAGGGCGTCGCCGAGGTCGCCGCCGGTGAAGAGCCGGACGCAGCAGGGTTGCATCAGCTCGCCGTCGCCGTCGCCGTCGCCGTCGCCGTCGCCGTCGCCGTCGCCGTCGCCGTCGCCCTGAGCGCGCACGCGCCCCGCGTCCGCAGCCCGGGGTGTCGGCGCGGCCGACTTGCCCGTGCGTGCAGTGGTCCTTCGTCTGCGTGCACGGGTTCCGCCCGCCGCTGTCCCGGGCGGGGCCGGCGAGGGCCGCCGGGGGCCCGGCGTCGGTGCGACCGGCCCGCCGTGCAAGGCGGCCGGCCGGCGGGCGGGGCTGCGGTGAACGCGGCTCCCGGGCCCTCCTCCGGTGGCATGATGCGGCTCGCACGGGCCCGGACCTGCGGGCCGACGAGGGTGAGGAGCGGAGCAGCGTGTCGTTGGAGACGTCGGGGGCGGCGCCCGCAGACGGGGCCGCGCACTACACGACCGAGGGGCTGCCGGTGTCGGGCCGGCGGGCGTACTGGCGTGAGGCGCTCTCGCGGACGTTCGGATCGGTGGACATGAAGGTGCCCGAGGAGGTCCGGCACGGCTCGATACGCACCTCGCTGCTGGGCCCGCTCCAGGTCGTCACCGTGGAGGGGGATCCCCATCGGGCGCAGCGGACCCGGCGGCTCATCGCGGGCAGTGACAACGAGGAGTTCGTGGTCGTCAAGTTCCTCAGCCGGGGTGCCGTGCGCGTCGAGCAGGACGCCCGGGACGCCTGCCTGGAGGCCGGCCGGCTCTTCGTGTACGACATGGCGCGGCCGGTCCGGCTGACCGTGCCCGAGCGGTTCCGCACCGAGTCCCTGGTACTGCCCCGCCGGGCGCTGGGGCTGGGCGAGTCCGAGCTGCGGCGGATCACTGCGCGGCCGCTCGGCGCCGACTCGCCGCTCGGCCGGCTGGTTCCGCCGCTCCTGTCCCACCTCGCCGACACGGCGGACGCCTACCGGCCGCAGGTGGGGGCGTCGGTCGCCCGCCACGCGGTGAACCTGATCCGGACGCTCGCCGACGAGCACCTCGGCGTCGATCCGCGGGACACGCCCGACGCCCCCCCGGGCGACCCTGCTGCGGATCCAGGCCCACATCGGCGAGCACCTGACCGACCGGGAGCTCACCCCGGAGGCCATCGCCCGCCACCACCACATGTCCGTGCGGTACCTGCACAAGCTCTTCGAACGGGAGGGGCTCACCGTCCGCCGCTGGATCCAGCAGCGGCGCCTGGAACAGTGCCGTCGCGCCCTGGGCGGCCGGCAGGAGCGGGGCAGCAGCATCGCGGCCGTGGCCCACCACTGGGGCTTCGCCAACGCCTCGCACTTCAGCCGCTCCTTCAAGGCCGCCTACGGCCTCTCGCCGCGCGAGTGGCGCGACTCGGAATCGCGGACGCCGGCGCAGCTGCCGCAGAGGTGAATCGGCGTCAATTCCGCTCCATGATCACCCGCTTGTCGGGACTGCCCTAGGCTTCGGCCCACGAAGGCGGATCATCGCCTGAACGATGAGAGCGGGAATGACAGCAACAAGTGAAGAGATGAACGGCGCCGCACGCGGGCCGGGCCGGCGGTGGGCGGTGCGGGTCGCCGCGCTGGCCCTGGGGACCGGCAGCTGCTCGATGCTGGCGGCTCCGGCGGCGTACCCGCAGGCCGGGGACGGCTCGGTGACGGTGCGGGTGGTGCGGGCGGTCGGCACCACCGGAGTGTGGAGCCCGGTGCTGGAACCGGGCATCGGCGGGGTCACGGTGACCCTCACCGGCGACGACGGGGCCGGGACCAGCGGAGTGACGGCCGCCGACGGCACGGTCACCCTGACGCCGGGCCCGGCCCGGTCCGCCGGCGGCAGGTACCGGGTGCAGGTGGTGAACCCGAAGCCGGGTGTGCTGTTCCCGGCGTTCGCGTCGCGGGAGGGCCCGGACGGTGGACCCGACCGGCTGAGCAGCAACGAGGAGTTCGTGGACCTCGGCGGCGGCCGGAACGTCGCCCTCACCACGGGCCTGTGGAACCCCGGCGACTACTGCCAGAAGAACGCGCCGCTGGTCACGGCCTGCCAGCCCGCGACGAACGAGACGAAGAACCCGCGCACGCTGGTGACGTTCCCCTACGGCGCGCGCGGCGAGAACACGGACACGACCGACCTCTCCACGAACGCCGAGACCGGCACCGTCTACGGCATCGGGTGGAGCAAGCCCGGGAAGCGGCTGTTCAGTTCGGCGCTGGCCAAGCGGGACACGGCGTACGGCCCCGGCGGTGCCGGCGCGGTCTACGTCACGGACGTCACGGGCAGGACGACGTCGCTGTTCACCACCGTCCCGGACGCCGGGGCGTCGGTGCACGGCGTCGGCGCCGCCGACGACGCCTTCCTCGCGGCGCCGGGCAAGGAGAGCCTCGGCGCCCTGAAGGTCTCCGAGGACGGCCGCGACCTGTTCGTGGTCAACCTCAACAACCGCCGGCTGTACCGCTACGACGCCACCGCGGCGACCGCGGCGGCACCGGAGGCCTCCTACGCCGTGCCGGACCCGGGCTGCCCCTCGCCGGTGGACTGGCGTCCGTTCGGCCTGGGCATGCAGGACGGCGTCGGCTACCTCGGCGGTGTCTGTTCGGGCGAGTCGACCGGGAAGGTCTCGGACCTGCGCGCGGTCGTCCTGCCCTTCGACCCGGCGACCGGGGCCTTCGGCCCGGCGGTGCTGGACCAGCCGCTCGACCACCCCCGCGAGATCAGCGCCAAGGGCCTCTGCCCGGGGGCGGGCTGGTTCCCGTGGACGGACACCATCCCCGCCGAGCAGAACGGCAAGGCCTGCACCGGCACCGGCTTCTACGCCAACCCCGAGCCCGAGCTGGCCGAGATCGCCTTCGAGACCGACGGCTCCATGCTGCTGGCCTTCCGCGACCGGCACACCGACAAGGCGACGGCGTTCCCGCGCACCGGGGACCCCACGACCTACCACAGCTTCGCCTCCGGGGGTGACCTGAACAAGGCGTGCCGCTCCGAGGGCGGGTACGTGATGGACACCAACCTCGGCTGCGGGTCGACCACGCGCGGGACCAGGTTCTTCAGCGTGGGCACCTTCCAGGGCTACCACCCGAACGCGGCCTACGCGGGCATGGCGCTGTCGAAGGTGGAGGACTCCGTCGCGATCTCGGCGGTGGACCCGACCGACACGGCGTGGGTCGTCGGCACGATGTTCACCAAGCGTGACGGGACCAGGGCCGCCGGTTCCGGCCTCGGCCTGAACACCTCGACCGCCAGGCCCGCCTTCGGCAAGGGCGCCTCGATGGGCGACCTGGAGGTGCTCTGCGACCAGGCGCCGCTGCAGATCGGCAACCGGGTCTGGTACGACGCCGAGCGCCGGGGCGTGCAGAGCCCGAGCCAGCTGCCGGTGCCCGGTGCCACCGTCAACCTCTACGACGAGTCCGGCAAGCCGGTCGCCTCGACGAGGACGACCGCGCGCGGTGAGTACTACTTCGACGACTCGAACGTGCCCGGAGGCCTGAAGCCGAGGACCACGTACACGATCCGGATGGACAACCCGGCGGACTACGCGCCGGGCGGGCCGCTGTACCGGTGGGTGCCGACCGAGGCGGGCGTCGGGGACAACCGCTTCGTGGACTCCAAGGGCATCGTCCCGCCGGGCGCTCGCTACCCGGAACGGACGCTGACCACCGGCGGGCCGGGCGAGAACGACCACACCCTCGACCTCGGCTTCCGCCGGCAGGAGGGCGCGGTACGCCTGGTCAAGCACGATCAGGACGGAAAGCCGCTGGCCGGGGCGGAGTTCGCGCTGTGGCGGGAGACGAACGGCACCGACGGGGCGCAGACCTCCGGGACGGCGCCCGACACCCGGGTCGGTGACCCCTGCACGACCGGGGCCGACGGCGTCTGCACGGCCACGGTCGAACCGGGGACGTACTACTGGCAGGAGGTCGGCCCGCCCCGGGGCTACGCGGCTCCGGACGATCCGGTGTCCGGTCCGCTGGTGCTGGACTCCGGGAACCTCGACGCCGGGGTGTCGGTGACCGTGGTCAACCGGCTGCTGCCCGTGCCCACGCCGACGGCGGCCCCGACGCCGACGCCGACGCCGACGGAAGCGCCGGCGACGCCGACGACGCCGGCACCGGTGGCGGCGACGACCCCGGCGCCACCGGCGGCACCGGCCGCGGCGGTGACCCCGGTGGCGCCGACGACGCCGGGCGCACCGCGTGCACCGGGGGCGCCCACCGCCGCGCCCGGCGCGCACCTCGCCAGTACCGGCCAGGACCAGGTCGTCCCGCTGGCCGTCGCGTCGGTGGCCTGCGTCGCCCTCGGCTGGGCCCTCGTGGAGCTCCGCCGGCGCAGGGCGCGGAACCGCTAGCCGGGCCGCCCTCGGGACGTCCAGTGGCGTCCCGAGGGCGTCCGGAGGTCGTCCGGAAGCGTCCGGGAGTGTCCGAGGCGGGGCCCGACCCGTTGTTCCGCACCGCGCCGGCTGCTGAGGTTCGGGGTGTTCCCGGGGCCGATCCCGGGGCGGAACCGACTGTTCGGAGGAGCACCATGCGATTCACCAGGACCGGCAAGCGCGTCGTCGCCGCCGCGATCGCCACCGTGGCGACGGGCGTGATCGGGATCGGGACCGCGTCGGCGTCCCAGACCGCCGAGGGGCAGTGGGCCTTCGGTACCGGCGGCTGCGTGGCGATCGAGGACATCCAGCTCATGAGCGACCACCACGACTACATGAGGATCATCCCGACCGCCAATCCCGGCCACTGTCTGTTCGGCGTGTTCGACCGCAACGCCTGGAAGTGGCTGGGCCCCGCGGGTGCGACCCCCAGCAGCAACCCGTCCCAGTGGTGGTACGACGGGCCGGGCCAGAGCCTGGAGGCGTGCCTGATCGACACGGCCAACAACAACACCTGGGCGTGCGGCCCGATCAACTGAGCCGGAGCACGGTGCGACGAGCGTGGGGGGAGCGGGCCCTCGCGGCCCCTCCCGCCGCTCGGCCCGGTGACCCGGTTCCCGCCCCGGCCGGTTCCGCGGCCGGGGCCCGACCTCGCGACAGGAGGAGTACGGTGCGCATCATCACCACCGCCGGGCTTTCGGCGGCCGTCGCCCTCGCCGTGGCCGCCCTCGGCCCGGGCGCCACGACCTCGGCCCGGGCCGTCCCGATCGGCGGCGGCACGACCGTCGTCAACGGCGGATGCTCGGTGCGTCTGACGCTCACGGGCGGCGGCGTCATCGTCCGGTCGACCGTCGACAACGACACGTGCACCCTCACCGTCATCGACGCGACCACCTCGACCCGGTACGTCTCGGGCCCCCTGGGCAACGGCGTCCAGGTGGTCGTGGTGGGGACGGGCGACGAGCTGACCGGGTGTCTGCTGAGCCGCACGACCGGCCGGCAGGTGTGCGTCCCGGTCACCTGAACCCGGGGCCGGGACAGACAGGACCGGGACGGCCCGGCCCGGGACACCGCCCGGTCATCGCGACAGCCCGGTCCGGGACACCGCCCGGTCACCGCGACAGCGCGTCGAGCAGGGCCCGGGCCTCGTCCGCCTCCGGCACGCCGAGGGCGGTGTGGATCCCGACCGCCTGCCGGGCGTGCGCGCGGGCGGCGTCGGGCTCGCCCAGACGCCGGTGCGCGCGCGCCAGCCCGAGGTGGATGCGGCCCAGGTTGTACCGCTCACCGGTGTGCGGCAGGAACTCGAACGCGGCCCGGTAGTGCCGCAGGGCGCTCGCCGGAGCGTCCATGGCCAGCAGGGCGTCGCCGAGCAGGGTGTGCGACTCGGCCTGGCCGAAGGTGTCACCGAGGTCCCGGAGCAGCTCCAGGGCCTCCTGGTACAGGTCGAGGGCCTCCGGGTGGCGGTGCAGCTTCTGCTGGTGCTCGCCGAGCTGGTTGAGCGCGATGGCCACGCCGAGGCGGTTGCCGGCCCGCCGCTGGGACTCCAGCGCCTCGCGATGGTGCTCCAGGGCCTCCGTCATCCGTCCGAGCCCGGTCAGGACGGGGCCGAGGTTGATCAGGGCGATCGCCTCGACCGCCGGCTCGGGCAGCTCGCGGCCGAGCCGCAGCGCCCGACGCTGGTGGTCGAGGGCCTCCTCCAGACGGCCCGTCCGGGCCAGGGCGAGGCCCAGGTTGGTCAGGACGTGGGCCTCGCCGTTGCGGTCCCCGGTGCTCCGCCGGATCTCCAGGGCCCGGTGGAGGAGGTCGAGCGCCTGCGGGAGCTCGCCGAGCTGGTAGTGGACCAGCCCGAGGTGCCGCAGCGCGGCGGCCTCGCCGGCCGGCTCGCCGAGCTGCCGGGCGGCCCGCAGGGCACTGACGCCCAGCTCGCGTGCCTCGTGGGCGGGCATGCGGCGCTTGAGGTGGCGCCAGAGGATCGCCGGCAGGTCGGCCGCGTACCGCGGCAGGCCGGCGTCGGCGGCGTGCCGGGTGAGCGCCAGCAGGTTGGCCTGTTCCCGGGCGAGCCAGTCCGCCGCGTCCGCCGGGTCGGCGAGGACCAGGGGGGTGCCGGCGGGCGCGGTCGGGCGCGGTCGGTGCCGCCGTTCCAGAGGGGCCAGCAGGTCCATCGCCGAGGCGGCGGAGTGCCGGTAGTGGTCGAACAGCCGGACGAGCGCGGCGCGCCGGAGGGGCTCGGACTCCTCCCGGGCCAGCAGTTCACCGGCGAAGGCGCGCAGCAGGTCGTGGAAGGTGTACCGGAAGGCCGTGTGCTCGATCAGCAGATGGTGGTGGTGCAGCGACTCCAGGAGCTCCTCGGCCTCCTCCGGCGGTGCGTCGACCAGGGCGGCGAGGGCGTGCGGGGTGACGTCCTCGCCGGGGTGCAGCGCCGCCAGCCGGAACGCGCGCCGCTGCGCCGGGGCGAGGGAGCGGTAGGAGTCCACGAAGGCCGCCGCGACGCTCCGGTCGTGGTGGGAGAGCTCGGTCAATAACTTCTGCGGACGCCGGATCCGCCGCAGCAACTCGACGGGCGTCCAGGCGGGGTGGTGGGCCAGCCGGGCGGCGGCGATCCGCAGTGCCAGCGGCAGCCGTCCGCACAGCGTGACGATCTCGTCCACGACGGCCGCGTGGCCGGCGACCCGGTCCCGGCCGGCGACCCGGGCGAACAGCTCCACGGCCTCGTCATGGCCGAGCACGTCCAGGGAGACGCCGACGGCGCCGTCCAGCCCGGGCAGCCGCCGCCGGGAGGTCACCAGCACGAGGCAGTGCGGGCCGCCGGGGATCAGCGGACGGACCTGCTCGGTGTCGACGGCGTTGTCCAGCACGACCAGGTAGCGCCGGTCCGCCGCCCGGCTGCGCCACAGCTGGGCGCGCTCCTCGGTGGCCGACGGCAGCGCGGTCTCGCTGACGCCGACCGCCCGGAGCAGGCTCGCCAGCGCCGCGCCCGGGTCGAGCGGCCGTTGGCCGGGGGTGAAGCCGCGCAGGTCCACGAAGAGCTGGCCGTCGGGGAACCGGCCGGCGAGGGCGTGCCCGACGTGGACGGCCAGGGCGGTCTTGCCGACACCGGCCATGCCGTCGATGGCCGAGATCACCAGCGGCCGGGCCCGGGCGCCGCCCGGTCCCGCGGCCAGGGCGAGCAGGCGGTCCACCTCGCCGCGCCGTCCGGTGAAGTCCGCGACGGCGTACGGCAGCAGCCGGGGAACCGGGTGATCGGCCGGCTCCCCGCCGGGCCGCGGCTCCGGCTCCCCGCGTGCTGCGGAGAGCAACCGGTCACGGTCGGCGGCAGCCAGGCCCAGGGCCGTGGCCAGCCGCGCCACCGAGGACAGGCGGGGCCGGCGCCGCCCCGACTCCAGCACGCTGATCGCGTGGGCCGAGACGCCCGAGCGTTCCGCGAGCTCCTCCTGCGTCCACCCGGTCGAGTGCCGGAACCGGCGCAGCAGCGTTCCGAAGTCCCCCAGCATGATCGCCTCCGATGGGTGGTCATCCGCGGGCACGACGAGGGCAGGGGCGGCCGGGCGAACGGCCGGGTGCCGGGACCGCGTCCCCCGTCGTGACTCCCAGGCTGTGGCCCTGACGGGCCCCTGACAACAGATCATCATAGAACGCCAAGCGAACGCCATGGAGCGGCCGGTGGGGGTTGGCCAGGATGGTCCCCGGCGCACGCGCCGCGACCGGACGAGGGAACCGGTCGGCCGAGGGGGGATCAGATGCGGGACATCACGGGGGACCCGGACCGGTTACCGGAACAGGCTCCGGCGACCATGCCCGATCCGGGGGGAGCGACCACGCCGCAGGAGTTCGTGGACCGGCTGCGGGCGGTCAAGGCGTGGTGCGGCAACCCGTCGCTGCGCGAACTGGAGCGCCGCACCGGCCTGCCGCGCAGTACCCTCGCGGGGGACATGAGCCCGCGGCGCAGCCGTCTCCCGCCCCTGGAACGGGTGCTGGCGCTCGCCACCGCCTTCGAGGTGCCCGCCGGGGAACTCGCGCGCTGGCAGTCCGCCTGGCAGCGCATCCAGGTGCGGCAGCAGTCGGCGGAGCCGCCGGTCCCGCCCGCCGCTGCCGAGCCGCCGGTGCCTGCGCCGTCCGCTGCTGCCGGGCCGTCGCCCGCCCCCGTCCCCGTCCCCGCCCCCGTCCTCGTGCCGGAGCCGGAGCCGGCCCCGGGGCGGGCCGGGCGGGCGGACCGGCGGGCGGGACGCCTCCGCCTCGCCCGCCGGCGCCTGGTGCGGCCCGCGCTGTCGGTCAGCGGTCTGCTCGCCGCCCTGCTGGCCCTGCCCCTGACCGCCGCCCCGGTCGCCGACGGGGGAGTCCCGGTGGCCGGCGAGCGACCGGTCCCCCCGGCCGGTGCGCGGCTCCCGGACCGGTGCGGCTACCTCGGCCGGGTGAGCGACAACGTGGCCGCCTCCCCGCTCGACGCGTCCGCCACCACCGGCGAGTCACTGCCGGTCAGGAGCCCGGTGGCCGCGGGGGACACCCTGATCGTCACTCTGATCCTCGCCGGAGCCGGCACCGGCCCGATCACCGTGCGCGACACGGCCGGGAACCGGTACCGGGCCGTCCGCGACGAGACCGCCGACGGCACCCGGCTGGCGGTCTTCGCCCTGTTCGACGCCCGGCCGCTGGACGTCCTGGACCAGATCACCTTCCTCTGGCCGCGCTCGACGCACGACTACACCGCGGTCGACGAGTTCCGGAGCGTCCGCTCCACCGGCCTGCCGGAGGCGTCGGACGGGCGGCCCGTCGGCGCCCGGGGCGCGGAGCAGTGCTGACGGCCGGTCAGGGGCCGGTGCCCGGGCGGTGGACGGTGAGCTCGCCGTAGGAGGACAGGGCGCCGGCCGGGTCACCGGGCTGCTGCCGCAGGGTGGCGTCCAGGAAGGCGAGCGTGGCGCCGGCGACGATGCGCGCACCCTCGGTACGGCCCAGGGAGCCGACCAGCGAGGGCACCGGCGGCAGGTACAGCGGGCCGTCCATGAAGGTGAGGTGGGCGGCGCCGGGGACGGTGAGCCGGTAGCTCGTCGTGGTGTCCAGCGTGAGGACCTCGGTCAGGCGGGGGATGTAGCGCTCGTCGGTGCCCGGTCCGATGGCCTGGGTGAGCGCGAGCGCCGGCTGGTGGAAGGGGAGCCGCTCGGGGTCGCGCGGGTAGCCGTCGAGGTCGATGACGGCGGCGAACCGGGCGTCCTGGCGGGCCGCCCGGAGTGCGGCGGCGCCACCGAGGGAGTGGCCGGTCACCGCGGCCCGGCCGGTGTCCAGCCGGCCGGTCAGCGGGTCGTCGCCCTCGCCCCGGTCCAGCCCGACCAGCCGGGTGAGGACGAAGCCGAGGTCCGCGGCCCGGATGCGGGCGGTCTCGGCGGCCCGCCGGTCGTCCTCGTCGTCGTCGCCGGTGGAGGCGACCTCGGTGGTGATCGTCCGGCCGTCGGCGAGGACGACGGCGGCGGAGTCGTACGGGTGGTCGAGGGCGGCCACCACGTAGCCGTGGCTGGCCAGTTCCTCCGCCCAGGCGGTGTTCTGGGTGCGCACGCCGCCCAGGCCGGGGGAGAACAGCACGACCGGGAAGCGCGCGCCGTCGCGGGCCGCCGGGGCGTCGGGAACGGCGTGGGTGCGGGCCCGCGGGACGCCGTCGACCAGGAAGCCGGGGAGGCCGGAGTAGCGCGCGAGGGCGCCGGCGACGGTGCGCGCCTCCTGCTCCGTGCGGCCGAGGTACCGGGCGCGCGGCGTGCCGGGCGCACTGTGCTGCGCGGGGTACCAGAGCTGGACCACGACGGTGCGCCGGTCCCCGGGGTCGGGGGTGGCGGTCTCGGGGCGGTCCTGGTCGGTCCACTGCACCACCCGGGTGCCGACCGCGAAGCGGCCGGTCGGCTCGGGGAACACCGGGACCGGGAAGGCCCAGGCGGCGGCCGGGCCGGTGGCGGTCAGGGCGACGCAGGCCAGCGATCCCGGCAGCGCCACCCACCAGCGGGCCCGCCGCGCAGGGCGCCGGCCGGTCCGGCGCCGGACCAGCGGGGCGAGGGCGAACGGCAGCGCCAGGGCGCCGCCCGCCAGGACCGGCAGCAGCTGCCAGCGCAGTCCCGTCACGCCCAGCACCAGCGCGGACAGCACGAGGAGCGAGCCGGCCGCGACGGTGACGGGCGGTCGGGCGGCGGGCGGCAGCCAGCGCGCCGCCACCAGGGCGAGGGTGCCCAGCAGGGCGAGGATTTCCAGGGGGGACAGCTGAAGTCCCGTGATGAGGTCGGTCACCCGGTCATCGTCGGCGCCGGGGCCGGGCCGCCACATCGCCCCGGGGGCGCCGTCGCCTGCCACCGCGGACGCGCTGCGGGCCGCCCTCCGTGCCACCGCGGTCGCAGGCGAACACGCCCGGACGGCCGGCGCTCTGCGACTCCGGTCGGTACCGGGACTCCTCCTGCGGTCGTACCCGGCCGCCCCGGCGTCCGACGGTGGACTCATGTGCGCCGCCGCACCGTGGGCCTACCGTGACAGGGCCGCGGTGCGCGCCGGCCGGAACGGGGCCCGTGCCGCCCGTCCGGGGCCCGGCTCCGGCCGTGCGCGGCGGCGGCCCCGACCGGGGCCGCGACGACGCCCGACCGACAGGAACGTGTGATGACCGAGGCGGCCGTGGAAACCCGCACCGCCCCGCCGGCCCGCCACCGGGACCGGCCGGCGCGACCGCCGGGCGCGGCCCGGCGCCGGGGCTCCCGGCTGCCGCCGGTGGTGTGGGACGCACTGGTGCCGGCGCTGCTCCTGGCCAACGTCGTGACCACGCACGAGCCGTCCGGGCTGCCGCCGGCCGTCGCCCTGACGGCCGCCCTCACCCTGCCCCTGCTGTGGCGGCGCCGGGCGCCGCGCACGGTGTTCGCCGTGGTGGCCGCGGTGGCCCTGGTCCAGTGGCTGGTGGACGTCCAACTCCCCGCGGACGTCGCCCTGCTGGTGGCGCTCTACACGGTGGCCGCGCACTCGGGGCGGCGCGGCACGCTGCTCGCCGGCGCCGTCGTGGAGGCGGGGGTCCTCCTGGCCTGCCTGCGCTGGGCGCCGGCGGACGCGTTCCTGACCCCCTTCGTGGCGGTGACCGCGACGGCCGTCGCCGCCGCCGTCCTCGGGGTGAACGTGCGGACCACGCGCGCCTACCTCGCGGCCGTGGAGGAACGGGCCGCGCGCCTGGAGCGGGAACAGGAGCAGCAGGCGCGGCTGGCCGTCGCCGAGGAACGGACGCGGATCACCCGGGAGATGCACGACATCGTCACCCACAACCTGTCCGTGATGGTCGCGCTCACCGACGCCGCCGTCCACGCGCAGCACCGTGCGCCGCAGAAGGCGACCGCCGCGATGCTCCAGATCTCCGAGACGGGCCGGCAGGCGCTGACCGACATGCGGCGCTCGCTGGGCGTCCTGCGCACCGACGAGCCGGACGCGCAGCGCCACCCGTTGCCCGGCATCGGCCAACTGCGCTCGCTCGCCGACCAGATGGACGCCGCCGGGCTGCCGACCCGGCTGGAGGTGGACGGTGCGCACGGCGGCGTTCCCGCCACCGCCCAGCTGACCGTCTACCGCCTGGTGCAGGAGGCCCTGACCAACGCGCTCAAGCACACGCCCCCCGGCACCCGTGCGACGGTCCGGGTGGGGTGCTCGGCCGAGGCCGTCACCGTGGACGTCACCGACAGCGGGCCCCGCCCGGCGGAGCCCGCCGCCACGCCGTCCGGCCACGGCATCCCCGGGATGCGCGAGCGCGCGGCCGCCTACGGGGGGACGCTGCGGGCCGGACCGCTGCCGGGCGGCGGCTGGGGGGTCGCCACCCGTCTGGACCTGCGCAGCGGCGGGGAGGCGCGGGTATGACGATCCGCGTCCTGATCGCCGACGACGAGGCGTTGCTGCGGATGGCCTTCAGCACGGTCCTGGACGGCCGGGCCGACATGGTGCCGGTCGGCGAGGCGGCGGACGGCGCCGAGGCCGTGCGCCTGGCCCGGGAGCTGCGGCCCGACGTCGTCCTCATGGACGTCCGGATGCCCGGGACCGACGGGATCGAGGCGACCCGGCAGCTCGTGCGGACCTGCCCGCAGAGCCGGGTGCTGATCCTCACCACCTTCGACCTCGACGAGTACGCCTTCGCCGGGCTGAACGCCGGGGCCTCGGGCTTCCTGCTGAAGAACACCAGGCCCGAGGAGCTGCTCACCGCGATCCGCAGCGTGGCGGCGGGCGACGCGGTGGTCTCGCCGCGGGTGACCCGGCTGCTGCTGGAGAACTTCCGTCCGCACATCCCCGGCGGCGGCTCCGGCCGGGACGAGCGGCTGGACCGGCTCACCCCGCGCGAGCGCGAGGTGCTCGTCCAGGTGGGCCGCGGCCTGTCCAACACCGAGATCGCGGCCGCCCTGCACCTCGCGGAGGCGACCGTGAAGTCCCACCTGGGGCGGATCCTGCACAAGCTCGGGCTCCGCGACCGGATCCAGGCCGTGGTCTTCGCCTACGAGAACCGCCTCGTCCACCCGGCGTGACGCGGCCCGGGGCGGGCGGAAACCCTGCCCCGGAGCGCCCCGGCCGGGGGCGGGCGCCCGGGCGGCGGGTACCCGGGCACGCTCGCGGCCGGCGCCGGCCTCGGGGCGGTGACCGGGCTGCTGGGGGTCGGCGGCGGCTTCCTCGCGGTGCCGGCGCTGGTGTCCGTGCTCCGGCTGCCGATGCGCAGGGCCGTGGGCACCGGTCTGGTGGTGGTGCTCGTCAACTCGGCCGCCGCGCTGGCCACCCGGCTGACGGTCACCGGCGTCTCCCTCGACCCGGCGGTCTTCGGGCCGTTCGTGGGCGCCGCCGTCCTCGGCGCCTGGGACGGCAAACGGCCGGCGGCCCGGCTCTCCGGCGCCGCGCTGCAGCGGGCCTTCGCGTTCGTCCTGCTCGCGGAGGCCGCCGCCATGCCGGCCGGCGTCCTGTTCTGTCCCCCCGGAGGGACGAACATGCATGGCGTGCCCCGCACCACCCGTCCCACCCGTGACCCCCAGGACGGCGCCGTGACCACCGAGGCCGGCCCCCGGCCCCTCACCCGTGCCGCGGGCAACCCGCTCTGGGCGCAGCTGCGCGCCGACCTGCTGCGCCGGCTCGACGCGGGGGAGTTCCGCGACGTCTTCCCCGGCGAGCACGACCTCGTCGCCGAGTGCCGGGTCAGCCGGCACACCCTCCGCGAGGCCCTGCGCACCCTCCGCGAGGAGGGCGTGGTCAGCGCCCAGCGCGGCCGGGCCTCCAGGTTCACCGCGAGCCGTCCGCCGGAGCAGGACGTCGGCGAGGCGTACAGCCTGTTCCGCGCCGTGGAGGAGGTCGGTGCCGTGCAGCGCAGCGTCGTGCGCGCGCTCGACCGGCGCGCCGACGGCGTCATCGCCGCCCGGCTGGGCCTGGAGGAGTCCACGCCGCTGGTGTACCTCGAACGCGTCCGGCCGGCCGACGAGGAGCCGCTCGCCGTGGACCGGGTCTGGCTCCCCGCCGACCTGGCCCACCCGCTGCTGGACGTCGACTTCACCCGCACCGCGCTCTACGACGAACTCGAACGCCACTGCGGCAGCCGGATCTGCGGCGGCTGGGAACGCATCCGCGCCGTCGTCCCCGGCCGGGGGGAGCGGATCCTGCTGGACTGCCCGGCGACCACCGCGCTGCTCGCGATCGAGCGGCTCGGCCGCGACACCGGCGGGCGCCTGGTCGAGTGGCGCCAGACGCTGGTGCGCGGGGACCGTTTCGCCGTCGCCGCCGCGTTCTCCGCCGACGACTACCGGCTGGGTGCCCCGGTCCAGACGCCCTGACCGGGACACGCCCGGCGGGCGGTGAGCGGATCGTCACATTGGGAGGATCCGCATGGTGCAGTTCGCGCCGTTGTGTCCGGGCCGGATCCCGGCCCGGGAGGCCGGGCCGCCCGGGCCCGGTCGTCCACGAAGCAGCGGCGGGCGGACTGGCCGCGGCGGCCGGGGCGGGGGCCGCGGCCGGGTGGGGGGACGGCGTGGCGGACCGGGGGATTCCGTGTGCCCGTTGGGGCAGGACTCCGCCGCGTCTTAGCTCAAAGTTGATCATTGATCACCGGCGGTGAGGTTACTATCGATCCGATCAGGCCTGGCCGGCCTCGTCGGCACGCCGACGCCGAGCCGGATCGCGTCGATCAAACCGGGGGTGGGGATGCAGGGTTTCGGGGATGGGAGACGTCATGGGCGTGCACAGCGCCATGGGCCGGAGGACCGGGATACGGGGGACCGACCGGGCGGCTGAACTGACGGGACTGCTCGAACGGGCGGAACAGGCACGCGGGGGCGTCGCCCGGGCCGTCCTGGTGCGCGGGCCGGAGGGGATCGGGCGCACCGGGCTGCTGGACGAGGTGACCCGGTGGGTGTCGGAGCGCGGGGTGACGGTGTGCCGCTCGGCGGGCCGGGCACCGGGGGGAGAGCCGGGCGAGGGCGTGAACGGCTATCGATCCGTTCGTGAACTCTTCGGCATGGAACAGGACTTGGGCCGGGCAGCGGCCGCCTTCGCCGTTCAGCGCGAGGTGTACGGGCACGCGGTGGACCTGCTGGCGGCCGGGCCGCTGGCGCTCGTGCTGGACGACGCGCAGTGGTGCGACCAGGAATCGCTGCGGTGCGTCCACTTCCTGCTGCGCCGCGCGGCCGCGCGTCCGCTGCTGGTGCTGCTCTCCCAGCGCACCGGCTGCGAGGGCCCGGGCACCGCGATGCTCTCCGGGATCCTCGCCGAGGGCTGCTGCACCGTGCTGGAGCTGGGGCCGCTGAGCGAGGCCGAGACCGGCCGGGCGGTGGCCCGCGCCCTGGGCGGCCCGCCGGACGAGCGGTTCGTGCGACGGTGCCGCACGCTCTCCGGCGGGAACCCGCTGCTGCTGGAACGCCTGCTCACCACCCTGGCGGCGGCCGGGGTGCGGCCCGACCCGAGTGGGCTGCACCGCCTGCGCGTGCTGGGCGAGGCGGTCGGCGTCGAAGCCGCCCGCGTCGCCCTGGCCGGCGGACCGGGCCAGGTGTGCGAGGTGGCCCGGGCCCTGGCCGTCCTCGGCCGCGCCGACCCCGAGCTGCTCGGGGCGCTGTGCGGGATCGGCGGCACCCGGCTGACCCTCGCCATGGAGGAGTTACGGCGGGTCGAGGTGATCGGCTCCGGCGCCGGGGCGCCGATGGCCGAGGCGGTGCGGGCCGCGGTGCTGGCCGATCTGCCGGCGCCGGAGCTGGAACGGCTGCGGCTGCGCGCGGCCCGGGTGCTCAACGACGCCGGACGCCCGGCGGCCGAGGTCGCGGCCCAGCTGGCCCTACTGCCCGAGCTGCCGGAGCCGTGGATGCTCACCGTGCTGCGCGAGGCCGCCGCCCAGGCGCCCGGCGGGCCGACGGCGCGGGCGGCGGTGCGCTACCTGCGCCGTGCCCTGGGCGCCGGACTCGGCCGGACCGAACGCAGGAACGTACGGATCGAACTGGCCAGGGCCTCGGCACGGGTGGCGCCGGCCGCCGCCCTGGAACAGCTGCGGCAGGCCCTGGGGGAGAGCGACGGCGCGCGGGAGCGGGCGTCGATCGCGATGGAGTACGGCCAGGCCGCCCTCGGTTCGCGCGACGTCCCCGAGGCGGTCCGGGTGCTCGGCTCGGCCCTCGTCGACCTGCGGCAGCAGCTGGGCACCGACCCGCTCCCGGCCGACCGGGAGCTGCGCACCTCGCTGGAGTCCGCCCTGCTGGTCGCCGCCGTGAACGGGAAGTCCACCATGGCCCCGATCGCGGCGCTGGTCAGGCGCTGGCCGGTGCCCCGGGGCGACAGCCCCGCCGAGCGCCAACTGCTCTCCGGCATGAGCGTGTTCGCCGCCCTGGACGGCCGACCGGCCGGGCAGGCCGTGGCGCTGGCCCGGCGGGCGCTGCGGGTGGAGGAGACCACGCCCGCCGGATGGGAGGTGCTCGCCTCCTCGCTCGTCCTCGGCCTGGCGGACGAGGTCGACGAGGCCCTCGCGGGGCTGACCCGGTCGCTGTCCAACGGCCTGGCGCAGTACGAGCCCTGGATGCGGCTGTCCGTCCTGGCCGGACGCGCCCACACCCTGCACGGGGTGGGCGACCTCGCCGGGGCGCAGGCCGTCGCCCGCACGGCGGTCGCCCTCGCGACGCGCGGCGACCGGGCCACGACCTGGCCGCTGCCCGCCGTCGAGCTGGGCAGCGTGCTGCTCTCGCGCGGCGAGGTGGCGGAGGCCGCCGTCGTGCTCGACCGGATCCGCCCGGCCGGCCTGGAGCAGCAGATCTGGGAGTGGCACCAGTACCTGTACGTCCGGGGCAGGCTCCGGCGCGCGATGGGCGACCTCGACGGCGCGGTGGAACTGTGGCGGCGGTGCGGCCGGAGCCTGGCGGAGGCCGGGGTGGCCAATCCGGTGCTGGCGCCCTGGTGGTCGGCCGCCGTCACCACGCTGGCCGCCCAGGGCCGGGCCGCGGAGGCGGCCGGCATCGTGGCGCAGGTCCAGGAGACGGTGGCCGGCTGGGGCACCGCCCGCGCCCGCGGGCTCGGCCTGGTGGCCGAGGGCGTGATCGCCACCGGAGCGGCCCGCACCGAACTGCTCGCCGAGGCCGTGGAGGTGCTGGAGCACTCCCCGGCCCGCCTCGCCCGGGCCGAGGCCCGCTACCGGCTCGGCCAGGAGCTGCTGCTGCGCGACGACCTGCCCGGCGCGCGCCGGCACCTGCGGCAGGTGATCGAGACCGCCACCCGGTGCGGCTACCACCTGCTCAGCGCCGCCGCGCGCCGGCTGCTCGCCGACGCGGGCGGCCGGATGCCGCAGATCGCCGTCTCGCCGCTCGACTCGCTCACCCGCAGCGAGCGCCGGATCGCCACCCTCGCCGGGACCGGGGTCAGCAACCGGGAGATCGCCGAGCAGCTGTTCGTCACCCCCCGCACGGTGGAGATGCACCTGACCAACATCTACCGGAAGCTCGACGTGCGGGGGCGCACCGACCTGGTTCCGGCGCTCGGACCGGCCGGAGGGACCTCAAGATGCCGGCCGGGGGGCGGAGCGGAGAACATCCACGTACCGAGTCGCTAGGGGCGGGCAGTGGCCGAGGGGAACAACGGGGAAACGATCCTCCCGGGGCGGGCCGGCAGCAGCCCGGCGGGCGGGCGGCTGGTCGAACGGGAACACGAGGAACGGCTGCTGGACGGACTGCTGCGCGGGCTGCGGGCGGGGCGTTCGGCACTGGTCGAGGTACGGGGCGGGCCCGGCGCCGGACGCAGCGCGCTGCTGCGCCGGGCCGAGGAGCTGGCCGGCGCCGCCGGGGTGCGGGTCGCCGGCGCGCAGGCGTGCTGGGAGGAGACGGGGGTCCGCCACGCGGTGGCCGCCCAGCTGTACGCGGCGCTCGCGCCGCGGGCCTCGCCGCTGGTGAGGGAACTGCTGCACCCCGGTACGGCGGAGGGCGGCGCGCTGTCCGGGCGGCTGTGCCGCGCCTTCCTCGCGGCGGCCCGCACCCAGCCGCTGCTGGTCGTGGTCGACGACGTCCAGTGGGCCGACCGGGAGTCGCTGCGCTTCCTCCAGGCATTGGCACGCCGGCTGGCCGGCGCCCCGCTGCTGCTGGTGACCGCCCGCAGCGACGCCCTGCCGCCGGGGCCCGGCGAGCGGATCGAGCTGTGTCCGCTGGCCGATCCGCGGGTCGTCGCCCGCCACGGCGTCGACCTCGCCCCGCTCTCGGCGGCCGGGGCGGGCCGGCTGCTGGCGGGGACGCTGGGGGAGCCGGTCGAGCCGGAGCTCGCCGCGGCCGCCGCGCTCGCCGCCGACGGCAACCCCGCCGTGCTGCGGGCGGTGGCCGAGCGCTTCGCCCGGCCCGGCCGACCGGCGGCGCAGGACCGCGAGGCACGGGAGCGGGACGCGCGGGACCGCGAGGCGAGGCTGCTCCGGTGCGCGGCCGAGGCGGTCCGCGACCGTGCGGTGCGCACCCTGGCGGTGCTGCCGGAGGACCTGGTGGAGGTGCTGCGGGCAATCGCGGTGTGTGGGCCGCACGGCTCCCCGGCGATGATCGCCGCGCTGGCGTCGCCGCGCACGGTGGACATCGCCCAGGCCCTGGAACTCCTGGCCGGAACCGGCCTGTTGGCGCCGGGGGAGCGGCCGCGGTTCCGCGCCGAACGGGCCGCCGAGGCCGCCCTGGCCGGCCTCGGCGCCGAGCGGCGCGAGCACCTGTTCGCCCGCGCGGCCGAGGTGGCGAACCGGGCGGCGCTCCCGGACGACGCGCTGGCCAGGATGCTGCTCGGCGCCCGGGTGACCGGTGCGCCCTGGGCGGTCGCGGTGCTGCGCCGGGAGGCGGCGCGGCTGCGGGTGGCCGGCGACCCGGCGGCCTCGGTGCGGCTGCTGCGGCGCGCGCTGCGCGAACCCGTCGGCCCGCGGCTGCGGGTGGAACTCCTCACCGAGCTGGGCGTCCTGGCGCTCCCCGGTTCGCCGGAGAGCAGCGACCGCTTCCTGCGGCAGGCCCTGCTCGCCCCGGCCGACGCGAGCGCCGGGCCCGCCCGGGTGCGCGCCGCCGACCTGCTGGTGGCGCGCGGTGACTACGCCTCGGCGGTGCCGTTGATCGCCGGTGCCGGAGCCCGCCCGGGTGCCGGCGGCCGGGAGCGCGCCGCGCTGCGGGCGCTGTACTGGCTCGCCAAGCACGGCCAGGACGGGTCGGCGCAGGAGCCGCACCGGCCGGAGATGGCCGCTCTGCCCGAGCGGCCCGAGGACCCCGCCGAGGCGGGCGCCGCCGCCTGGCTGGCGGCCCTGCACGGGCGGGACCTCGCCCGGGCCCGGGAGCTGGCCCGCGCCGCCCTGTCGCCCGCGGCCCCGGACGGGACGTCGCTGACCGCCCGGGTGGCGGCCTGCCACGCGCTGCTCCTCACCGAGGACGTGGCCGAGGCGCAGTCGGGCCTGGACGCCGTCCTGGCGCGCGCGCACCGCGCCAACGCCCCCGCCGTCGTCGCCCTGGCGCTGCTGATCAAGGCGCTGGCGACCCTCGGCGAGGACCGCGCCGAGGAGGCCGAACGCCTGCTGGAGCGGGCCGAGGAGGCGCTGCCGGAGCGGTGCTGGCACCCGCAGACGGCCCCGGGCGTGCGGGCCGTGCGCACGCTGGCCCGGCTGGCGCGGGGCGACCTCGACGGGGCCGAGCGGGCCGCCGCGCCGGCGCGGCCGGAGGAGGCCGGGGGCAGCATGGCCCGGGCCTTCCTGTCCTACGCCCGGGGCCGGGTGCGGCTGGCCCGCGGCGACGGCGCGGGGGCGCTGGGCGAGTTGCGCGAGTGCGGGCGGCTGCTGCTCGCCCGCCAGATGACCAACCCCGCCCTGCTGCCCTGGCGTTCGGCGTCCGCGCGGGCGCTCGCCCTGACCGGGGACGACGCCGGCGCCGCCGAACTGGTCGCCGAGGAGCGTCGGCTCGCGCTGGCCTGGGGGGCGCCGCGCACGCTCGCGCGGGCCCTGCGCGCCGCGGGCGACGCCGACCCGGAGCACGGCGGGGAGCCGGCCCCCGGCGCGGCTGCGGCGCGGCTCGTCCCCGGCGGACCCGCGAGCTGGCAGTTCCGCCAGGCGCTGGTGGCGATGGGGACGGCGGCGGTCTCCGGTCCGGGCGCCATCGACAGTCTGCTGCGCAGCGGCCTCGCGCCGGCCGCTCCGGTGCTCCGGGTGGGGCCGCCCGCGCCGGATCCCGCAGCCGGCCCCGCACCGGCGTCCGCGCCCGGTTCCGCACCGGCGCCCGCCCCGGTCGCCGTCGCGCCCCCGGGGCCCGGCGGCCCGCGGCCGGTGGCGGGAGGGCCGGCGCCCGGCCCGGCCCGGCCGGAACTGACCGCCGCCGAACGGAGGGTCGCCGCGCTGGCCGCCGAGGGGCTGGCCAACCGGGTCATCGCGGCCGAACTCTCGGTGACGCTGCGCACCGTCGAACTGCATCTGACCAAGGCGTACCGCAAGCTGGGCATCTCCGGTCGTCCGGAGCTGGCCCGGGCGCTGGGGCGCGACGAAAGGAACGAGAATGGCGCGCCTGTTCGGCCGGCGGCGTGAACTCGCCGCACTCACCGCGGCGATGGAGGCGGCCGCCCGCAGCCGGGGCTCGCTGCTCGTCGTCACCGGCGGGATCGGGACCGGCCGGACCGCGCTGCTGCGGGCGCTGCCCCCGCTCGCGCGCCAGCGCGGCCTGCGGGTGCTCAGCGCCAGCGGCGCCCCGCTGGAACGGGACCTCGCCCTCGGGGTGGTGGACCAGCTCCTGGAGCCGCTGCTGCCCGGGACGGCCTTCGAGCCGCCCCACGACGCCCGGTTCCTCGCCGAACTCCTCTTCTCGGTGGCCGAGTTCAGCTCCCGCGAGCCGCTGCTGCTGCTGGTGGACGACCTCCAGTGGGCCGACCCCGCCTCGCTGCGCTGGCTCGACCGGCTGACCCAGCGGCTGGCGACCCTGCGCATCGTCCTGGTCGTCGCGGTGCGCGAGGGCGACCCGGACGCGGAACAGCCGCGGATCCACGGGATGTCCGACCGCGCCGCGCACGTGCTGCGGCTGGAACCGCTCTCCCCGGCGGACACCGCGGCGCTGGTGGCCGCCCGGCTCGACCGGCCCGCGGACCCGGTGCTGGCCGCCGCCTGCCACCAGGCGTGCGCCGGGAACCCGCTGCTCCTGACCGCCGTCCTGGCCGAACTCGCCGAGGCGGGCGGGACGTTCGCCGACCCGGCCGGGGCGGTCGCGGGCCTGCGGCTGCCCGCCGTGCGCGAGCGCCTGCTCGTCGCACTGGACGCCCAGCCCGCCCCCGTCAGGGCCCTGGCCAAGGCGCTCGCCCTGCTCGGCGACCACGCCGACCCGGAGCTGGCGGGCCGGCTGGCGGGGCTCGACGAGACCGGCCGCTCCGAGGCGGTCGGGGCGCTGTGCCGGCTCGGCCTGTTCTCCTGCGGCCGGTCGCCGGCCTTCGTCCACCGCTACGTGCGCGAGGCGGTCGAGGAGTCGCTGTCGCCGGCCGAGCAGGAGGACGGACGGCGGCGCGCCGCCGTCCTGCTCCACGACGCCGGCTACCCGGCCGAGCAGGCGGCCGCGCAACTGCTGGCCACCTCCTGGTGCCAGGACGGCTGGGCGACCGAGGTGCTGCGCTCGGCCGCGACGGCGGCGGTGCGCCGGGGGGCGCCGGAGGACGCCGCGCGCTACCTGCGGCGGGTGCTGCTGGACGGGGCGCCGAGCGGGCCGGAGCGGGCCGCCCTGCTGCTGGACCTGGCCGCCATCGAGCGGGCCTTCGACCCGGCGGCCGCCGTGCGGCACGTCATGCAGGCCCTGTTGCTCCTCCCGTCGGCCGAGCAACGGGCGCTGGCGGTGCGGTGGATCCCTCCCGCGCTGCTCGGCGGCTGCCCGCCGCCCAGCGTCGAGCTGGTCGCGAAGACGGCGGAGGAGCTGTCCGGGGCGCCGCCGCGGGCCGGCGCCGACCGGGAACCGGGCCTGCGGATCGAGGCCCGGCTGCGCCATGCGACGGTGGCCGGCCCCGGGCTGCTCGCCGGGTCCGTCGACCGGTTGCGCGCCCTCGGCCCAACCCCGCCGCTGCGCACCGCGGCCGAACGCGAACTGGTCACCGTCCTGCTGCACGGGGCCACCGTGGCGCAGCGGCTGACGGCCGCGGAGGTCGCCCCGCTGGCGAACCGGATCCTGTGCTACGAGCCCGCCTCGCCGGCCCATGTCCACACCGCCCTGCCGCTGCTGACCGACACGCTCGTCGCGGCGGACGCGATCGACACCGTCGGCCCCTGGCTGGAGGCCGCCGGGGAGGCCGCCCGCCGCGAGCGGGCGCCGGTGCCGCAGGCGCTGATCGGCCTGGAACTCACCCAACTGATGCTGGCGCGAGGGCAGTTCGCGCGGGCCAGGGCGCAGGCCCGCGAGGTGCTGGACCTGGGGGCGGCGCGATGGGCGCCGATCCAGTCGATGGCCGCCGTGGTGCGGGCCGCCATCGAGACCACCGACGGCGAGCTGACGGACCGCCTGCTGGAGGCGTACGGGGAGAGCATCGACCACGGCCACAGTCCCTCGATGCTGCAACTGGTGCGGGCTTCGGGCGCGGCGGCCCGCGGCGACCTGCCGACCGCGCTGGAGTACGTGCTCGACTGGGGGCGTTCGGTCGAACGGGCCGACTGGCGCAACCCCGCGGTCGTCCCCTGGCGGACCTGGGCGGCGGGCCTGTGGCTGCGGATGGGGCGGGCCGCGCAGGCCCACGACCTGGTCGACGAGGAGCTGTCCCGGGCGCTGGCCTGGGGCGCGCCCGGGCCGGTCGGGCGCGCCCAGCGGGTCAAGGGCGAACTCGTCGGGGGCGAGGGCGGCATCGAGCTGCTGCGGGCCTCGATGGCCACCCTGGAGGGGGCGGTCAACGAGATGGAGCGGGCCAGGACCGGGGTGGTGCTCGGCCAGCGGCTGCGGGCGCTGGGCCGGCCGGAGGAGGCCGAGGCGCACCTGCGCCGGGGCCGGGAACGGGCGCTGGCCTGCGGCGCCCCCCGGCTGGCGGAGCGGGCCGCACGGGAACTGCGGGAGCTGGCGCAGTCGCTGGGGCCGGCCGCGCTGACCCGGGCCGAGCGCCGGGTCGCCGTACTCGCCGCGCAGGGGGCGTCCAACAAGGAGATCGCCACCAGGCTCGCGGTGGGCACCCGGGCGGTCGAGAAGCACCTGACCCAGGCGTACCGCAAGCTGGACGTCGCGGGGCGGGCCGAACTCGCCGCCGTGGCGCACCTGTTGCCGAGCGACCCGCAGCCGCTCGGCTGAGCCGCCGACCGAACCGAAGCGCGACCGGCCGTACCGGCGGCCGACCGAACCGAACCGTACCGAACCGAAGTCCCCGCCGGACCCCGGGGCGACCGAACCCCCGGCCCCGCCTCCACAGGGTTAGTGCCGCGGGTATTGGATTTCGTTGACAGTCTTCACTTTGCCTTCCTAGTGTCATGACCGCGGCTGACACGGCACATTGCGGTACGGGGTGAGGCGGCCCCCGTGCCCGTGCACAATCCTCGGGAACTCCTGGAAGGCGAAACATGACCGCGGCACAGCCCACGACTTTCACCACCGTCCGCGAGGGATTCTTCAATCCGCCGGCCGAGATCCGGAAACTGCGCGAAGAAACCCCGATTACCCGGATGGCTTTCGCGGACGGCCACCTCGGCTGGCTGGTGACCGGATATTCCACCGCCCGCGCGGTGCTCTCCGACAACCGTTTCAGCGCCCGGGGCGAACTGAAGCACCCGCCGGTTCCCCGCTCGGCGGTGCTGGAGGAAGCGCCGGCGGCCCCGCCCGGCATGTTCATCCAGCACGACGCCCCCGAGCACCAGCGCTACCGCAAGCTGCTCGTCGGCGAGTTCACCGTCCGCCGGATGCGCCTGCTCACCGAGTGGATCGAGCGGATCGTCGAGGAGCGGCTGGACGCGATGGAGAAGGTCGGCTCCCCGGCCGACCTCTTCGAGCACTTCGCGCTGGCGATCCCCACCCTGGTGATCACCGAACTGCTCGGCGTGCCCTACGCGGACCGCGCGCAGTTCCACCGCGACGCCGAGGTCTGGAGCAGCTTCGGCGCCTCCGTCGAGGACGTCACGGCGGCCTTCGCGAGCCTCGGCTCCTACCTGCACGGCCTGGTCCTGGCCAAGCGCGCCGAGCCCGGGGACGACATCCTGAGCGGCCTGATCACCGGGGAGGGCAACCTCACCGACGAGGAGCTCACCTCGATCGCCTTCCTGCTGCTGGTCGCCGGGCACGAGACCACCGCCAACCAGATCGGCCTGAGCACTTTCGCCCTGCTCAACCACCCCGAGCAGCTGGCCGCGCTGCGCGCCGACCCCTCGCTGATGGACGGCGCGGTGGAGGAACTGCTGCGCTACCTGAGCATCGTGCACCACGGCCCGACGCGTGCCGCGCTGGAGGACGTCGAGATCGAGGGCAACCTGATCAGGGCGGGCGAGGTGGTGATGATCTCGCTGGCGGCCGCCAACCGCGACCCCGAGCGCTACACCGAGCCCGAGGACCTCGACGTCACCCGGGTGATGGCCAACCACCTCGCCTTCGGCCACGGCGTCCACCAGTGCCTGGGCCAGCAGCTGGCCCGGATCGAGCTGCGCTGCGCCCTGGGCGCGCTGCTGCGGCGCTTCCCCGGCCTGCGCCTCGCGGTGCCGGCCGAGGAGGTCGGACTCCGCCACGACATGCAGGTCTACGGCGTCTACCGGCTCCCGGTGGCCTGGTAGCCCGGGCCGATGCGGATCGAGATCAGCGAGGAGCTCTGCTGCAGCGCGGGCATGTGCACGCTGACCGCGCCCGAGGTGTTCGACCAGGACGACGAGGACGGCACCGTCGTCCTGCTCGACGCCGAGCCGCCCACCGACCTCCACCCCGCCGTCCGCGAGGCGGCGCACCGCTGTCCGTGCACGGCCATCACGGTGCACGAGAACGGCTGAACCCCGGCGGTCCCCACCCAGACCACCCGTTCGACGAAGACCCGGTCCCCGGGTCGGAAGGCCAGGTACAGAGAGCGTGTCCGAGAACCAGAACCTGTCCCGCCGCCGCCTGCTCGGCATGGCCGCGCTGAGCGCGGCCGCCCTCGCCGGCACCACCACGATCGCCGCCCCCGGCCGCGCCCACGCCGCCGGCCCGGGCTCCGGCTCCGGCTCCGACGTCACCTTCGTGCCGGCCGTGGTGATCGGCACCGGCTACGGCGCGGCGGTCTCCGCGCTGCGCCTGGGCGAGGCCGGCGTCCAGACGCTGATGCTGGAGATGGGCCAGCTGTGGAACCAGCCCGGCCCGGACGGCAACGTCCACTGCGGGATGCTCAGCCCGGACAAGCGCTCCAGCTGGCTGAAGACCCGCACCGAGGCGCCGCTGGGCTCGTTCCTCTGGCTCGACGTGGTCAACCGCGACATCGAGTCGTACACCGGCGTGCTGGACCGGGTCGCCTACGACCAGATGTCCGTCTACGTCGGGCGCGGCGTCGGCGGCGGCTCGCTGGTCAACGGCGGCATGGCCGTGCAGCCGCGGCGCTCGTACTTCGAGGAGGTCCTCCCGCAGGTCGACTCCCAGGACATGTACGACCGGTACTTCCCGCGCGCCAACACCATGCTGCGGGTGAACCACATCCCGCCGGGCTGGTTCGAGCAGACCGAGTGGTACCAGTACGCGAGGGTCTCCCGGGCGGCGGCGGCCAAGGCGGGCCTCGGCACGGTGTTCGTGCCCAACGTCTACGACTTCGGCTACATGCAGCAGGAGGAGGCCGGCACGGCGACGAAGTCCGCGCTGGCCGGCGAGGTCATCTACGGCAACAACCACGGCAAGCAGAGCCTCGACAAGACCTACCTGGCCGCCGCGCTGGGCACCGGCAAGGTCGTGATCCAGACGCTGCACCGGGTGCGGACGATCACCCGGCAGGCCGACGGCACCTACCTGCTGGGTGTGGACCGGATCGACACCGGCGGGAAGGTCGTGGAGACCAGGCGGATCTCCTGCCGCCACCTGTTCCTGGGCGCCGGCAGCCTCGGCTCCACCGAACTGCTGGTGCGCGCCCGGGAGACCGGCACGCTGCCGAACCTCAACGCCGAGGTCGGGGCGGGCTGGGGCCCCAACGGCAACATCATGACCGCGCGCGCCAACCACGTGTGGAACCCCACCGGAGCCCGCCAGTCCTCGATCCCCGCGCTGGGCATCGACGACTGGGACAACGCCGCCGCCCCGGTCTTCGCGGAGATCGCGCCGATGCCGGCCGGCCTGGAGACCTGGGTCAGCCTGTACCTGGCGATCACCAAGAACCCCCAGCGCGGCACCTTCGTCTACGACGCCGCCACCGACCGGGCCCGGCTCCAGTGGACCCGCGCCCAGAACGCGCCCGCCGTGGCCGCCGCCAAGTCGCTGTTCGACCGGATCAACGCGGCCAACACCACGATGTACCGCTACGACCTCTTCGGCAGCTCGCTGAAGAACTTCGCCGACGACTTCTGCTACCACCCGCTCGGCGGCTGCGTGCTCGGAAAGGCGACCGACGGCTACGGCCGGGTCGCCGGTTACCAGAACCTGTACGTCACCGACGGTTCACTGATTCCGGGGTCCATCGGTGTCAATCCGTTCGTGACCATCACGGCGCTGGCCGAGCGCAATATCGAGCGCATCATCCAGCAGGACATCACCGCCCGCTAGAACGGCTGTTCGGCCCTCGGCGGATTTCCGCGCGGACGCGGCGCTGCGTCCGCGCGGAAAATGCACGGTTCTGGCTGTCATTCATCAGGTCGATGGAGCATGGTAATGAGCGAGTTCGATTCGGTTAAACCCGCGTTCGACATGATGACCGGGGAAGCGGTCGCCGTCATCGGCGCGGCCCGCCGCCCGGCACGGCCCTCCGACGGGATCGACGCGGAGTTCTTCGGGCTCCCGTCCGCCGGGTCCGCGGTGGCGGGCCCGGACCGGGCCGTGCTGCTGGAACCGCTCTGGGAGGCCCTGGAGGACGCCGGCGTCGTACCCTCGGCGCCGGCGGGCTCGGGCACCGGTGTCTTCCTCGCCCTGCCGCAGGGGCCGGACGACGACGGCGGCGAGGACGCCTTCGCCGCCCTGGTCGGCGCCGCACTGAGGCTGGCCGGCGGCGGCGCGGGCGTCGCCGTCACCCGGTCCGTGCGGGAGGCCCTGCACGCCGCCCGCGCGAGCCTGTGCAGCGGCGCGCACGAGCTCGCGCTCGTCGCCGGACCGGACCCGCTGCTCCCCGGCCCCGACGGGCCGGCGGAGCAGGACGGCCACGGCGCCGTCCTGCTCAAGCCGCTCGCCCGCGCGCTCGCCGACGGCGACCGGATCCACGCCGTGCTCGACGGCGAGGACCTCCTGCCGGCACCCGGCCCCGCGACGGCGGCCGGCCCCGACGACGAACCGGCCACCGCAGCCGCGCCGCACCCGGTGGCCTGGGTCGTCTCCGCGCCCGACCCCGAGGCGCTCGCCACCCAGGCGCAGCGCCTCCACGCGGACCTGACCGGCCGTCCCGCGCTGCGGCCCGCCGACGTGGGCCACGCCCTGGCCACCACCCGCCACCGGTTCGCCGAACGCGCCGTCGTCCTCGGCGACACCCGCGAGGACCTGCTCGCCGGGCTCGCCGCCGCGGCCCGCGGCGACCTCGCCGCCAACCTGGTGCGCGGCACCGCCGGCCCGGCCCGCGCCGCCCTCCTGCTGCCCGGCCAGGGCGCTCAGTGGGCCGGCATGGGCGCCGAACTCCTCGACACCTGCGCCGCGTTCCGCGAGTCCGCCGAGGCCTGCCGGGCCGCCCTCGCCCCGCACCTGGACTTCGACGTGCTGGACGTGCTGCGCGACGCCCCCGGCGCCCGGCCGCTGGAGGGCGTGGAGGTCATCCAGCCCGCCCTGTTCGTCTTCCAGGTCGCCCTCGCCGACACCTGGCGCGCGTTCGGCGTGCGGCCGCGGGCCGTGGCGGGCCACAGCCTCGGCGAGATCGCCGCGGCCCACCTCGCGGGCGCGCTCACGCTGGCCGACGCGGCCCGGGTGGTGACCGTCTGGAGCCGCTGGGAGGCGACGCTGGCCGGCCGCGGCGCGATGGTCGTCATCCCGCTGCCCGCCGGGGAGGTCGCCGCCCGCCTGGCCCGCCGGGACGGCCGACTGGTGATCAGCGCGTACAACGGGCCCGCCTCCGTGGTGGTCTCCGGCGACGCCGACGCCGCCCTCGACCTGCTCGCCGAGCTGAACGCCGAGGGCGTGCGCGCCCGCCGGGTGGCCGTCGACGTGGCCGCGCACTCGCCCCAGATCGAGGAGATCCGCGCCCAGGTGCTGGACGGGCTGGCCGGCCTGCGCCCGCGCACCGCCCACACCCCCCTCTACTCCTCGCTGGACGGCGCCCGCATCGACGGCAGCGAGGCGGACGCCGACCACTGGTACGCGCTGCTGCGCCGGCCCGTGCAGTTCGAGCGGACCACCCGCGCACTGGTCGCCGACGGCCACGACCTGCTGATCGAGGTCGGCCCGCACCCCTCGCTGACCGCCGCCGTCCAGGACAGCGCCGCCGCCGAGGGCCGCGAGGCCGCCGTGCTCGGCTCGCTGCGCCGCGAGCAGGGTGGGCTGCGCCGGCTGCACACCGCGCTCGCCGAGGCCCACGTCCGGGGCGCCGAGGTCGACTGGCCCGCCGCGGTCGCCGCCGCCGGCGCCCCGGCCCCGCGCCCCGTGCCGCTGCCCACCTACGCCTTCCGCCGTCCGGGCGACGAGCGGGCCCGCCCGGCCGGCCGCACGGGCCTGCGCGAGCGGCTGCTCGCCCTGCCCGCGAGCGAGCACGAGCGGGTCACCGGAGAACTGGTGCAGGCCGTCGTCGCCACCCTGCTCGGCTCCGCCGGCCCCGGCGCGATCACCGCCGAGCGCTCCTTCCGCGACCTCGGCCTCGACTCGGTCGGCGCCGTCGAACTGCGCAACCGGCTGGGCGAGGCCACCGGACTCGCCCTGCCGCACACCGTGGTCTTCGAACACCCCACGCCCGCCTCCCTGGTGCGCCGTCTGCTGACCGAGGCGCTCGGCGCCGGCGAGCGGGCGGCCGAGGACGAGACGGCGGCCGCCTGGGACGAGCCGATCGCGATCGTCGCGATGAGCTGCCGCCTGCCCGGCGGGATCAGCACCCCCGAGGAGCTGTGGCGGGTGCTGAGCGCGGGCGAGGACACCCTCTCGGCCCTCCCGCGCGACCGCGGCTGGGACGTCGACGGGCTCTACGACGCCGAGCCCGGCCTCGCCGGGCGCTACTACCAGCGCGAGGGCGGGTTCCTGCACGACGCCGCCGACTTCGACCCCGAGTTCTTCGGGATCTCGCCGCGCGAGGCGCTGGCCATGGACCCGCAGCAGCGCCTGCTGCTGGAGACCGCCTGGGAGGCCTTCGAGCGGGCCGGCATCGTCCCGCGGAGCCTGCGCGGCAGCCGCACCGGCACCTTCGTCGGCGCCATGACCCCGGACTACGGCCCGCGCCTGCACCAGGGCGACGAGGAACTCGGCGGGTACCTGCTGACCGGCAGCACCGCCAGCGTCGCCTCCGGGCGGATCGCCTACTCCTTCGGCCTGGAGGGGCCGGCGGTGACGGTCGACACGGCCTGCTCCTCCTCCCTGGTGGCCCTGCACCTGGCCGTGCAGGCGCTGCGCTCGGGCGAGTGCTCGCTGGCGCTCGCCGGCGGCGCCACCGTCATCCCCACGGTGGGCATGTTCCTGGAGTTCAGCCGCCAGCGGGCCCTGGCGCCCGACGGCCGCTGCAAGGCCTTCTCGGACCGGGCGGACGGCTTCGGCCTCGCCGAGGGCACCGGCATGCTCCTGCTGGAGCGGCTGTCCGACGCCCGGCGCCACGGCCACCCCGTGCTGGCCCTGGTGCGCGGCACCGCGATCAACCAGGACGGCGCCAGCAACGGACTGACCGCCCCCAGCGGCACCGCGCAGCAGCGGGTGATCCGCCAGGCCCTGGCCGTCGCGGGGCTCGCCCCGGCCGACGTCGACGCGGTGGAGGCGCACGGCACCGGCACCCGCCTCGGCGACCCGATCGAGGCGCAGGCCCTGCTGGCGACCTACGGGCAGGACCGTGAACTCCCCCTGTGGCTGGGCTCGCTGAAGTCGAACATCGGCCACACCCAGGCCGCGGCCGGCATCGCGGGCGTCATCAAGATGGTCCTCGCGCTCCAGCACCGGACCCTGCCGAGGACCCTGCACGCGGCCGAGCCCTCGACCCGGGTGGACTGGACGGCGGGCGCGGTGCGGCTGCTGGCCGAGCCGGTCGACTGGTCCGACGGCGACCGCCCGCGCCGGGCCGGCGTCTCCTCCTTCGGCATCAGCGGCACCAACGCCCACGCCATCCTCGAACAGGCGCCCGCCACCGACCGGGACGAGGCCGCCGAGGCCACCCCCGCCGAGCCCGCCGCCGACGCCGTCCCGCAGGGCGCGGCGCAGCCCGTGCCGTGGCTGCTCTCCGCCCGCACCCCCGAGGCCCTCGCCGCCCAGGCCCGCGCGCTGCTCGCGCACGCCGAGGCCCACCCCGGACTGCACCCCGCCGACCTCGGCCACGCCCTGGTCCGCACCCGCACCGCCTTCGAGCACCGGGCCGTGGTGGTCGGCGCGGACCACGCGGAACTGACCGACGGGCTGCGGGCGCTGGCCGCCGGCGGCACCGCCCCCAACACCGCCCAGGGCCAGGCCGCCGAGGGCCGGCGGGTGGTCTTCGTCTTCCCCGGCCAGGGCTCGCAGTGGGCCGGCATGGCGGTCGACCTGCTGGACGGCTCGGCGGTCTTCCGCGAGCGGATGCGCGCCTGCGGCGCCGCGCTCGCCCCCTACGTCGACTGGTCGCTGGAGGACGTGCTGCGCGGCGCCCCCGGCGCACCGGCGCTGGAGGCCGCCGCCGTCGTGCAGCCCGCGCTGTGGGCCGTCATGGTGTCGCTGGCGGAGCTGTGGACCGCCTCCGGCGTCCGGCCCTCGGCCGTGGTCGGCCACTCCCAGGGCGAGATCGCCGCGGCCTGCGTGGCGGGCGCCCTCGACCTCGACGACGCGGCCCGCGTCGTCGCGCTGCGCAGCCGGCTGCTGGCCCGGCTCGCCGGGCTCGGCGGCATGGTGGCCCTGCCGCAGCCGCCGGCGGAGGTCACCGCACGGCTGGCCCGCTGGGACGGCAGGATCGGCGTCGCGGCCGTGAACGGCCCCCGCTCGGTGGTGGTCTCCGGCGACGCGGACGCGCTGGACGAACTGATGGTCTCCTGCGAGCTGGACGGCGTGCGGGCCCGGCGGGTGCCGGTGGACTACGCCTCGCACTGCGCCCACGTCGAGGCCATCGAGGAGGAGCTCGCCGGGGCGCTGGCGGGCATCACCCCGCACGCCCCACAGGTGCCGTTCTACTCCACGGTCACCGGCGAGGTGGTCCGGGGCGCGGAGCTCGACGCCGCCTACTGGTACCGCAACCTGCGCGGCACCGTGCAGTTCGAGTCGGCCACCCGGCGGCTGCTGGCCGACGGCCACCAGGTCTTCGTCGAGGCCAGCCCGCACCCGGTGCTCGCCCTCGGCGTCCAGGAGAGCGCGGAGGCCGCCGGGGCGCCCGCCGAGGTGGTGGGCTCGCTCAACCGGGGACAGGGCGGCCCCGACCGCTTCCTGCGGGCGCTCGGCGAGGCCCACGTCCGGGGCGTGGACGTCGACTGGCCGGCGGTCTTCCCCGGCCGCGCCACCCGCACCCTCGCCCTGCCGACCTACCCCTTCCAGCGCCGCCGCCTGTGGCTGGACCCGGACGCGCCCGCCGCCGCGGCCCCGGCGGTCCGCGACGCGGCCGAGACGCGGTTCTGGGAGGCCGTCGAGAACGAGGACCTCCGGACGCTGGCCGACACCCTGGCCCTGGACGCCGACGCCGCGCTCGCCGAGGTGCTCGGCGGTCTGGCCGCCTGGCGACGGCAGGCCGACGAGACCGCCACGGTCGACGGCTGGCGCTACCGGATCGACTGGCGGCCCCTGCCGCGCACCCCGGCGGCGCTGACCGGGACCTGGCTGGTCGTCGCCCCCGCCCCGGTCGCCGCCGCCGCCGCGGCCGACGGGGAGCCGCCCCGGCTCACCGCGATCCGCCGCGCGCTCGCCGAGCACGGCGCGCGCACCGAGCTGTTCACCGTCGAGCCCGGCGAGGACCGCGGGCGGCTGGCGGCCCGGCTGGCCGGGCTGGACACCGGCGGCCTCACCGGAGTGCTGTCCCTGCTGGCGGACGCGGAGCAGGAGCTGCCGGACCACCGGGTGACGGCCGGCCTCGCCGCGACCGTCGCCCTCGTCCAGGCGCTCGGCGACGCGGACCTCGGCGCCCCGCTGTGGTGCCTCACCTCCGGCGCGGTCGCCACCGGTCCCCAGGACCCGCCGCGCAGCCCGGCGCAGGCCCAGCTCTGGGGGCTGGGACGCGTGGTGGGCGCCGAGTACCCGCAGCGCTGGGGCGGCCTGATCGACCTGCCCGAGGAGCCGGACGAGCGCTCCCTCGCCCTGCTGGCCGGCGCCCTGGGCGGCTCGCGCGGCGAGGACGAACTGGCGGTCCGCGACGGCGTGGCGCTCGGCCGGCGGCTGGTCAGGGCCGCCGCGAGCGCAGTCCCCGCCCGGGCCGGACTGCGACCGCGCGGCACCGTCCTGGTCACCGGCGGCACCGGCACCCTGGGCGCCCACGTCGCCCGCCGGCTGGCGCACGACGGCGCCGAGCACCTGGTCCTGACCAGCCGCGCCGGCCAGGACGCGCCGGGCGCCGCCGAACTGCGCGCCGAGCTGGAGGCCATCGGCGCCCGCACCACCGTCGCCGCCTGCGACGTGGCCGACCGGGACCAATTGCGCACGCTGCTCGACTCGCTGGCCGGGGAACCGCCGCTCACCGGCATCGTGCACGCCGCCGGTGTCCTGGACGACGGCGTGCTCGACGCGCTGACCGTCGAACGCCTGGAGCGGGTCCTGCGCCCCAAGGTGGACGCCGCCCTCAACCTGCACGAGCTCACCGCCGACCGCGAGCTGGACTTCTTCGTCCTGTTCTCCTCGGTGGCCGGTGTCGTCGGCAACGCCGGCCAGGGCGGCTACGCCGCGGCCAACGCCTTCCTGGACGCGCTCGCCCACCGGCGCCGCGCCGAGGGTCTGCCCGCCACCGCCGTCTCCTGGGGCTCCTGGGGCTCCGGCGGCATGATGGCCGACGCCGTCGAACAGCACCTCAGCCGCCGCGGCATCGTCCCGATGCCCGCCGACCTCGGCGTCGAGGCGCTGCGCCGGGCCATGGAACACGACGACACCGCGGTCACCGTGGCCGACATCGCGTGGGACCGCTTCGTGGCGGCCTTCGCCGTCACCGGCCGCTACCCCCTGCTGAACGACCTGCCCGAGGCGCGCCGGCTGCTGGACGGCGGAGCGGCCACGGCCGCCGCCGGGGCGCAGGGCGGCGCCGGCGGCCGACCGGCGCTCGCCCAGCGGCTGGCCGGGCTGTCCGCGACCGAAGCGGCCCGCACGGTCCTCGAACTGGTCCGGGCGCAGGCCGCCACGGTGCTCGGCCACGCGGGACCGTCCGCCGTCCAGCCCGGGCGCGCCTTCCGCGAGGTCGGCTTCGACTCGCTGACCGCCGTCGAACTGCGCAACCGGCTCTCCGCGGCGACCGGCCTGCGGCTGCCCACCACCGTCGTGTTCGACCACCCCACCCCCACGGCCCTGGCGGGCTACCTGCACGCCGAGGCCGGCGGGCAGCGGGAGGAGCAGGGCGAGGCGTCGCACCCGGTGAACCCGGCGGGTCCGGGCGCGGACGGCGAGCCGATCGCCATCGTCTCGATGAGCTGCCGCTTCCCCGGCGGGGTCCACTCGCCCGAGCAGCTGTGGCAGCTGCTGGCCGACGGCGCCGACGCGCTGACCGGCTTCCCCGAGGACCGCGGCTGGGACCTCGACACCCTCTACCACCCCGACCCCGAACACCTCGGGACCACCTACTCCCGCGAGGGCGGGTTCCTGCACGACGCCGCCGAGTTCGACGCCGCTTTCTTCGGGATCTCGCCGCGCGAGGCGCTGGCCATGGACCCGCAGCAGCGCCTGCTGCTGGAGACCTCCTGGGAGGCGTTCGAGCGGGCCGGTATCGACCCGGCCACGCTCAAGGGGACCGCGTCCGCCGTCTTCGTCGGCTCCAACGGCCAGGACTACGCCTCCGGCCCGGGCCGGGCACCCGAGGGCGTCGAGGGCTACCTGCTCACCGGACGCGCCGCCAGCGTCGTCTCCGGCCGCCTGGCCTACGTCTTCGGCCTGGAGGGGCCGGCGGTGACGGTGGACACGGCGTGCTCGTCCTCGCTGGTCGCCCTGCACCTGGCGGTGCAGGCGCTGCGGCAGGGCGAGTGCACGCTCGCGCTGGCCGGCGGGGTGACCGTGATGGCCGACCCCGGCGTCTTCGTCGAGTTCAGCCGCCAGCGCGGCCTGGCCGCCGACGGCCGCTGCAAGGCCTTCGCCGCGTCGGCGGACGGCACGGGCTGGGGCGAGGGCGTCGGCATGCTGCTGCTGGAGCGGCTCTCCGACGCGCGCCGCCACGGGCACCCGGTGCTGGCCGTGGTGCGCGGCAGCGCGATCAACCAGGACGGCGCGTCCAACGGCCTGACGGCGCCGAACGGGCCGTCGCAGCAGCGGGTGATCCGCCAGGCGCTGGCGAACGCGGAGCTGTCGGCCGCGGACGTCGACGTGGTGGAGGCGCACGGCACCGGCACCACGCTGGGTGACCCGATCGAGGCGCAGGCGCTGCTGGCCACCTACGGCAAGGACCGCGAACGGCCGCTGTGGCTGGGCTCGTTGAAGTCCAACATCGGCCACACCCAGGCGGCGGCCGGAGTGGCGGGTGTGATCAAGATGGTGCTGGCCATGGAACACGGCCTGCTGCCGAAGACCCTGCACGTGGACGAGCCGACCCCGCACGTGGACTGGTCGGCGGGCGCGGTGGAACTGCTGACGGAGGCCGTCGACTGGCCGCAGGACGACCGCCCGCGCCGGGCCGGCGTGTCGGCCTTCGGCGTCAGCGGCACCAACGCCCACGTCATCCTGGAGGCGGTCCCGGCTCCGGGGGCGGCCGAGGGGGAGCCCGGAAGCGGGGTTGACCTGCCGCTGCCGTGGGTGGTGTCGGGCAAGGACGCCGGCGCCCTCGCGTCGCAGGCCCGGCGGCTCGCCGCCCACCTCGACGAGCACCCCGACCTGGACCTCGCCGACCTGGCGTTCTCGCTCGCCACCGGCAGGGCCGCGCTGGAGCGGCGGGCGGTGATCGTGGGCCGGGACCGGGAGGACCTGCGGGCCGGACTGGCCGCGCTGGCGCAGGACGGGGCGGCCCCGCACCTGGTGCGCGGCGCGGTCGGGCCGGACGGCGCCCGGGTGGCCCTGCTCTTCTCGGGGCAGGGGAGCCAGCGGCTGGGGATGGGGCGTGAGCTGCATGCGTCGTTCCCGGTGTTCGCGGCGGCGTTCGACGAGGTCTGCGCCGCCGTGGACGTCCACCTCGAACGGCCTTTGCGGGAGGTGGTGTTCGGCGAGGACGCGGAGCTGCTGGCGCGCACCGAGTTCACCCAGCCCGCGTTGTTCGCCATCGAGGTGGCGTTGTTCCGGCTGGTGGAGTCGTGGGGGGTGCGGGCGGACTTCCTGGCCGGGCACTCGATCGGCGAGCTGGCCGCCGCGCACGTCGCGGGCGTCTTCTCGCTGGCCGACGCCGCCGAACTGGTGGTGGCCCGTGGCCGGTTGATGCAGGAGCTGCCGTCGGGCGGGGCGATGGTGGCGGTGCAGGCCCCGGAGGACGAGGTCGTGCCGCTGCTCGCCGGTCGCGAGGACCGCGTGGGTATCGCGGCGGTCAACGGGCCGTCCTCGGTGGTGCTTTCGGGCGACGAGGACGCCGTCGCGGAGGTCGTCGCACTGCTGGAGGGCCGCCGGACGAAGCGGCTCACGGTCTCGCACGCGTTCCACTCGCCGTTGATGGAGCCGATGCTCGCGGGCTTCCGGGAGGTCGTGGAGCGCGTCACCTTCGCCGCGCCCACCCTGCCGATCGTCTCCACCCTCACCGGACGGCCGGTCTCGGCGGAGGAGTTGGCTGCCCCCGACTACTGGGTGCGCCACGTCCGCCACGCCGTCCGCTTCGCCGACGCCGTCGACACGCTCGCGGGCGAGGGCGTGACTGCGTTCCTGGAGGTCGGCCCCGGCGGCCTGACCCCGATGGTCCAGGAGACCCTGGCGGACGCCGTCGCCGTCCCCGCCCTGCGACGGGACCATGCCGAGGCCGAGTCCCTCACCACCGCGCTGGCCCACCTGCACACCCACGGCATCGCGCCCGACTGGGACGCAGTCCTCGCCGGCCGGGGCGCCCGCCGGATCGACCTGCCCACCTACGCCTTCCAACGCCAGCACTACTGGCTCCGGATGCCGGTGGCCGCCGACGCGGCCGCGATCGGCCTCGCCGACGCCGAACACCCCATGCTGGGAGCGGTCGTGGGACTGCCGGACGGCACCACGGTGCTGACCGGGCGGCTCTCGCAGACCACACACCCCTGGCTCGCCGACCACGCGGTGTCCGACGTGGTCCTGGTCCCCGGCACGGCCTTCGTCGAACTGGCCGTCCGCGCGGCCCAGCAGGTGGGCCACGACCGGGTCGAGGAGTTCACCCTGGAGGCCCCGCTGGTGCTGCCCGACCACGGCGGCGTCCAACTGCGGCTCACGGTCGGCCCCGAGGACCCCGCCGGACGTCGCACGCTCGCCCTGCACTCCCGGCCGGAGGACCGGCTCGACGAGCAGGAGTGGACCCGCCACGCCGGCGGGACGCTCGCGAGCGGGCCCGCAGCCGCCGAGCCGTTCGACCTGAGCGCCTGGCCGCCCCCCGGCGCCACCCCGGTGGACACCGCCGACCTCTACGACCGGCTGGACGAGCTGGGCTTCGGCTACGGCCCGGTGTTCCGCGGCCTGCGCGCGGCCTGGCGCCGGGGCGAGGACCTGTTCGCCGAGGCCGCCCTGCCCACGGCCGCCGCCGCCCAGGCGGGCGCCTACGCCCTGCACCCCGCGCTGCTCGACTCCGCGCTGCACGCCTCCTGGCTCGGCCTGCTCTCCGGCGCCGAGACCGGACAGGGCCTGCTGCCCTTCTCCTGGGGCGAGGTGGACCTGCGGGCCGGCGGCGCCGCCGTCGTCCGCGTCAAGCTGAGCCCGGCCGGGCCGGACACCGTGTCGGTGCTCGTCGCCGACGGCGCGGGACTGCCGGTCGCGTCGGTCGGAACCCTGGTGCTGCGCCCGGTCGCGGCCGAGCAACTGCGGGAGGCGGCCAGGTCCGAGCGGGACGCGCTGTTCCGGCTCGACTGGGTGGACGCGCCGCAGGGCGAGGCACTGCCAGCGTCGGCCGTGCTGACCCTGGAGGCCGCCGCCGACGGCTCGGAGCTGTCCGCGCTCGCCGACGCTCCGCTGCCGGCCTACACGGCGGTCACGGCCGCGGTGCCCGTGGACGCCGGGCCGGACGACCCGGCCGCCCTCGCCGACGCCGTCCGCGCCGCGAGCCACCGCGCACTGCGGCTGGTCCAGGACTGGCTGGCCGACGACCGCTTCACCGCCTCGCGCCTGGTGCTGGTGACCCGGCACGCCACCGCGCCCGACGGTGCGACCGGGACGGTCGACCCGGCCCAGGCCGCCGTCTGGGGCCTGCTGCGCTCGACCCAGTCGGAGCACCCGGACCGGTTCGTGCTGGTCGACCTGGACGGCGACACCGACGCCGCCGCCGTCCTGCCCGCCGCCCTGGCCGGCGGCGAGCCGCAGCTCGCCGTCCGGGACGGGCGCGTCCTGCTGCCCCGCCTGGCGAGGAGCGCGGACCCCGGGCCCGACGCCGGCCGGACCCTCCCGACCGGGGGCACCACACTGATCACCGGCGCGACCGGCACGCTCGGCCGGCTGGTGGCACGCCACCTGGTCACCGAGCACGGCGTGCGCCACCTCCTGCTGGTGGGACGCCGAGGACTCGCGGCCGAGGGAGCGGCGCAGTTCGAGGCCGAACTCACCGCCCTGGGCGCCGAACCCGTCACCGCCGCCTGCGACGTCGCCGACCGCGACGCGCTCGCCGCACTGCTCGCGACGATCCCCGCCGAGCGCCCGCTCACGGCCGTGTTGCACGCGGCCGGCGTGGTCGACGACGGCACCGTCTCCGCGCTCACACCCGAGCGGGTGGACCGGGTGCTGCGCCCCAAGGTGGACGCGGCGCTCAACCTCCATGAGCTCACCCGGGGCACGGACCTGTCCGCGTTCGTGCTGTTCTCCTCCGTCTCCGCCACGCTCGGCGGCGCCGGGCAGGGCAACTACGCGGCGGCGAACGCCTTCCTGGACGCCCTCGCGCAGCGCCGCCGGGCGGCCGGGCTGCCGGCGGTCTCGCTGGCCTGGGGCCTGTGGGCCGAGGGCAGCGGCATGACCGGCAAGCTCGCCACCGCCGACCTCGCCCGGATCCGGCGGATGGGCCTGGCCGCGATGGACTCCGCCGAGGCCCTCGCCCTGTTCGACGCCGCGTGCGCGAGCGACGCCGAGGTGCTCTACCCGGTGCGCCTGGACGCCGCCGGACTCCGCGGCCGGGCCGCCGACGGCGAGGTCCCGGCCCTGCTGCGCGGGCTGGTCAGGCCGGCCCCCCGGCGGACCCGGGCCGCCGACGCCCCGGCCGCGGGCGACTCCGGCACCCTCGCCGGCCGCCTGGCCCCGCTGGCCGAGGCCGAGCGGGTGCGTGTCCTGCTGGACCTGGTCCGCCTCCAGATCGCGACCGCGCTCGGCCACGCCTCCCCGGAGCAGGTCGATCCCGAACGGGCCTTCAAGGACCTGGGATTCGACTCGCTGACGGCGGTGGAGCTGCGCAACGCGCTGAACGCGGCCTGCGGGGTGCGGCTGCCGGCGACGCTGGTCTTCGACCACCCGACGCCGGAGGCGCTCGCCCGCCACCTGCTGGCCGAGCTGATGGGCTCGTCGGCGGGCGCGGCCGAGGAGAGCGCGCCGGCACCGCTGAGGGCGTCCTCCGGGCTCCCGCAGCAGGCCGGGGCGGACGAGCCGATCGCGATCGTGGGGATGAGTTGCCGGTATCCCGGTGGCGTTGCGTCGCCGGAGGAGTTGTGGCGGCTGGTGGCCGGGGGTGGTGACGCGATCGGTGGGTTCCCGGCGGATCGTGGTTGGGATCTGGAGGGGCTCTACCACCCGGATCCGGAGCATGCGGGGACGAGTTACACGCGTGAGGGTGGTTTCCTGTACGGGGCGGGGGAGTTCGATCCGTCGTTCTTCGGGATCTCGCCGCGTGAGGCGCTGGCGATGGATCCGCAGCAGCGGCTGTTGCTGGAGACGTCGTGGGAGGCGTTCGAGCGGGCCGGGATCGATCCGACCTCGGTGAAGGGCTCGCGGACCGGCGTCTTCGCCGGCGTGATGTACCACGACTACGGCTCCCGCCTGCCCGTCGCGCCCGAGGGCTTCGAGGGGTACCTGGTCAACGGCAGTGCGGGCAGCATCGCCTCGGGTCGGGTGGCGTACACCTTCGGCCTGGAGGGGCCGGCGGTGACGGTGGACACGGCGTGCTCGTCCTCGCTGGTCGCGCTGCACCTGGCGGCGCAGGCGCTGCGCTCGGGCGAGTGCTCGCTGGCGCTGGTCGGTGGCGTCACCGTGATGGCGACGCCGAGCATCTTCGTGGAGTTCAGCCGTCAGCGCGGGCTGTCGGCGGACGGCCGCTGCAAGGCGTTCGGTGCCGGGGCGGACGGCACGGGTTGGGCCGAGGGGGCGGGCATGCTGCTCGTCGAGCGCCTCTCGGACGCCGAGCGCCACGGGCACCGGGTGCTGGCGGTGGTGCGCGGCTCGGCGGTGAACCAGGACGGTGCGTCGAACGGCTTGACGGCGCCGAACGGGCCGTCGCAGCAGCGGGTGATCCGCCAGGCCCTGGCGAACGCCGGGCTGTCGGCGGCGGACGTGGACGTGGTGGAGGCGCACGGGACCGGTACGACGCTGGGTGACCCGATCGAGGCGCAGGCGCTGCTGGCCACCTACGGGCAGGACCGTGAACGGCCGCTGTGGCTGGGCTCGTTGAAGTCGAACATCGGTCACACCCAGGCGGCGGCGGGTGTCGCGGGTGTGATCAAGATGGTGATGGCGATGCGGCACGGTGTGCTGCCGCGCACCCTGCACGTGGACGAACCCTCGTCGCACGTGGACTGGTCGGCGGGCGCGGTGGAACTGCTGGCGGAGCCGGTCGAGTGGTCCGTGGGCGACCGCCCGCGCCGGGCCGGCGTCTCCTCGTTCGGTGTCAGCGGCACCAACGCGCACGTCGTGCTGGAGCAGGCCCCGGCGGCGGTCACCGACGAGAGCCCGCAGGGGGCGCCGACGTCGGACGTCGCCGTCGCCTGGCCACTGTCGGCGAAGGACCCGGCCGCGCTGCGGGGCCAGGCGGAGCGCCTGCTCACGCATCTCGCGGAGCGACCGGAGCTCGGCGTCGTCGAGGTCGGCCGGTCGCTGGCGACCTCGCGCGCCGCACTGGCGCACCGCGCCGTGGTGGTGGGCCGGGACCGGGAGGAACTGCTCCAGGGCCTGTCCGCGATGGCCGAGGACCGGCGGCCGTCCGCCGGCCTGGTGACCGGTGAGGCGGGTTCCGCGGCCGGTCGGCTCGCGTTCCTGTTCTCGGGGCAGGGGAGTCAGCGGCTGGGGATGGGGCGTGAGCTGTGCGCGTCGTTCCCGGTGTTCGCGGAGGCGTTCGACCAGGTCTGCGAGGCGGTGGGCTTTCACCTCGAACGGCCTTTGCGGGAGGTGGTGTTCGGCGAGGAAGCGGAGCTGCTGGCGCGCACGGAGTTCACCCAGCCGGCGTTGTTCGCGGTCGAGGTGGCGCTGTTCCGGCTGGTGGAGTCGTGGGGGGTTCGTCCCGCCGTCCTGGCCGGTCACTCGATCGGCGAGTTCGCCGCCGCGCACGTCGCCGGGGTGCTGTCGTTGGAAGACACCGCCGAACTGGTGGTGGCGCGCGGCCGGTTGATGCAGGAGCTGCCGTCCGGTGGGGCCATGGTCGCGGTTCAGGCCGCGGAGGACGAGGTCGCACCGCTGCTCGCCGGCCGTGAAGAGAGCGTGGGTATTGCGGCGGTCAACGGCCCGTCCTCGGTGGTGCTTTCGGGTGACGAGGACGCCGTCACGGAGGTCGTCGCACTCCTGGAGGGCCGCCGGACGAAGCGGCTCACCGTCTCCCACGCGTTCCACTCGCCGCTGATGGAGCCCATGCTCGCGGGCTTCCGGGAGGTCGTGGAGCGCGTCACCTTCGGCGCGGCCACCCTGCCGGTCGTCTCCACCCTGACCGGACGGCCGATCTCGGCGGAGGAGTTGGCCGACCCCGACTACTGGGTGCGCCACGTCCGCCACGCGGTCCGCTTCGCCGACGCCGTCGAGACGCTCGCGGCGCAGGGGGTGACGGCGTACCTGGAGATCGGCCCCGGCGGCCTGACCCCGATGGTGCAGGAGACCCTGCCCGACACCACCGCCGTCCCCGCCCTGCGCGCCGATCGCACCGAATCCGCGGCCTTCACCGCCGCCCTCGCCCAGCTGCACACCCGGGGCGTCGCCCTCGACTGGGACGCGGTCTTCCCCGGCCCGGGCGCTCACCGGGTCGACCTGCCCACCTACGCCTTCCAGCGTCGGCACTACTGGCTGGAGGCGCCCGCGATCGCCGGGGACGTGGCCTCCGTCGGCCTGGCCTCCGCCGAGCACGCCCTGCTGGGTGCGGCCGTGAGCCTGCCCGACGGCGGCGTCCTGCTGACCGGGCGGCTGTCGCTCCCCACCCACCCCTGGCTGGCGGACCACGCGGTCTCCGGTGCGACCCTGCTGCCCGGTACGGCCTTCCTCGACATGGCGGTCCGGGCCGGTGACGAGGCCGGGTACGACCGGGTGGACGAACTGACCCTCTCCGCGCCGCTGGTGCTCCCCGCCCGGAACGCGGTGCAGATACGGGTGACCGTCGCGGCGGCCGACGGGACCGGGCGGCGCGCGGTGGAGATCCACTCGCGCCCCGAGGACGGTGCGGCCACGGACGCCCCGTGGACGTGCCACGCCATCGGCGTCCTCACGCAGGCCGGGGACGCGGCCTCGCCGGACACCGCCGACGCGGCCGTCTGGCCGCCCGCCGGTGCGACGGCGGTGGACATCGACGGCTGCTACGAGCGGCTGGCGGAGGCCGGCTTCGGCTACGGCCCGGTGTTCCGGGGCCTGCGGGCCGTGTGGCGGCACGGGGCGGAGCTCCTGGCCGAGGTCGCCCTGCCCGAGGACGTCCCGGTGGCCGGCTTCGCCCTGCACCCGGCCCTGCTCGACTCCGCCCTGCACGCGATGGGGGTGGGCGGATTCCTGGCCGACGGCCACGAGGGACGGCTGCCGTTCTCGTGGAGCGGGGTGCGGGTGTCCGCCACGGGTGCGACGGCGTTGCGGGTCCGGCTGGCCCCGGCGGCCGGCTCCGGGGCCGGAGCGGACACCGTGTCGCTGGCGATCGCGGACGGCGAAGGCCGCCCGGTGGCGTCGGTGGGCACGCTGGCCCTGCGGTCGGTGACGGGCGAGCAGCTCGCGGCGGCCCGGTCCACCGAGGCGGGTTCGCTGCTCCGGGTGGAGTGGGTGCCGGGGGTGGTGTCGGCCGGTGCGGTGGAGGTGGAGGTCCGTGAGGGTGTGGCGGGTCTCGGGCGTGAGGGTGCTGCGGTGCCGGGGGTGGTGGCGGTGGTGTGCGCGTCGTCGGGGTCCGGTGCCGGGGGTGTGCGTGGGGTTGTGGGGGGTGTGCTGGAGCTGGTGCGGGACTGGGTGGTGGAGGAGCGGTTCGGTGGTTCGCGGTTGGTGGTGGTGACGCGTGGTGGTGTTGCGGTGGGTGCGGACGAGGGTGCTGGGGTGGAGGTCGGTCAGGCGGCGGTGTGGGGTCTGGTGCGGTCGGCGCAGTCGGAGCATCCGGGTCGGTTGGTGCTGGTGGATGTGGAGCCGGCGGTGGGGGACGTCGGGGCGGCGGTGTCGGTGGCGGTGGCGTCGGGGGAGCCGCAGGTGGCGGTGCGTGACGGTCGGGTGCTGGTGCCGCGTCTGGCGCGGGTGGCTGCCGGTGAGGGTGCTGCCGTTTCCTTCGCGGAGGGTGGCACGGTGCTGGTGACGGGTGCGAGCGGGACGTTGGGGCGGTTGGTGGCTCGTCATCTGGTGGTCGGGCACGGTGTGCGGCACCTGCTGCTGGTGAGCCGTCGCGGGGAACTGGCACCGGGAGCCGTGGAGTTCGAGACCGAACTCGCCGCCCTGGGCGCCGAGGTGACCACTACGGCGTGCGACGTGGCGGACCGTGATGCGCTCGCCGCGCTGCTGGCGGCCGTCCCGGCCGAGCACCCGCTGACCGGGGTCGTCCACGCGGCGGGAGTGGTGGAGGACGGCATCGTCACCGCCCTCACACCGGAGCGGATCGACCGGGTGTTCCGTCCGAAGGTGGACGCGGCTCTGCATCTGGACGAGCTGACGCGGGATGCGGAGCTGTCGGCGTTCGTCCTGTTCTCCTCGGCGGCGGGGGTGCTCGGCAGTGCGGGGCAGGGCAACTACGCGGCGGCGAACGCCTTCCTGGACGCGCTCGCGCAGCAGCGCCGGGCGGCCGGGCTGGCTGCGGTGTCGACGGCGTGGGGCCTGTGGGCCCAGGACAGCACGCTGAGCGGCGAGTTGAGCGAGGCGGACCGGCGCCGGATCTCCCGCTCGGGGATGACCGCGATCGAGACCGCCGACGGCCTGGCGCTCTTCGACGCCGCCCTGCGCACCACCGAGCCGGTCGTGGTGCCCACCCGGCTGGAGTACGCCGCCCTGGCCGCACAGGCCCGCTCCGGGTCGCTGCCGCCGCTGCTCAGCGCTCTGGTGCGGACCCCGGTGCGGCGCACGACGGCCGGCGCCGCCACGGCCGCGCCCGGATCCTCGCTGGCGCAGCGACTGGCGGGCCGCTCCGAGGTCGAGCAGTTCGACCTCGTGCAGTCCCTGGTGCGCGAGCAGGCGGCCACCGTCCTGGGCCACGAGTCGGCGGCCACCGTCGCGGTGGACCGCCAGTTCCGGGACCTGGGCTTCGACTCGCTGACGGCCGTGGAACTGCGCAACGCGCTGAACGCGGCCTGCGGGGTGCGGCTGCCGGCGACGCTGGTCTTCGACCACCCGACGCCGGAGGCGCTCGCGCGGTACCTGCTGGCCGAGCTGGTCGGCTCGTCGACGGCCGAGCGGGAGCTCGCCGGCCTCTCCCGGCCGACGGCCGGGGCGGACGAGCCGATCGCGATCGTGGGGATGAGTTGCCGGTATCCCGGTGGTGTCGCGTCGCCGGAGGAGTTGTGGCGGCTGGTGGCCGGGGGTGGTGACGCGATCGGTGGGTTCCCGGCGGATCGTGGCTGGGATCTGGAGGGGCTCTACCACCCGGATCCGGAGCATGCGGGGACGAGTTATACGCGTGAGGGTGGTTTCCTGTACGGGGCGGGGGAGTTCGATCCGTCGTTCTTCGGGATCTCGCCGCGTGAGGCGCTGGCGATGGATCCGCAGCAGCGGCTGTTGCTGGAGACGTCGTGGGAGGCGTTCGAGCGGGCCGGGATCGATCCGACCTCGGTGAAGGGCTCGCGGACCGGTGTCTTCGCCGGCGTGATGTACCACGACTACGCCTCGCAGCTCGCCGAGGTGCCGGACGGCCTCGAAGGCCATCTCGGGATGGGCACCTCCGGCAGCGTGGCGTCCGGCCGGGTGGCGTACACCTTCGGCCTGGAGGGGCCGGCGGTGACGGTGGACACGGCGTGCTCGTCCTCGCTGGTCGCGCTGCACCTGGCGGCGCAGGCGCTGCGCTCGGGCGAGTGCTCGCTGGCGCTGGTCGGTGGCGTCACCGTCATGGCGACGCCGAACACCTTCATCGAGTTCAGCCGCCAGCGCGGGCTGTCGGCGGACGGCCGCTGCAAGGCGTTCGGCGCCGGGGCGGACGGCACGGGCTGGGCCGAGGGGGCGGGCATGCTGCTCGTCGAGCGGCTCTCGGACGCCGAGCGCCACGGGCACCGGGTGCTGGCGGTGGTGCGCGGCAGTGCGGTGAACCAGGACGGTGCGTCGAACGGCTTGACGGCGCCGAACGGACCGTCGCAGCAGCGGGTGATCCGCCAGGCCCTGGCGAACGCCGGGCTGTCGGCGGCGGACGTGGACGTGGTGGAGGCGCACGGGACCGGTACGACACTGGGTGACCCGATCGAGGCGCAGGCGCTGCTGGCCACCTACGGCCAGGAGCGGCCGGCGGACAAGCCGCTCCGCCTGGGTTCGGTGAAGTCGAACATCGGCCACACCCAGGCCGCGGCGGGTGTCGCGGGTGTGATCAAGATGGTGATGGCGATGCGGCACGGTGTGCTGCCGAAGACCCTGCACGCGGACGAGCCCTCGTCGCACGTGGACTGGTCGGCGGGCGCGGTGGAACTGCTGACGGAGGCCGTCGACTGGCCGCAGGACGGCCGCCCGCGCCGGGCCGGCGTCTCCTCGTTCGGTGTCAGCGGCACCAACGCGCACGTCGTACTGGAGCAGGCCCCGGCGGCGGTCGCCGACGAGGAGCCGGAGAGCGCACCGGCCAGCGGTGCCGCCGTCGTGCCGTGGACGCTGTTCGCCAAGGACGAGCCCGCGCTGCGGGCGCAGGCGCGGCGCCTGGCCGCGTTCGTCACCGAGCGCCCCGAACTCGACCCGGTCGACCTCGGCTACTCGCTGGCCACCTCGCGCGCCGCGATGGAGCACCGCGCCGTGGTGGTGGGCCGTGACCGGGAGGAACTGCTCCGGGGCCTGTCCGCGATGGCCGAGGACCGGCAACTCCCCGGGTCGGCGCGCGGCGCCGCTTCCCCGGATGCCGGGCCGGCGTTCCTGTTCTCGGGGCAGGGGAGTCAGCGGCTGGGGATGGGGCGTGAGCTGCACGCGTCGTTCCCGGTGTTCGCGGAGGTGTTCGACGAGGTCTGCGCCGCCGTGGATGTCCACCTCGAACGGCCCTTGCGGGAGGTGGTGTTCGGCGAGGACGCGGAGGTCCTGAACCGGACGGAGTTCACCCAGCCGGCGTTGTTCGCGGTGGAGGTGGCGTTGTTCCGGCTGGTGGAGTCGTGGGGGGTCCGTCCCGCCGTCCTGGCCGGGCACTCGATCGGTGAGCTGGCCGCCGCGCACGTCGCGGGCGTCTTCTTGCTGGAAGACGCCGCCGAACTGGTGGTGGCACGCGGCCGGTTGATGCAGGAACTGCCGTCCGGTGGGGCCATGGTCGCGGTGCAGGCCTCGGAGGACGAGGTGCTGCCGCTGCTCGCCGGTCGCGAGGACAGCGTGGGCATTGCGGCGGTCAACGGCCCGTCCTCGGTGGTGCTTTCGGGTGACGAGGACGCCGTCGCGGAGGTCGTCGCACTGCTGGAGGGTCGCCGGACGAAGCGGCTCACGGTCTCCCACGCGTTCCACTCGCCGTTGATGGAGCCGATGCTCGCGGGCTTCCGGGAGGTCGTGGAGCGCGTCACCTTCGGCGCGCCCTCGCTGCCGATCGTCTCCACGCTCACCGGGCGGCCGGTCACGGCGGAGGAGTTGGCCAACCCTGACTACTGGGTGCGCCACGTCCGCCACACCGTGCGCTTCGCCGACGCGGTCGCGGCCCTGGCAGCCCGGGGAACGACGGCGTTCCTGGAGATCGGACCGGGCGGTCTGACCTCGATGGTCCAGGAGACGCTGCCGGACGCCCTCGCCGTCCCGGCCCTGCGATCCGACCGCGCCGAGGATGTGGCGCTGACCACCGCCCTGGCCGAGCTGCACGTGCGGGGCACCGCCCTCGACTGGGAGGCCGTCTTCGCCGGCCGGGGCGCCCGCCGGGTCGACCTGCCCACCTACGCCTTCCAGCACGAGCGCTACTGGCTGGAGTCGGGCCGCCCGACGGGCGATGTCACGGCGGCGGGCCTGACGGAGGCCGGCCACCCGCTGCTGGCGGCGGTGGTCACGCTGGCCGGTGGTGAGGGTGCGTTGTTGACGGGGCGGTTGTCGCTTGCGGCTCAGCCCTGGTTGGCGGAGCACGTGGTGGCGGGTGCGGTGCTGGTGCCGGGGACGGCGTTGGTGGATCTGGTGCTGCGGGCCGGTGACGAGGTGGGGTGCGAGCTCCTGGAGGAGCTGACGCTCCAGGCGCCGTTGGTGCTGCCCGAGCAGGGCGCGGTGCAGGTCCAGATCACGGTGAGCGCCGCCGACGAGACCGGCCGCCGCACGGTGAACGTGTACGGGCGCCCGGAGGCGGGCGACGGCTCCGAGCCGTGGACCTGCCACGCGGCCGGAGCGGTCGCACCCGGGCGGAGCGAAGCCTTCGACCTCGCGGACTGGCCGCCGGCCAGGGCGGAGGCCGTGGCGACCGAGGGCTGCTACGACCGCCTGGCCGACCTGGGCCTGTCCTACGGCCCGGTGTTCCAGGGGCTGCGCGGGGTGTGGCGGCGTGGTGAGGAGGTGTTCGCCGAGGTGGCGCTGCCGGAGGGCACCGAGGTCGACGGGTTCGGTGTCCACCCGGCGCTGCTGGACGCGGCCCTGCACGCGGTGGGCCTGGGCGGGCTGCTGCCCGACACCGGACAGGGGCGGATCCCGTTCTCCTGGAGCGGTGTGCGCCTGGCGGCGACCGGCGCGGGCGCGCTGCGCGTGCGACTGGCCCCGGCCGGGCCGGACGCCGTCTCGCTGCTGGCCGCCGACGCCACCGGCCGGCCCGTCGCCACCGTCGACTCCCTGGTCCTGCGCCCCCTCGTCGCCGAGGAGCTGACCGCTGCCCGCGGGGACTCGCTCCACCGCGTCGACTGGACGGTCCTGCCGGTCGAGTGGCGGCCGATGGTGCAGTCGTGGGCCGTCATCGGCGACGACGACGGCCTGCGCACCGCCGTCGAGGAGACCGGGGCGCAGGCCGACTTCCACCCGGACCTGGCCGATGTGCTGCGGCGGGTGGAGAGCGGCGGCCAGGTGCCCGCGGTGGTCCTGGCCGCGGTGGGCGGCCGGGTCGACAGCGACCACCCCGCCCAGCACGTGCACCGCACCGTCCACCGGATGCTGGAGCTGGTGCAGCAGTGGGTGTCCGACGAGCGGCTGAGCGACTCCCGGCTCGTGGTCCTGACCGGCAATGCGGTGGTCGCACGGGACAGCGACAAGGAGGTCGATCCGGCCCAGGCGGCCGTCCGGGGCCTGGTGCGGTCCGCGCAGTCGGAGCACCCGGGCCGGTTCCTCCTGGTCGACCTGGACCGGGACGCGGAGTCGGTGGGCGTCCTGCCCGCTCTGCTCGACGCGGGCGAGGAACAGAGTGCGGTGCGTGACGGCCGGGTGCTGGCGCCGCGTCTGGCGCGGGTGGCTGCCGGTGAGGGTGCTGCCGTCTCCTTCGCGGAGGGTGGCACGGTGCTGGTGACGGGTGCGAGCGGGACGTTGGGGCGGCTGGTGGCTCGTCACCTGGTGGTCGGGCACGGTGTGCGGCATCTGCTGCTGGTGAGCCGTCGCGGGGAACTGGCACCGGGAGCGGTGGAGTTCGGGACCGAACTCGCCGCCCTGGGCGCCGAGGTGATCACCAAGGCGTGCGACGTGGCGGACCGTGATGCGCTCGCGGCGCTGCTGGCGGCCGTGCCGGCCGAGCACCCGCTGACCGGGGTCGTGCATGCAGCGGGGGTGACGGACGACGGGCTGATCGGGTCGTTGTCGTCGGAGCGGCTGGACCGGGTGTTCCGTCCGAAGGTGGATGCGGCTTTGCATCTGGACGAGTTGACGCGGGATGCGGAGCTGTCGGCGTTCGTCCTGTTCTCTTCGGCGGCCGGGGTGTTCGGCAGTGCGGGGCAGGGCAACTACGCGGCGGCGAACGCCTTCCTGGACGCGCTCGCGCAGCAGCGGCGGGCGGCCGGGCTGGCGGCGGTGTCGATGGCCTGGGGTCTGTGGGCCGAAGGCAGCGACATCACCGGCCGGATGACGGAGGCCGACCGCGCCAGGATGGCCCGCGGCGGAGTCCTGCCGCTCGCCACCGAGGAAGGGCTGGCACTCTTCGATGCGGCGCTGAGCCAGGACGGGACGACCGTCGTGCCGGTGCGCCTGGACCCGGCGGGTCTGCGGGCGCAGGCCGCGGCGGGGTCGCTGCCCGCGCTGTTGCGGGGCCTGGTGCGGGTGCCGGTCCGGCGGGCGGCCGCGAGCGCGGCGCCGGGCGGGGCGGCCACGCTGTCCGCACGGCTGACCGGCCTGCCCGAGGCCGACCAGCGCAAACTGCTGCTGGACGTGGTCTGCGAGCACGTGGCGTCGGTCCTGGGACTCGCCTCGCCCCAGGCGGTGCGTCCCGACCGGCAGTTGCGCGAGCTCGGCTTCGACTCGCTCACGGCCGTCGAACTGCGCAACCGCCTGGCCGCGGCCAGCGGACTGCGGCTGCCGCCGACGCTGATCTTCGACTACCCGACGCCCAACGAGGTCGCCGAGTACCTGCGGGCCGAGTCCGCGCCGGCGGCGCCCGGTGTCGGCGAGCTGCTCGCCGAACTCGACGGCCTGGAAGCGGCGTTGCGGACGGCGGCACCGGACGGTGAAGGCCGGACGGCGGTCGCCGCGCGGCTGCGGGCGCTGGCCGCGCTGTGGACGGACGCCGCTCCGGCCGAGGGTACCGGCGTCGCCGAGGAACTCGGCGCCGCGACCGACGACGAGATGTTCGACTTCATCGGCAAGGAGTTCGGCATCTCCTGACCCCCCGGAGAGTTGGCGGCCAACTCCCGTTCCCCACAACGAATCTGCCGGATTCCGGCTCCACGCGACGTCTGCAAGAGGGTGGCCTCAGGTGAACAACGAGGAAAAGCTCCGCTACTTCCTCCGGCGAGTGACCGCGGACCTGCACGAGGCCCGCGAGCGGCTCCAGCGGATCGACGACTCCCAACAGGAGCCGATCGCGATCGTGGCGATGAGCTGCCGCTACCCCGGCGGCGTCACATCGCCCGAGGACCTCTGGCGCCTGCTGGCGGACGGCCGTGACGCGATCACGGAGTTCCCCACCGACCGCGGCTGGGACCTGGAGGCGCTCTACGACCCCGACCCCGACACGCGGGGCACCAGCCACGTCCGCGAGGGCGGGTTCCTCGACGGAATCGACCGCTTCGACGCCGGCCTCTTCGAGATATCGCCGCGCGAGGCCCTCACCATGGACCCGCAGCAGCGGCTGCTGCTGGAGACCTCCTGGGAGGTCTTCGAGCGGGCGGGGATCGATCCGACCTCGCTGCGCGGCAGCCGGACCGGCGTGTTCGCCGGGGTGATGTACCACGACCACTCGGCCGTCCTCCAGCAGGCGGTCGAGGACGTCGAGGGCTACATCGGGACGGGCAGTGCGGCCAGCGTCGTCTCGGGCCGGGTGGCGTACACCTTCGGCCTGGAGGGGCCGGCGGTGACGGTCGACACGGCGTGCTCGTCCTCGCTGGTGGCCCTGCACCTGGCGGTGCAGGCGCTGCGGCAGGGCGAGTGCACGCTGGCGCTCGCCGGTGGTGTCACCGCGATGGTCAACCCGACGGCGTTCGTGGACTTCAGCCGTCAGCGCGGCCTGGCCGCCGACGGCCGCTGCAAGCCGTTCGCGGCGGCGGCGGACGGCACCGGGTGGGCCGAAGGGGTCGGCGTCCTGCTGCTGGAGCGGCTCTCCGACGCGCGGCGCCACGGTCACCGGGTGCTGGCGGTGGTGCGCGGCAGCGCGGTGAACCAGGACGGTGCGTCCAACGGTCTGACGGCGCCGAACGGGCCGTCGCAGCAGCGGGTGATCCGCCAGGCGCTGGCCAACGCCGGACTGTCGGCGGCCGACGTGGACGTGGTGGAGGCGCACGGCACGGGCACGACCCTCGGCGACCCGATCGAGGCGCAGGCGCTGCTGGCCACCTACGGGCAGGACCGTGAACGGCCGCTGTGGCTCGGCTCGTTGAAGTCGAACCTCGGCCACACCCAGGCGGCGGCGGGGGTCGGCGGCGTCATCAAGATGGTGCAGGCGCTCCAGCACGAGTGGCTGCCGAAGACCCTGCACGTGGACGAGCCGACGCCGCACGTGGACTGGTCGGCGGGTGCGGTGGACCTGCTGACCGAGCCGGTGGCCTGGCCGGCGGGCGAGCGGCCGCGCCGCGCCGCCGTCTCCTCGTTCGGCTTCAGCGGGACCAATGCGCACGTCATCGTCGAGCAGGCCCCGGAGTCCGACGAGGCGGACGCCTCCGCACCGGTTCCGCTGCCGGTGGCCGAGCTGCCGGTTCCCGTGCTGCTGACGGCGAAGAGCCCTTCGGCGCTGCGCGACCAGGCCGTGCGGCTTCTCGCCCACCTGGAGGCCGACCCCGGGCTCACGGTCGCGGATCTCGGCTTCTCCACCGCGACGACACGGGCCGCCCTCGACCACCGGGCGGCGATCGTCGCGGTGGACCGTGCGGACCTGCGCGAGTCCTTGGGCGCGCTGGTGCGGGACGAGCCGGTCGCGGGCGTGGTCACCGGGGCGGTGGCCCCTCGGAGCCTGGTCGCGCTGCTCTTCTCGGGGCAGGGGAGTCAGCGGCTGGGGATGGGGCGTGAGCTGCACGCGTCGTTCCCGGTGTTCGCGAAGGCGTTCGACGAGGTCTGTGAGGCGGTGGGCTTTCACCTCGAACGGCCGCTGCGGGAGGTGGTGTTCGGCGAGGAAGCGGAGCTGCTGGCGCGCACGGAGTTCACCCAGCCGGCGCTGTTCGCGGTGGAGGTGGCGTTGTTCCGGCTGGTGGAGTCGTGGGGGGTGCGGGCGGATTTCCTGGCCGGGCACTCGATCGGCGAGCTGGCCGCCGCGCACGTCGCGGGCGTCTTCTCGCTGGAGGACGCCGCCGAACTGGTGGTGGCACGTGGCCGGTTGATGCAGGAGCTGCCGTCGGGTGGGGCGATGGTCGCGGTGCAGGCCTCGGAGGACGAGGTCGCGCCGCTGCTGGTCGGCCGTGAAGCGAGCGTGGGTATCGCAGCGGTCAACGGCCCGTCCTCGGTGGTGCTTTCTGGATCGGAGGACGCCGTCGAGGAGGTCGTCGCACTCCTGGAGGGCCGCCGGACGAAGCGGCTCACGGTCTCCCACGCGTTCCACTCGCCCCTGATGGAGCCCATGCTCGCGGCCTTCCGCGAGGTCGCCGCACGCGTCACCTTCGGCGCCCCGGATCGTCCGATCGTCTCCACCCTGACCGGACGGCCGGTCACCGTCGAGGAGCTCGCCGACCCCGACTACTGGGTGCGCCACGTCCGCCACGCCGTCCGCTTCGCCGACGCCGTCGAGACGCTGGCGGCGCAGGGCGTGACGGCGTTCCTGGAGATCGGTCCCGGCGGTCTGACCCCGATGGTGCAGGAGACGCTGCCGGACGCCCTCGCCGTCCCCGCCCTGCGGGCCGACCGCCCCGAACCCGCCGCCTTCACCACCGCCCTCGCCCACCTCCACACCCACGGCACCGACCTCGACTGGGACGCCGTCTTCGCCGGCACCGGCGCCCGCCGCGTCGACCTGCCCACCTACGCCTTCCAGCACGAGCGCTTCTGGCTCGACACCCGCCCGGCCACCGGCGACCTCACCGGCTCGGGCCTGTGGTCGGCGGACCACCCGCTGCTCGGCGCGGCGGTCACCCTGGCCGACGGTGACGGTGTGCTGCTGACCGGCCGGCTCTCGCTGGCCACGCACGCGTGGCTGGCGGACCACGCCGTGCGGGGCACGGTCCTGCTGCCCGGCACCGCGCTGATCGAGTTGGCGATCCGGGCCGGCGACCAGGTGGGCTGTGACCGCGTCGAGGAACTGACCCTGGAATCACCGCTGTTGCTTCCGGAGCAGGGCGGCGTCCACGTGCAGGTCCTGGTGGACGACGCCGACGGGTCCGGGCGTCGCGCCGTGCGGCTCTACTCGCGGCCCGACGACGCGACGGCCGCCTCGCCGTGGACGTGCCACGCCACCGGGGTGCTCGCTCCGGCCGGGGCGCCGACCGACGAGCACGCGGCGTCCGAGCCGGCCGAGTGGCCTCCCGCCGGCGCCGTCGAGGTCGGTGTCGAGGGGCTGTACGACCGTCTCGCCGGACTGGGGCTGGTCTACGGCCCCGTGTTCCGGGGCGTGCGGGCCGGATGGCGGCGCGGGGACGAGGTGTTCGCCGAGGTCGCGCTGCCCGAGGGCGTCGAGGCGACGGGCTTCGCCGTGCACCCCGCGCTGCTGGACGCGGCGCTGCACGCCGTCGCCCTGAGCGCCTCCGCCGAGGAGCACGACGAGGGGCGGATCCCGTTCTCGTGGAGCGGGGTGCGGGTGTCCGCCACGGGTGCGACGGCGTTGCGGGTCCGGCTGGCCCCGGCGGCCGGCTCCGGGGCCGGGGTGGGCACGGTCACGCTGTCGGCCGCCGACGGCGCCGGGCGGCCGGTGCTGTCGGTCGAGTCGCTGATGTTGCGCCCGGTGGGCGCGGAGCAGCTGGCCACCGCACGCGAGCAGCAGCGTGACGCGCTCTACCGGGTGGAGTGGGTGCCGGGGGTGGTGTCGGCCGGTGCGGTGGAGGTGGAGGTCCGTGAGGGTGTGGCGGATCTCGGGCGTGAGGGTGCGGTGGTGCCGGGGGTGGTGGCGGTGGTGTGCGCGTCGTCGGGGTCCGGTGCCGGGGGTGTGCGTGGGGTTGTGGGTGGTGTGCTGGAGCTGGTGCGGGACTGGGTGGTGGAGGAGCGGTTCGGTGGTTCGCGGTTGGTGGTGGTGACGCGTGGTGGTGTTGCGGTGGGTCCGGACGAGGGCGCTGGGGTGGAGGTCGGTCAGGCGGCGGTGTGGGGTCTGGTGCGGTCGGCGCAGTCGGAGCATCCGGGTCGGTTGGTGCTGGTGGATGTGGAGCCCGGGGTCGGGGACGTCGGGGCGGCGGTGTCGGTGGCGGTGGCGTCGGGGGAGCCGCAGGTGGCGGTGCGTGACGGTCGGGTGCTGGTGCCGCGTCTGGCGCGGGTGGCTGCCGGTGAGGGTGCCGCTGTTTCCTTCGCGGCGGGTGGCACGGTGCTGGTGACGGGTGCGAGCGGGACGTTGGGGCGGTTGGTGGCTCGTCATCTGGTGGTCGGGCACGGTGTGCGGCGTCTGCTGCTGGTGAGCCGTTCCGGTGCGGGTGGGGCGGGGATGGCGGAGTTGGTGGCGGAGTTGACGGCTGTGGGTGCGGAGGTGGTCGTCGAGGCGTGTGACGTGGCGGACCGGGATGCGCTCGCCGCGCTGCTGGCGGCCGTGCCGGCCGAGCACCCGCTGACCGGAGTCGTCCACGCGGCGGGGGTGACGGACGACGGGCTGATCGGGTCGTTGTCGTCGGAGCGGTTGGACCGGGTGTTCCGTCCGAAGGTGGATGCGGCGCTGCATCTGGACGAGTTGACGCGGGATGCGGAGCTGTCGGCGTTCGTCCTGTTCTCTTCGGCGGCGGGGGTGTTCGGCAGTGCGGGGCAGGGCAACTACGCGGCGGCGAACGCCTTCCTGGACGCGCTCGCGCAGCGACGCCGGGCGGCCGGGCTGGCGGCAGTGTCGACGGCGTGGGGCCTGTGGGCCCAGGACAGTGCGCTGAGCGGTGAGTTGAGCGAGGCGGACCGGCGCCGGATCTCCCGCTCGGGGATGACCGCGATCGAGACCGCCGACGGCCTGGCGCTCTTCGACGCCGCCCTGCGCACCGCCGAGCCGGTCGTGGTGCCCACCCGATGGGACGCCCGGGTGCTGCGGGAGTCGGCCCGTTCCGGCGCGCTGCCGGAGCTGCTGCGGAACCTGGTGCCCACCCCGGTGCGGCGCGCGGCCGCGTCCTCGGCCGAGCAGCCCGGGGCGTCGTCGGCGACGGCGCGGCGGCTGGCCGGCCTGCCCGAGCCGCAGCAGTACGAACTGCTGGTGGACCTGGTGCGCACCGAGGCCGCCGCGATCCTCGGCCACGGGCGCGCCGGGTCGATCCGACCGGAGCAGGCGTTCCGTGAGCTGGGCTTCGACTCGCTGACGGCCGTCGAACTCCGCAACCGGCTCGGCGCCGCCACCGGTGTGCGACTGCCGGCCGGCCTGGTCTTCGACTACCCGACGCCCGCCGCGCTGGCCGGCTTCCTGCGCGAGCAGCTGGCCGACGCGCCACGACCCGCCGCCGCCGTGGTCACCGCGACCCGGGGCGACGAGCCGATCGCGATCGTGGCGATGAGCTGCCGCTACCCCGGCGGGGTGCGCACGCCGGAGGAACTCTGGCAGCTGCTCGCCTCCGGCACCGACGCCATCTCCGGGTTCCCCGTCGACCGGGGCTGGGATCTCGGCCTGCTCGCCGCCGACGGCCCCGACGAGGCCGGGACCAGCCACACCCGCGAGGGCGGCTTCCTGCACGACGCGGGCGACTTCGACGCGGCGTTCTTCGGGATCTCGCCGCGCGAGGCGCTGGCGATGGACCCGCAGCAGCGGCTGTTGCTGGAGACGTCGTGGGAGGCGTTCGAGCGGGCCGGGATCGATCCGACCTCGCTGAAGGGCTCGCGGACCGGCGTCTTCGCCGGGGTGATGTACCACGACTACGCCTCCTCGCTGCAGACGGTCCCCGAGGGCGTGGAGGGCTTTCTCGGCACCGGGAACTCGGGCAGCGTCATCTCGGGCCGGCTCTCCTACTCCTTCGGGCTCGAAGGCCCGGCGGTGACGGTGGACACGGCGTGCTCGTCCTCGCTGGTGGCCCTGCACCTGGCGGTGCAGGCGCTGCGCAACGGCGAGTGCACGCTCGCGCTGGCCGGCGGCGTCACCGTGATGGCCGGGCCGGGGGCGTTCGTCGAGTTCAGCCGTCAGCGCGGCCTGGCCGCCGACGGCCGCTGCAAGGCCTTCGGCGCCGGAGCGGACGGCACCGGCTGGGGCGAGGGCGTGGGCATGCTGCTGGTCGAGCGGCTGTCGGACGCCGAGCGTCACGGGCACCCGGTGCTGGCGGTGGTGCGCGGCAGCGCCGTCAACCAGGACGGCGCGTCGAACGGCCTGACGGCGCCCAACGGTCCCGCGCAGCAGCGCGTCATCCAGCAGGCCCTGGCCAACGCCCGCCTCACCCCCGGTGACATCGACGCGGTGGAGGCGCACGGCACGGGGACCAGGCTCGGCGACCCGATCGAGGCGCAGGCGCTGCTGGCCACCTACGGACAGGACCGTGAACGCCCGCTGTGGCTGGGGTCGTTGAAGTCGAACATCGGTCACACCCAGGCGGCGGCGGGTGTGGGCGGCGTCATCAAGATGGTGCAGGCGCTCCAGCGCGGCGTCCTGCCCCGGACCCTGCACGTGGACGAGCCGTCCCCGCACATCGACTGGTCGACCGGTACGGTACGGCTGCTGACCGAGCCGGTGGAGTGGCCGGCGGACGGCCGTCCGCGCCGGGCCGGCATCTCCTCGTTCGGCTTCAGCGGGACCAATGCGCACGTCATCGTCGAGCAGGCCCCGGCCGCGCCCGCCGAGCGCCGCCGGGAGGTGGAGAGCCGTGGTGGGGCCGCGATCCCGTGGGTGCTGTCCGCCAAGACGCCCGAGGCCCTGCGGGACCAGGCCGCGCGGCTGCTCGCGTACGCGCAGGGGCGGGACGACCTGGGGGCGGCCGACGTGGCGTACTCGCTGGTCACCTCCCGGGCGGCGCTGGAGCACCGCGCGGCGGTGGTCGCGACGGACCCTGCGGGTGCGGTGGAGGGCCTGCGTGCGCTGGTGACCGGTGAGCCGTCCGGGGCGGTGGTCCGCGGGGTCGCGGTGCCCGGGGCGAAGGCGGCGCTGCTGTTCTCGGGGCAGGGGAGTCAGCGGCTGGGGATGGGGCGTGAGCTGTGCGCGTCGTTCCCGGTGTTCGCGGAGGCGTTCGACGAGGTCTGCGCCGCCGTGGACGTCCACCTCGACCAGCGCTTGCGCGAGGTGGTGTTCGGTGAGGACGCGGAGCTGCTGGCGCGGACGGAGTTCACCCAGCCGGCGTTGTTCGCGGTCGAGGTGGCGTTGTTCCGGCTGGTGGAGTCGTGGGGGGTTCGTCCCGCCGCCCTGGCCGGGCACTCGATCGGCGAGTTCGCCGCCGCGCACGTCGCGGGCGTTTTCTCGCTGGAAGACGCCGCCGAACTGGTGGTGGCCCGTGGCCGGTTGATGCAGGAGCTGCCGTCCGGTGGGGCGATGGTGGCAGTGCAGGCCTCGGAGGACGAGGTCGCCCCGCTGCTGGTCGGCCGCGAAGAGAACGTAGGCATGGCAGCGGTCAACGGCCCGTCCTCGGTGGTGCTCTCGGGCGAAGAGGACGCCGTCGAGGAGGTCGTCGCACTCCTGGAGGGTCGTCGCACCAAGCGGCTCACGGTCTCCCACGCGTTCCACTCGCCCCTGATGGAACCGATGCTCGCGGCCTTCCGCGACGTCGCCGCACGCGTCACCTTCGCCGCGCCCACCCTGCCCATCGTCTCCACCCTCACCGGGCACCTCCTCACCGCCGAGGAACTGGCCGACCCCGACTACTGGGTGCGCCACGTCCGCCACGCCGTCCGCTTCGCCGACGCCCTCGACACCCTCGCGGCCAACGGCGCGACGGCGTTCCTGGAGATCGGCCCCGGCGGCCTGACCCCGATGGTGAAGGAGACCCTGCCGGACGCCCTCGCCGTCCCCGCCCTGCGCGCCGACCGCCCCGAACCCGCCGCCTTCACCACCGCCCTCGCCCACCTCCACACCCACGGCACCGCCCTCGACTGGACGGCCGTCCTCGCCGGCACCGGCGCCCGCCGCGTCGACCTGCCCACCTACGCCTTCCAGCGCCGCCGCTACTGGCTGGAGCCGGGCCCGGCGGCCGGGGACGTCACCTCGGCGGGACTGACGGCGGCCGACCACCCGCTGCTGGGAGCCGCCGTCACGCTGGCCGGCGGCGAGGGCGTGGTGCTGACCGGGCGGCTGTCCCTCACCACGCATCCCTGGCTCGCCGATCACGCGGTGTTGGGTACCGTGCTGCTCCCCGGCACCGCCCTGGTGGACCTCGCGCTGCGGGCCGCCGACGAGGTGGGGTGCGACCTCCTGGAGGAGCTGACCATTCAGGCCCCGCTCGCCCTTCCCGAGCAGGCCGGCGTCCAGCTCCAGGTCGTCGTGGCACCGGCCGACGAGGCCGGCCGCCGCACGCTCACCGTCTACTCGCGCGAGGCCGGCGGCGAGGCGGCCGACGCGCCGTGGACCGGCCACGCCACGGGTCTGCTCGGCACCGGTGCCGCCCCGGGGGCGGAGATCGAGTTGTCCGCCTGGCCCCCGCCGGGGGCGGGCCCGCTCGACACCGAGGCGGTGTACGAGCGGCTGGCGGCACTGGGGCTGGACTACGGCCCGGTGTTCCAGGGCCTGCGGGCCGCCTGGCAGCAGGGCGGGGTCGTGTTCGCCGAGGTCGCCCTGCCCGAGGGGACGGTGACCGGCGGGTTCGGCGTACACCCGGCGCTGCTGGACGCGGCGCTGCACGCCGTCGCGCTGGGCGGGCTGCTGCCCGACAGCGGCGGGACGCGGGTTCCCTTCTCCTGGAGCGGTGTGCGCCGGTACGCGCCGGGCGCGGCCGGCCTGCGGGTGCGGATCGCCCCGGCCGGGGCGGACGCGGTGTCCCTGCTGGCCGCGGACGGGACCGGCCGGCCCGTCGTCTCGGTCGACTCCCTCGTCCTGCGGCCGGTCTCCGCCGACCAGTTGGCCGCCGCCCGCGCCGGGCGGCCGGACGCGCTCCACCGGGTCACCTGGGCACCCCTGCCGCTCGCCGCGCCGGTGGCCGCCGCCCCCGGGCCGCAGGCCTGGGCGCTGGTGGGCGACGCCGGGAGCGGACCGGGCGCGGCGCTGCTCGCCGTCGGCCACGCCGTGGACGTGCACGCCGGGCCGGCCGAACTGCCGGCGGGGCCCGCGCTCCCCGACACGGTGGTGGCCCTTCCGCCCCTGATCCCCGGCGCGGCGCCGGGCACGCCGCAGGCGGCCCGGGCCGCGACCGCCCACGCCCTCGCGCTGGTGCACGACTGGCTGGAGCGGGCGGGCTCCGGGGCGGCCCGGCTGGTGGTGCTGACGCAGGGCGCGGTCGCGCTCGACGGCCCGGCCGGTGACCGGGCCGAGCGGCCGGACCCGGCACAGGCCGCGGTCTGGGGCCTGCTGCGTTCCGCGCAGTCGGAGCACCCGGGCCGGTTCGTCCTGGCCGACCTGGACGACCACGAGGAGTCCGCGCGCGCCCTGCCGGCCGCGCTGGCGGCCGCCGTGGCCGCCGACGAACCGCAACTGGCGCTGCGCGAGGGCCGGACGTTCGTGCCACGCCTCGCCCGGGCGACGACGGCCGACGCGACGGCAGACGCGACGACGGCCGACGCGACGGCAGACGCGACGACGGCAGACGCGACGACGGCCGACCCGGCGGGAGCCGACGAGGCGGGGCCCGCACCGGACCCGGCGGGCACCGTCCTGGTCACCGGCGCGACCGGGGCGCTGGGCCGGCTGGTGGCACGGCACCTGGTCGCGGTCCACGGCGCGCGGCACCTGCTGCTGGTCAGCCGGCGCGGACCGGAGGCCGAGGGCGCCGGCGAGTTCGAGGCCGAACTCGCCGCCCTGGGCGCCCGGGTGACGACGGCGGCCTGCGACGTGGCGGACCGCGCCGCGCTCGCCGCGCTGCTCGACTCGGTGCCCGCCGAGCACCCGCTGACCGCCGTCGTGCACGCCGCCGGTGTGCTGGACGACGGACTGGTCGGCTCGTTGACGGCGGAGCGGCTGGACCGGGTGTTCCGCCCGAAGGTGGACGCGGCCTTCCACCTGCACGAGCTGACCGGCCGCCACGGGCCGGTGGAGCTGGTGCTCTTCTCCTCCCTCGCCGGCACCCTCGGCAACGCCGGCCAGGCCAACTACGCGGCCGCCAACGCCTATCTGGACGCGCTGGTGGAGCTCCGCCGCGCCCAGGGCCTGCCGGGCGCCTCGCTCGCCTGGGGGCCGTGGGCGGGCGACGAGGGGATGCTGGGCGAGCTCGGCGCCGAGGCGCTCGGGCGGATGGCCCGGGGCGGGGTGGTGCCGCTGTCGGCCGGCGAGGGCCTGGCCCTGCTCGACAGGGCCCGGGCGGCGGCCGCCGCCGGGGGCCCGGGCGTCCTCGTCCCGGTGCCGCTGAACCTCGCCGCCCTGCGGACCAGGGCCCGCAGCGAGCCGCTGCCGGCCGTCCTGCGCGGCCTGGTGCCGGTGACGGTCCGCCGGGCGGAGCGGGCGGGCGCCACCGCACTGGCGGAGCAGCTGGCCGGAGCGTCGCCGGACAAGCGCCGGCGGATCCTGCTGGCCACCGTCCGCGGCGAGGTCGCCGCCGTCCTGGGCCACGCCTCCGCCGAGGCGGTCGGCCCCGGCCAGGCCTTCCGCGACCTCGGCTTCGACTCGCTGACCGCCGTCGAACTGCGCAACCGCCTCGGCGCCGTCACGGGGCTGAGCCTGCCGGCCGGCCTGCTGTTCGACCACCCGACGCCGACCGCGCTGGCGGACCACCTCGGCGCCTCGATGCCGGCCGCGGACGCGGCGGCGGCGCCGTCCGTGCTCGCGGAGATCGACCGGCTCGAAGCCGCCCTGGCCGCCTCCCCGTCCGACCGGGGCCTGCGCAGCACCGTCACCATGCGCCTGGAGGTCCTGCTGGCGAAGTGGAACGGGGCGCAGGACGACGACCACCCCGGCGCCGACCGGGGCGCGGCCGCGGTCGAGGCGGCGACCGACGACGAACTCTTCGAGCTGCTGGACAACGAGCTCGGCACCTGATCGACCGGCACGAACTCCCCTCGGCGTTGAGGAACTGAATTCAGATGACTGACGAGAACAAGCTCCGGGACTACCTCAAGCGTGCCACCGTCGACCTGCGCCACGCGCGTCAGCGGCTGCGGGAGGTCGAGAGCAGGAACCACGAGCCGATCGCGATCGTCGCGATGAGCTGCCGCTTCCCCGGCGGGGTGCGGTCGCCGGAGGACCTGTGGCAGCTGGTCGCGGACGGCGGCGACGCGATCTCCGGCTTCCCCACCGACCGCGGCTGGGACCTGGACGCGCTCTACCACCCGGACCCCGGAAACCCGGGCACCAGCTACACCCGCGAGGGCGGGTTCCTGCACGACGCCGCCGAGTTCGACGCCGCGTTCTTCGGCATCGGCCCGCGCGAGGCGCTGGCGATGGACCCGCAGCAGCGGCTGCTGCTGGAGGCGTCCTGGGAGGTGGTCGAGCGGGCCGGCCTCGACCCGCGCTCCCTGCGCGGCAGCGACACCGGCGTCTTCGCCGGGGTGATGTACCACGACTACGTCTCCCGGCTGCCGCAGCTGCCCGAGGGCGTCGAGGGCTACGTGAGCACCGGCAACTCGGGGAGCGTGGTCTCCGGCCGGATCGCCTACACGCTGGGCCTCGAAGGCCCGGCGGTGACGATCGACACCGCCTGCTCCTCCTCGCTGGTCGCCCTGCACCTCGCCGTCCAGGCGCTGCGCAACGGCGAGTGCTCGCTGGCGCTGGCCGGCGGCGTCACCGTGATGGCGGGCCCGGCCACGTTCACCGAGTTCAGCCGCCAGCGGGGCCTGTCGCCCGACGGCCGCTGCCGGGCGTTCTCCGCCTCGGCGGACGGCACCGGCTGGGGCGAGGGCGTCGGCGTGCTGCTGGTGGAACGGCTCTCCGACGCCCGGCGCCACGGGCACCCGGTGCTGGCGGTGGTGCGCGGCTCGGCGGTGAACCAGGACGGCGCCTCCAACGGCCTGACGGCGCCGAACGGGCCGTCCCAGCAGCGCGTCATCCGGCAGGCGCTGGCCAACGCCAGGCTCTCGCCCGCCGAGGTGGACGCGGTGGAGGCGCACGGCACCGGCACCGCGCTGGGCGATCCGATCGAGGCGCAGGCCCTGCTGGCCACCTACGGCCAGGACCGTGAACGGCCCCTGTGGCTCGGCTCGGTCAAGTCGAACCTCGGTCACACCCAGGCGGCGGCCGGCGTCGCCGGTGTGATCAAGATGGTGCAGGCGATCCGGCACGGCGTCCTGCCGCCCACCCTGCACGTGACGCAGCCCTCGCCGCACGTGGACTGGTCGGCCGGCGCGGTGTCGCTGCTGACCGAGGCGACCGACTGGCCCGGGACGGGCGCGCCCCGGCGGGCCGGGGTCTCGGCCTTCGGCGTCAGCGGCACCAACGCGCACCTCGTCCTGGAGGAGTCGCAGCCGGACGCCGAGGACGCCCCGGCCGAGGAGGGCGGGGCGCCGGCCCCGGCGGAGGCGCCGCCGCTGATCCCCTGGGTCCTGTCCGGCAAGGACCAGGCCGCCCTGGTCGCCCAGGCCGGGCGGCTGCGCGCGCACCTCGCCGCGGACCCGGGCCCCGGCACCCTCGACGTCGCCCTCTCCCTGGCCACCACCCGCTCCGCCTTCGAACACCGCGCCGTGCTGCTCGCCGCCGACCGGGCCGGACTGGACGGTGCGCTCGCCGCGCTGGCCGACGGCTCGCCCGAACCGGACCTGGTGCGCGGCGTCGCCGAGGACGTCCGCCAGGTGGCGCTGGTCTTCCCCGGACAGGGCTCGCAGTGGGTCGGCATGGCCGTCGAACTGCTCGACGCCTCCGCGGTGTTCCGCGAGCGCATCGGCCGGTGCGAGGCGGCCCTCGCCCCCTACGTGGACTGGTCGCTGACGGCCGTGCTGCGCGGCGAGGAGGGCGCGCCCGGGCTGGAGCGGGTCGACGTCGTGCAGCCGGTGCTGTTCGCCGTGATGGTCTCGCTGGCCGAGCTCTGGCGCTCCTACGGGGTGAGCCCGGAGGCCGTGGCCGGACACAGCCAGGGCGAGATCGCCGCCGCCTGCGTGGTGGGCGCGCTCTCCCTGGAGGACGCCGCGAAGGTGGTGGCGCTGCGCAGCCGCGCGCTGACCGCGCTGGCCGGCCTGGGCGGCATGATGTCCGTCGGCCTGCCGCTGGAGCAGCTGACCCCGCGTCTCGCGCCCTGGGGCGAGCGGCTGGCGGTGGCCGCCGTCAACAGCCCCTCGTCCATCGTCCTGTCCGGCGACCCGCAGGCCCTGGCCGACCTGCGCGACAGCCTGCTCGCCGACGACGTCCGGGCCCGGATGATCGCCGTGGACTACGCCTCGCACTCCGCGCAGGTCGAGGCGGTGCGCGAGCGGGTGCTGAGCGAGCTCGCGGACATCACGCCGCGCTCCTGCGACGTGCCGTTCTACTCCACCGTGACCGGCGGGGTGCTGGACACCGCCGAACTGGACGCCGACTACTGGTACCGCAGCCTGCGCCGGACCGTGCGGTTCGAGGAGGTCACCCGCGCGCTGGTGGCGCACGGCCACGGCGCGCTGATCGAGGTCAGCGCCCACCCGGTCCTGACGATCGGCATGCAGGAGACGATCGACGCCCTGGGCAGCGACGCCGTGGCCCTGGGCACGCTGCGCCGGGGCGAGGGCGGCCCGGCCCGGATGCTGCGCGCCGTCGCCGAGGCCCACGCGCACGGCGCCGCCGTCGACTGGACCGCCGTCCTCGCCGGCACCGGCGCCCGCACCGTCCCGCTGCCCACCTACGCCTTCCAGCACCAGCGGTACTGGCTGGACGCCCCGCACACCGCCGGGGACGCCGCCGGCCTCGGCCTCGGCGCGGCGGACCACCCGCTGCTGGGCGCCGTCGTCACCCTGGCGGACTCCGACGGCCTGCTGCTCACCGGCCGGCTCTCCGCGCACACCCACCCCTGGCTCGCCGACCACGTGGTGCTGGGCTCGGTCCTGCTGCCGGGCACCGCGTTCGTCGAACTCGCGATCCGGGCCGGCGACCAGGTCGGCTGCGGCCTGCTGGAGGAACTCACCCTGGAGGCGCCGCTGCTGCTGCCCGAGCGCGGCGCCGTGGTGGTGCAGGTCTCGGTCGGCCACCCGGACGACGCCGGCCGGCGCTCCTTCGGCCTGTACTCGCGCCCCGAGGACGCCCCCGCCGAGGAGGAGTGGACCCGCCACGGCACCGGACTGCTGGGCACCGGGCCCGCCACCGGGGGCGAGGACCTCACCCTCTGGCCGCCCGCCGACGCCACCGCCGTCGACCTCACCGGCTTCTACGACCGCCTCGCCGAGCGCTCCTTCGGCTACGGCCCGGTCTTCCAGGGCCTGCGGGCCGCCTGGCGGCGCGGCGACGAGGTCTACGCCACCGTCGCGCTGCCCGCCGAGGCGCAGGCGGAGGCGGGCCGCTTCGGCCTGCACCCGGCGCTGCTGGACGCGGCGCTGCACGCCGTCGGGTTCGGCCCGCTCGGCGACATGGGGACCGGACGGCTGGCGTTCTCCTGGGAGGGCGTGCGCCTGCACGCCACCGGAGCCGCCGAACTGCGCGTGCGGCTGGCCCCCGCCGGCCCCGACGCCGTGTCCGTGACCGTCGCCGACGGCACGGGCCGGGCGGTCGCCGGGGTCGGCACGCTGTCCTTCCGCGCCGTCGGCGAGGAGCAGCTGCGCCAGGCCCGCGGCGGCCACCATGACGCGCTGCACCGGGTGGACTGGACGGCGCTGCCCGTGCCGGCCACCGCACCGGACACGCCCTGGGCGGTGCTCGGCGACGACGCCTCGCCGGCCGTGCGGGCGCTGCTGGACGGCCCCCGGCCCCCGGCGCACCACCCCGGCCCGGGGGAGCTCGCCGAGGCCGTCGCGGCGGGCGCGCCGCTGCCCGAGGCGGTCGTGGCCGTCCTGCCCACGGGCGGGACCGGGCCGGAGGCCGTCCGGGCGACGGCGCGCGACACCCTCGCGCTGCTGCGCGACTTCCTGGCCGAGGAGCGCCTCGCCGCCTCCCGGCTGGTGCTGCTCACCAGCGGCGCGGTGGCCACCGCGGCCGGGGCCGACACCCCGGGCCTGGACCACGCGCCGGTCTGGGGCCTGGTCCGCTCGGCGCAGTCCGAGCACGCCGACCGGCTGGTCCTGGCGGACCTCGACGACCACCCCGACTCCTACCGGCTGCTGCCCGCCGCGATCGCCACCGGCGAACCCCAACTCGCCCTGCGCGCCGGAGCGGCGAGCGTCCCGCGACTCGCCCGCGTGCCGCTGCGCACAGAACCGGAGGCCGCCGGGGAGCGCACCGCGGCGACCCCGCTCGACCCGAACGGCACCGCCCTGATCACCGGCGGCACCGGCGCCCTGGGCGGGCTGCTCGCCGAACACCTCGTCACCGAGCACGGCATCCGCCACCTGGTGCTGACCGGCCGCCGCGGGCCCGCCGCCGAGGGCGCGGCCGAACTGCGCGACCGGCTCTCGGCCCTGGGCGCGAGCGTCACCCTCGCCGCCTGCGACGCGGCGGACCGCGAGGCGCTGGCCGACCTGCTCGCCGGCATCCCCGAGGACCGGCCGCTGACCGCCGTCTTCCACGCCGCCGCCGTGGTCGCGGGCGGCCTGGTCGACGCGCTGACCGCCGACGAGCTCGACCAGGTCCTGCGCCCCAAGGTCGACGCGGCGCTCAACCTGCACCACCTCACCCGGGACGCCGACCTGGCGGCGTTCGTCCTCTTCTCCTCCTTCGCCGGCACGCTCGGCGGCGCCGGCCAGGGCGCCTACGCGGCCGGCAACGCCTTCCTGGACGCCCTGGCGCAGCACCGCGCGGCCCACGGGCTCGTGGCCTCCTCGCTGGCCTGGGGCGTCTGGGAGGAGCGCGGCGCGCAGACCGCGCTGGCCGACGGCGACCTCCGGCGGATGGTCCGCGCGGGCCTGGTGCCGCTCTCCGCCGACGAAGGACTCCGTCTCCTGGACGTCGCCCGCAGCCTCGACGAGCCGGTGCTCGCGCCGGTGCGGCTGGACCTCGCGGCGCTCCGCGCCCAGGCCGCGGGCGGCACCGTGCCCGCCCTGCTGCGCGGCCTGATCCGGACGCCCGTGCGGCGGACCGCCGGGGCGGCGGCCGGGGAGGCCTCCGCCGAACTGCGGCGGCTGGCGGCGCTCGCACCGGCCGACCGCCGGGAGGCGTTGCTCGGACTGGTCCGCGCCCAGGCCGCGGCCGTGCTCGGCCACAGCACCGCCGAACTGGTGGACCCCGGCCGGGCCTTCCGCGAGCTGGGCTTCGACTCCCTCGCCGCGCTGGAGCTGCGCAACCGCCTGATCGCCGCGACCGGCGTCCGGCTGCCGGTCACCACCGTCTTCGACCACCCGACCCCCGCCGCGCTGGCCGGCCACCTGCTGGAGGAGGTCTCCGGCGGGGACGAGCACCCGGCCACCGGCGCCCCGGAGCACGACGGCCGCCCCGGCGACGACACCGAGCCGATCGCCATCGTCGCGATGAGCTGCCGCTTCCCGGGCGGGGTCACCGGCCCCGAGGAGCTGTGGCGGCTGGTGGCCGAGGGGACCGACGCCATCACCGGCCTCCCGGTGAACCGCGGCTGGGACCTCGAAGGGCTCTACGACCCGGACCCCGACGCCCCGGGCCGCTGCTACGCCCGCGAGGGCGGCTTCCTGCACGACGCCGACGCCTTCGACCCGGAGTTCTTCGGGATCTCGCCGCGCGAGGCGCTGGCGATGGACCCGCAGCAGCGGCTGCTGCTGGAGACCACCTGGGAGGCGTTCGAGGGCGCCGGGATCGACCCGGCCGCGCTGCGCGGCAGCCGGACCGGCGTCTTCACCGGCACCAACGGCCAGGACTACGCGGCCGGGCTGCGCGACTCGGGCGCGGAGGGGCTCGAAGGACACCTGCTCACCGGCAACTCCGCGGCGGTCGTCTCCGGCCGTCTCGCCTACACCTTCGGCCTGGAGGGGCCGGCGGTGACGGTGGACACGGCGTGCTCGTCCTCGCTGGTCGCCCTGCACCTGGCGGCGCAGGCGCTGCGCGCCGGTGAGTGCTCGCTGGCCCTGGCCGGCGGCGTCACCGTGATGTCGACCCCGGGCGCGCTCATCGCCTTCAGCCGTCAGCGCGGCCTGTCCGAGGACGGACGCTGCCGGGCGTTCGCGGCGGGTGCCGACGGCACCGGCCTCGCGGAGGGCGTGGGCATGCTGCTCGTCGAGCGCCTGTCGGACGCCGAGCGCCTCGGACACCCGGTGCTGGCCGTGGTGCGGGGCAGCGCGGTGAACCAGGACGGCGCCTCCAACGGCCTGACGGCGCCCAACGGCCCCGCGCAGCAGCGGGTGATCCGCCAGGCCCTGGCGAACGCCGGGCTGTCGGCGACGGACGTGGACGCGGTGGAGGCGCACGGCACCGGCACCACGCTGGGCGACCCGATCGAGGCGCAGGCCCTGCTCAAGGCCTACGGGCAGGGGCGCGCCGAGGGCAGCCCGCTCCGGCTCGGGACGGTGAAGTCGAACATCGGTCACACCCAGGCCGCGGCGGGTGTCGCGGGCGTGATCAAGATGGTGATGGCGATGCGGCACGGTGTGCTGCCGCCCACCCTGCACGCGGACGAGCCGACTCCGCACGTGGACTGGTCGGCGGGCGCGGTGGAGCTGCTGACGGAGGCCGTCGACTGGCCGCAGGGCGACCGCCCGCGCCGGGCCGGCGTGTCGTCCTTCGGCGTCAGCGGCACCAACGCCCATGTCATCCTCGAACAGGCTCCCGGCCGTCCGGCGGACCGGCCGCGACCGGCCGACCCGGCCCCGGCCCCGGCCGTCCTGCCGTGGGTGCTCTCCGCGAAGGACCCGCAGGCCCTGCGCGACCAGGCGGCGCGCCTGCTCGCGCACGTCCGGGAGCACGCGGAGCTGGACGCGGTGGACGTCGCCCACTCCCTGGTCACCTCGCGGGCCGCGCTGTCCCGGCGTGCCGTCGTGGTCGGCGCGGACCGGGAGGAACTCCTCGACGGACTGGCCGCGTTGGCGCGCGGCGAGACCTCGGGCGGCACGGTCGTGGACGGCGGGTCGGCGTTCCTGTTCTCGGGGCAGGGGAGCCAGCGGCTGGGGATGGGGCGTGAGCTGCATGCGTCGTTCCCGGTGTTCGCGGCGGCGTTCGACGAGGTCTGCGGGGCGGTGGACGTTCACCTCGGACGGCCGTTGCGGGAGGTGGTGTTCGGCGAGGATGCGGAGGTCCTGAACCGGACGGAGTTCACCCAGCCGGCGTTGTTCGCGGTGGAGGTGGCGGTGTTCCGGCTGGTGGAGTCGTGGGGGGTGCGGGCGGACTTCCTGGCCGGGCACTCGATCGGCGAGCTGGCCGCCGCGCACGTCGCGGGCGTGTTCTCGCTGGCCGACGCCGCCGAACTGGTGGTGGCCCGTGGCCGGTTGATGCAGGAGCTGCCGTCCGGTGGGGCGATGGTCGCGGTGCAGGCCTCGGAGGACGAGGTCGCGCCGCTGCTCGCCGGTCGTGAAGACAGCGTGGGTATCGCGGCGGTCAACGGCCCGTCCTCGGTGGTGCTCTCGGGCGACGAGGACGCCGTCACGGAGGTCGTCGCGCTGCTGGAGGGCCGTCGCAGCAAGCGGCTCACCGTTTCCCACGCGTTCCACTCGCCCCTGATGGAGCCCATGCTCGCGGCCTTCCGCGCGGTGGCCGAGCGCGTCACCTTCGCCGCGCCCACCCTGCCGATCGTCTCCACCCTCACCGGACGGCCGGTCTCGGCGGAGGAGTTGGCCGACCCCGACTACTGGGTGCGCCACGTCCGCCACGCCGTCCGCTTCGCCGACGCCCTCGGCACCCTCGCGGCCAACGGCGTGAAGGCCTTCCTGGAGATCGGCCCCGGCGGCCTGACCCCGATGGTCCAGGAGACGCTGCCGGACGCCCTCGCGGTTCTCGCCCTGCGCGCCGACCGCCCCGAACCCGCCGCCTTCACCACGGCCCTCGCCCACCTCCACACCCACGGCACCGCCCTCGACTGGACGGCCGTCTTCGCCGGAACCGGCGCCCGCCGCGTCGACCTGCCCACCTACGCCTTCCAGCGCGCGTCGTACTGGCTCAAGGCCGCCGCGCCGAAGGCCGACGGTGCGGTCGCCGTGGACCCGGCCGACGCGGGCTTCTGGGAGGTCGTCGAGCGCGCGGACCTGGCCTCGCTGTCCGAGCAGCTGGAGGTGGACGGGGAGACGCCGCTCAGCTCGGTGCTCCCGGCACTCGCCGACTGGCGTCGACGCCGGCGCGAGCACTCGGTGGTGGACCGCTGGCGCTACCAGGTCCAGTGGAAGCCGCTGGCCGCGCGCGGCGACGCCGAACTGACGGGCAGCTGGCTGCTCGTGCTCCCGACCGGGTCCCAGGACCACCCGACCGCGGTGGCGGTGCGGACGGCGCTCGGCGCGCACGGCGCCACCGTCGTCGAGGTGCCCGTGACGGGCGACGACGACCGCGCGGTGCTGGCCGGACGGCTGGCGGAGGCGACCGGCGACGACCGGCCGGCGGGCCTGCTCTCGCTGCTCGCCCTCGACGGGGACCGTCACCCGGCCCACCCCTCGCTGCCCCTGGGGCTGGCGCTGACCACCCTGCTGGTCCAGGCCCTCGGCGACGCCGGAGTGGACGCGCCGCTGTGGTGCGCCACCCGGGGCGCGGTGGCGGTCGGCCGTTCGGACGGCGCCGGGGATCCGTCCCAGGCGATGGTCTGGGGCTTGGGCCGCTCCGTGGCGCTGGAGCACCCGCAGCGCTGGGGCGGACTGGTCGACCTCCCGGAGACGCTGGACGACCGCTCGGCGCGCCGCCTCGCCGCCGTGCTCGCCGGCGGGAGCGAGGAGGATCAGCTCGCCGTCCGCTCCTCCGGCACCTTCGTGCGCCGCCTGCACCGCGCCGCCTCCGGCGCCGCGGGCACCGGCGCGGCCGACCGGGGCTGGCGCCCCCGGGGCACGGTGCTCATCACCGGCGGACTCGGTGCGCTGGGCACCCAGGTGGCCCGGCACCTCGCGCAGCGCGGCGCCGAGCACCTGGTGCTGACCGGCCGGCGGGGGAGCTCCACCGCCGGGGCGGCCGAACTCGCCGCCGAGATCGAGGCGTTGGGCGTGCGGGTGACCATCGCGGCCTGCGACGTGTCGGACCGCGACGCGGTGGCCCGGCTGCTCGCCGACCTCCCCGGGGCCGACCGGCCGACCGCCGTCGTGCACGCCGCGGGCATGCCCCAGTTCGCCCCGGTGGAGGGGACCGCGCTCGCCGACCTCGCCGAGGTGGTGGCGGCCAAGGTGGCCGGGGCCGCGCACCTGGACGAGCTCCTGGGCGACCACCCGTTGGACGCGTTCGTGCTCTTCTCCTCCGTCGCCGGAGTGTGGGGCAGCGGGAGCCAGGCCGGCTACGCCGCCGCCAACGCCTTCCTGGACGCCCTGGCGCAGCGGCGCCGGGCCCGGGGCCTGGCCGCGACCGCGGTCGCCTGGGGCCCGTGGGCCGAGGGCGGCATGGTGGACGGCGAGGAGGCGGAGGCCCACCTGCGCCGCCGCGGCCTGCCCGCGATGGCGCCGCAGCCCGCGATCGCGGCGTTCCAGCGGGCGCTGGACCAGGAGGAGACGGCGGTCGTGGTGGCCGATGTGCGCTGGGAGCGCTTCGTCCCCGCCTTCACCGTCACCCGCCCCAGCCCGCTCTTCGGGGAACTCCCGGAGGTGCGGGAGGCGCTGTCCGGCGCCGAGGACGCGCAGTCCGGTGGCGGACTTCCCTCCCTCGCCGCCGAGTTGGCCACCCTGCCGGGCGCCGAGCGCGACCGCGTCCTGCTCGACCTGGTCCGCACCGAGGTGGCCGGGGCGCTCGGCCACCCGGGCCCCGAGGCGGTCGCGCCCGAGCGGGCGTTCAAGGACCTGGGCTTCGACTCGCTCACCGGTGTCGAACTGCGCAACCGGCTGAACACCGTGACGGGGCTGCGGCTGCCGACCACCCTGGTCTTCGACCACCCCAACGCGACGGACCTCGCGGCCTTCCTGGCCGTCGAACTGTCCGGCGCGCAGGGGGGAGCCGCCACCGTGGCCGCGACGGCGGCGACCGGGACCGCGACCGGGAACGACGAACCGATCGCGATCGTGGCGATGGGCTGCCGCTTCCCCGGCGGCGTGCGGTCCCCGGAGGACCTGTGGCAGCTGCTGGTGGACGAGGCGGACGCGGTCGGCCCGTTCCCGGCCGACCGGGGCTGGGACATCGAGGCCCTGTACGACCCGGACCCGGAGCGGACCGGCACCAGCTACGTCAACCAGGGCGGCTTCCTGCACGACGCCGGCGCCTTCGACGCACGGTTCTTCGGGATCTCGCCGCGCGAGGCGCTGGCCATGGACCCGCAGCAGCGGATCCTGCTGGAGGTGGCCTGGGAGACCCTGGAGCGGGCACGGCTCGACCCCGCCTCGGTGCGCGGCAGCCTGACCGGCGTCTTCGTCGGCTCCGGCTACCAGGGCTACGGCGCCGGGCTGTCCGAGCTGCCCGAGGGGGTGGAGGGGCACCTCCTCACCGGCAGCTCCTCCTCCGTCATGTCCGGCCGGATCGCCTACGCGCTGGGGCTCGAAGGCCCGGCGGTGACGGTGGACACGGCCTGCTCGTCCTCGCTGGTCGCGCTGCACCTGGCGACCCAGGCGCTGCGCTCGGGCGAGTGCTCGCTGGCCCTGGTCGGCGGCGCGGCGGTGATGTCCAGCCCCAACGCCTTCGTCGAGTTCAGCCGCCAGCGCGGCCTGGCCGTCGACGGGCGCTGCAAGCCGTTCGCGGCCGCCGCCGACGGCACCGGCTGGGGCGAGGGCGTGGGCATGCTGCTGGTGGAGCGGCTGTCGGACGCCGAGCGTCACGGGCACCCGGTGCTGGCGGTGGTGCGCGGCAGTGCCGTCAACCAGGACGGCGCGTCGAACGGCCTGACGGCGCCCAACGGCCCCGCCCAGCAGCGCGTGATCCAGCAGGCCCTGGCCAACGCCCGCCTCTCCACCGCCGACATCGACGCGGTGGAGGCGCACGGCACCGGCACCGCGCTCGGCGACCCGATCGAGGCACAGGCCCTGCTGGCCACCTACGGCCAGGACCGGCCCGGGGACCGGCCGCTCTGGCTCGGCTCGATCAAGTCCAACATCGGCCACACCCAGGCCGCCTCGGGCGTCGCCAGTGTGATCAAGACGGTGCTCGCGATCCGGCACGGGTCGCTGCCGCGCACCCTGCACGTGGACGAGCCGACGCCGCACGTCGACTGGTCGACCGGTGCGGTGCGGTTGCTGACCGAGCCGGTGGCGTGGCCGGCGGGCGACCGCCCGCGCCGTGCCGCCGTCTCCTCCTTCGGCGTCAGCGGCACCAACGCCCACACCATCATCGAGCAGGCGCCCGCCGAGGCCGCCGTCGTGCCGGCCCCGGCCGTCCCGGAGGCGCCGCGAAGCCTGCCCTGGGTGCTGTCGGCGAAGGACGAGCCGGCCCTGCGCGAGCAGGCGAACCGGCTGCTCGACGCCCTGGACGCCGGCCCCGAGGCCGCCCCGGCCGACCTCGCCCTCTCCCTGGCGGTCTCACGGACCGCGCTGGACCACCGGGCCGTCGTCGTGGGCCGCGACCGGGCCGACCTCGCCGCCGCTCTCGGCGCGCTGGGCCGGGGCGAGTCGGTGGCCGGACTGGTGCGAGGGGTCGCTGCGTCGTCCCGCGGACGGCTGGCCCTGCTCTTCTCGGGGCAGGGGAGTCAGCGGCTGGGGATGGGGCGTGAGCTGTGCGCGTCGTTCCCGGTGTTCGCGGAGGCGTTCGACGAGGTCTGCGCGCATCTGGACGTGCATTTGGGGCGGCCGTTGCGGGAGGTGGTGTTCGGCGAGGACGCGGAGGTCCTGAACCGGACGGAGTTCACCCAGCCGGCGTTGTTCGCCATCGAGGTGGCGTTGTTCCGGCTGGTGGAGTCGTGGGGGATTCGTCCCGCCTTCCTGGCCGGGCACTCGATCGGCGAGTTCGCCGCCGCGCACGTCGCCGGGGTGCTGTCGCTCGAAGACGCGGCCGAACTGGTCGCCGTGCGCGGCCGGTTGATGCAGGAGCTGCCGTCCGGTGGGGCGATGGTGGCGGTTCAGGCCTCGGGGGACGAGGTCGCGCCGTTGCTGGTCGGCCGTGAGGACAGCGTGGGTATCGCGGCGGTCAACGGCCCGTCCTCGGTGGTGCTTTCGGGATCGAAGGGCGCCGTCGAGGAGGTCGTCGCACTCCTGGAGGGCCGCCGCACCAAGCGGCTCACCGTCTCCCACGCCTTCCACTCGCCGCTGATGGAGCCCATGCTCGCCGCCTTCCGCGCGGTGGCCGAGCGCGTCACCTTCGCCGCGCCCACCCTGCCGGTCGTCTCCACCCTCACCGGACAGCTCCTCACCGCCGACGAGCTCACCGATCCCGACTACTGGGTGCGCCACGTGCGCCACGCCGTCCGCTTCGCCGACGCCGTCGAATCGCTGGCGGCGCAGGGGGTGACGGTCTTCCTGGAGATCGGCCCCGGCGGCCTGACCCCGATGGTCCAGGAGACCCTGCCCGACACCGCCGCCGTCCCCGCCCTGCGCGCCGACCGCCCCGAGGACGCGGCGCTGACCACCGCCCTCGCCGAGCTGCACGTGCGGGGCGCCTCCCCGGTGTGGGACGCGGTCCTCGCCGGAACCGGCGGGCGGCGGGTCGACCTGCCCACCTACGCCTTCCAGCAGCAGCAGTACTGGCTGCGGAGCACGCCGGAGCGGTCCGTCCCGGCGGCGCCCGTCGACGCGGCGGAGGCCGAGTTCTGGGACACCGTGGAGCGCGGGGAGTCCCAGGCACTGGCCGAGCGGCTCGGTCTCGACGCCGACGCGCCGCTCGACTCGGTGTTCGCCGCACTGTCGTCCTGGCGTCGCGAGACCAGGACCCGCAACACCGTCGACAGCTGGCGCTACCAGGCCACCTGGAAGCCGTGCACCGACCTCCCGTCCGGCCCCCTGGCCGGCGGCTGGCTGGTCGTCGCGGCCGACGAGGAAGCGGCGGACGCCTGCGCCCGGGTGCTGCGGGAGCGGGGCGCCGAGCCGTCGACGCTGATCGTGGCCGACGCCGGCACCGACCGGCCGATGCTCGCCAAGCTGCTGCGCGAGACCCTGCCGCAGGACACCCCGACGGTCGGGGTGCTGTCCCTGCTGGCGCTGGACGAGCGCGCGCACCCGGTCCACCGGGCGCTGCCCCTCGGCCTCACGGCGACCGTCACCCTGGTGCAGGCCCTGGGGGACGCCGAGCTGGACGCCCCGCTGTGGTGCGTCACCCGGGCCGCCGTCTCGGTCGGCCGCTCCAACCCCGTCGAGCAGCCGCTCCAGGGGCTGGTGTGGGGGCTGGGCCGTGCCGTCGCGCTGGAACACCCCGACCGCTGGGGCGGGTTGGTCGACCTCCCGCCGTCCTCCGGCCAGGACGCCCGCACCCTGGGCCGGCTGGCCGATGTGCTGGGCGGCGCCGGGGACGAGGACCAGCTGGCGGTGCGCGGATCCGGGGTGTTCGTCCGCCGGCTGACGCGGGCGGCACGGAGCACCCCCGGGCGCGCGTGGCGTCCGCGCGGCACCGTGCTGATCACCGGTGGCACCGGTTCGCTCGGCGGTCACGCGGCCCGCTGGCTGGCGCGCAGCGGTGCCGAGCACCTGGTGCTGACCAGCCGGCGCGGCGCGGCGGCCGAGGGTGCGGACGAACTGCGCCGTGAGCTGGAGGAGCTGGGGGCCGAGGTCACCATCGCGGGCTGCGACGTGGCCGACCGCGAGGCGCTGGCGGGGCTGCTGGACTCCCTGCCGGCCCAGCACCCGCTGACCGCCGTGGTGCACGCCGCCGGCCTCCCGCAGTTCACCACCGTCATGGAGACCGGCCTGGGCGAGCTGGCGGACGTGGTCGCGGCCAAGGTGGCGGGCGCCGTGCACCTGGACGAGCTGCTGGAGGAACGGGACCTGGACGCCTTCGTGCTCTTCTCCTCGGTCTCCGGGGTCTGGGGCAGTGGCAGCCAGGCGGCCTACTCGGCCGGCAACGCCTTCCTGGACGCCCTGGCGCAGCGGCGCCGGGCCCGGGGCCTGGCCGCGACCGCGGTCGCCTGGGGTCCCTGGGGCGAGGGCGGCATGGCGGCCGAGGACGGCGCGGCGGAGCACCTGCGCCGCCGCGGCCTGCCGCAGCTGGCCCCCGCGCTGGCCGTCAGCGCGCTCCAGGACGCCCTGGACCGGGACGAGACCGCGGTGGTGGTGGCGGACGTCGACTGGTCGCGGTTCGCGCCGTCCTTCACCGTCGGCCGGGTGAGCCCGCTGCTCGGTGACCTGCCGGAGGTCCGGGCGGCCCTGGCGGGGGCCACCGGCGCCGACGCGGCCGCCGACGGCGGGGCGTCGGAGCTCACCCGCCGCCTCGCGGAGCTGCCGCCGGAGGGCCGGCACGCGCTGCTGCTCGACCTCGTGCAGACGGAGGCCGCGGCCGTGCTCGGCTACGGCGGGGGCGAGTCGATCGAGCCGGACCGGGCGTTCCGGGAGCTGGGCTTCGACTCGCTCACCGCGGTCGAGCTGCGCAACCGGATCGCCACGGCGACGGGGCTGCGGCTGCCGACCACGATGGTGTTCGACCACCCCACCCCCGGCGCGCTCACCGACCACCTGTGCGCGGAACTCGTCCCGGCCGCCGGCGGGGACGCGGGCACCGGCGACGTCCCGGACGCCCGGCTGCGGCAGGCCCTGGCGACCGTCCCGCTGTCCCGCCTGCGGGAGGCCGGGCTGCTGGAGGCCCTGCTGCGGCTGGCGGAGCCCGGCGCGGGGGAACCGGCCCCGGACGACCCCGGCACGGCGGAGTCCATCGAGACGATGGGCATCGACGATCTTGTCGAACTTGCGCTCGGCGACAGCGATTTCTGAAACGGCCCTGAGTACGGAGCGGATGATGACCACCTCGAACGACAAGATCGTTCAAGCACTGCGGGCCTCCCTTCAGGAGACCGAGCGGCTGCGTCGGCAGAACCGGAAGCTGGTGGAGGACGCCGCGGAGCCCCTCGCGATCGTGGCGATGAGCTGCCGCTTCCCCGGCGGCGTCGCGTCGCCCGAGGACCTGTGGCGCCTGGTCGCCGAGGGCGGCGACGCGATCGGCGGCTTCCCCGCCGACCGCGGCTGGGACCTGGAGGCGCTCTACGACCCCGACCCGGACCACGCCGGCACCTGCTACGTCCGCCGGGGCGGATTCCTGCACGACGTCGCCGAGTTCGACGCCGGGTTCTTCGGGATCTCGCCGCGCGAGGCGCTGATGATGGACCCGCAGCAGCGGCTGCTGCTGGAGGCCACCTGGGAGGTCTTCGAGCGGGCCGGCCTCGACCCGGCCTCGCTGCGCGGCACCCGGACGGGCGTCTACGCGGGGACCAACGGGCAGGACTACGCGCGCCTCTCCAACTCCCCGGAGGACTTCGACGGCTACCTCGGCACCGGCAACGCCGCCGCCGTGGTGTCGGGCCGGATCGCCTACACCTTCGGCCTGGAGGGGCCGGCGGTGACGGTGGACACCGCGTGCTCGTCCTCGCTGGTGGCCCTGCACCTGGCGGCGCAGGCGCTGCGGCGCGAGGAGTGCGCGCTGGCCCTGGTGAGCGGCGTGACGGTGATGTCGACGCCCGGCGCGTTCATGGAGTTCAGCCGCCAGCGCGGACTGGCGGCCGACGGCCGCTGCAAGCCCTTCTCCGCCGCCGCCGACGGCACCGGCTGGGCCGAGGGCGTGGGCATGCTGCTGGTGGAGCGGCTCTCCGATGCACGTCGCCACGGTCACCCGGTGCTGGCCGTGGTGCGGGGCAGCGCGGTGAACCAGGACGGCGCGTCCAACGGTCTGACGGCGCCGAGCGGTCCCGCCCAGCAGCGGGTGATCCGCCAGGCGCTTGCGGACGCGGGGCTGTCCGCGGCCGAGGTGGACGCGGTGGAGGCGCACGGGACCGGCACCTCGCTGGGCGACCCGATCGAGGCGCAGGCCCTGCTGGCGACCTACGGCCAGGACCGGCCCGAGGACCGGCCGCTCTGGCTGGGGGCGCTGAAGTCGAACATCGGGCACACCCAGGCCGCGGCGGGTGTCGCGGGTGTGATCAAGATGGTGATGGCGATGCGGCACGGTGTGCTGCCGCGCACCCTGCACGTGGACGAGCCCTCGCCGCACGTGGACTGGTCGGCGGGCGCGGTGCGGCTGCTGACCGAACCGGTGGCCTGGCCGGAGCTGGACCGGCTCCGGCGGGCGGGCGTGTCCTCGTTCGGCGTCAGCGGCACCAACGCGCACGTCATCCTCGAAGCGGCGCCCGCCGAGGAGCCTGCGGAGGAGCGGACGGACGGCCCGGCGGGTGGGCCGCCGCAGGTCCCGGTGACGCTGTGGCCGCTGTCGGCCCGGGACGGGCAGGCGCTGCGCGGGCAGGCCCGGCGACTGCTGGCCCACCTGGCGGAGCGTCCGGGGGTCGACCCCGCCGACCTCGGCCGCTCACTGGCCACCTCGCGTGCCGCGCTGCCCCACCGGGCCGTGGTCCTCGGGGCCGACCGGGACGGGCTGCTGCGCGGGCTGGAGGCCCTGGCGCGGGACGGTGCCGATGCCGGGCTGGTCCAGGGCGTCGCGGGACGGAAGAACAAGCTCGCGGTCCTGTTCTCGGGGCAGGGGAGCCAGCGGCTGGGGATGGGGCGTGAGCTGTGCGCGTCGTTCCCGGTGTTCGCGGAGGCGTTCGACGAGGTCTGCGCGCATCTGGACGTGCACTTGGAGCGGCCGTTGCGGGAGGTGGTGTTCGGCGAGGACGCGGAGCTGCTGGCGCGCACGGAGTTCACCCAGCCGGCGCTGTTCGCGGTCGAGGTGGCGTTGTTCCGGTTGGTGGAGTCGTGGGGGGCGCGGGCGGACTTCCTGGCCGGGCACTCGATCGGCGAGCTGGCCGCCGCGCACGTCGCGGGCGTGTTCTCGCTCGAAGACGCGGCCGAACTGGTCGCCGTGCGCGGCCGGTTGATGCAGGAGCTGCCGCCGGGCGGGGCGATGGTCGCGGTGCAGGCCTCGGAGGACGAGGTCGCGCCGTTGCTCGCCGGTCGCGAGGACCGCGTGGGTATCGCGGCAGTCAACGGCCCGTCCTCGGTGGTGCTTTCGGGATCGGAGGACGCCGTCCTGGAGGTCGTCGCACTGCTGGAGGGCCGTCGCACCAAGCGGCTCACGGTCTCGCACGCGTTCCACTCGCCGCTGATGGAGCCGATGCTCGCGGCCTTCCGCGCGGTGGCCGAGCGCGTCACCTTCGCCGCGCCCGCTCTGCCGATCGTCTCCACCCTCACCGGACAGCTCCTCACCGCCGAGGAACTCGCCGACCCCGACTACTGGGTGCGCCACGTCCGCCACGCCGTCCGCTTCGCCGACGCCGTCGACACGCTCGCGGCCAACGGCGCGACGGTCTTCCTGGAGGTCGGCCCGGGCGGTCTGACCCCGATGGTCCAGGAGACCCTGCCCGACACCGCTGCCGTCCCCGCCCTGCGCGCCGACCGCACCGAGCCCGAGTCCTTCACCACCGCCCTCGCCCACCTCCACACCCACGGCACCGCCCTCGACTGGGACGCCGTCTTCGCCGGAGCCGGCGGACGGCGCGTCGACCTCCCCACCTACGCCTTCCAGCGCCGCCGCTACTGGCTGGAGTCCTCCGCCTTCTCGGCCGCTCCGGCGGACCCGGTCGAGGCGGGCTTCTGGGAGACCGTGGAGCAGCAGGACCTGGCCGCGTTCGCCGACCGCATCCAGGTGCCCGAGGACGCCCCGCTGGCCTCCGTCCTGCCGGCGCTCTCCACCTGGCGCCGCACGCACCGGGAGCAGTCCACGGTGGACGGCTGGCGCTACCGGATCACCTGGAAGCCCGCACCCGATCTCAGGGAGGCCGCCCCGGGCGGGCGCCGCCTCGTCCTGCTGCCCGCCGGACCGGACGAGGACGGCTGGGGCGCGGCCGTCGTCGGCGCCCTGCGCGCGCACGGCGAGGAGGTCGTCCCCGTCACCGTGGACACCGCCGCCGGCCGCGAGGCCGTCGCCGAGCAGCTGCGCGGTGTGCTCGCCGACCTCGGCCCGGAGCAGGGCGCCCCCGAGAACGGCGTCACCGGAGTGCTCTCCCTGCTCGCGGTGGACGAGCGGGCGCACCCCGTGCACCCCGTGCTGCCGGCGGGCCTGGCCGCCACCCTCGCCCTGGTCCAGGCGCTGGGCGACCTCGGCCTCGACGCCCCGCTCTGGTGCGCCACCCGGGGAGCGGTCTCGATCGGCTCCTCCGACCCGGTCCGCAGCGCCCGGCAGGCGCAGGTCTGGGCGCTGGGCCGGACGGCGGCGCTGGAGCACGGCCGCCGCTGGGGCGGTCTGGTGGACCTCCCGGAGGCGCTGGACGAGCGGGCCGCCCGCCGCCTGGCGGCCGTGCTGACCGGCGCGGGCGCCGAGGACCAGCTCGCGGTGCGCGGCTCGGGCGTCTACGTCCGCAGGCTGACGCGCGCGCCGCAGGGCGCGGTCACGGCGGGCGCCGCCCGGCGGCCGCACGGGACCGTGCTGATCACGGGCGGTACGGGCGCGCTGGGCGGCCATGTCGCACGCCGGCTGGCGCGCGAGGGCGCCGAGCACCTGGTGCTGGCCGGTCGGCGCGGGCTCGCGGCCGACGGCGCGGCCGAACTCCGTGACGAACTGGTGGCCCTGGGGGCCGAGGTGACCGTCGCCGCGTGCGACGTGGCCGACCGGGAGGCGCTGGCGCGGCTGCTCGACGGACTGCCGGCCGAGTACCCGCTGACCGCCGTGGTGCACGCCGCCGGTGTGGGCACACCCGGCCTGCTGGCCGAGACCACGCCGGAGGAGTTCGCCCGGGTGGTGGCCGCGAAGGCCGAGGGCGCCCGGCACCTGGACGAACTGCTGGGCGACCGGGCGCTGGACGCGTTCGTGTTGTTCTCCTCGATCTCCGGCGTCTGGGGCGCCGGCGGCCAGGCCGCCTACGCGGTGGCCAATGCCGCGCTCGACACCCTGGCCGAGCGGCGCCGGGCCCGGGGCCTGGCCGCGACCGCCGTGGCCTGGGGGCCCTGGGCGGGAGGCGGCATGGTCGAGGACGGTGACGCCGAGGACCGGCTGCGGCGCCGTGGACTGGCCGCGCTCGCCCCGGAGTTGGCGGTCTCCGCGCTGTGCGGCGCGCTGGACCGCGAGGAGACCGCCGTCACCGTGGCGGACGTGGACTGGTCGCGGTTCGCGCCGTCCTTCACCCTGGTACGCCCCAGCCCGCTGATCGCCGACCTGCCGGAGGTCCGGTCCGCGCAGGCGGCCGGCGCCGACGGCCCGGAGCCGGCCGCCGACGCACCGGTGCCCGCGTTCGTCCGCCGGGTGACCGGGCTCGCGGAGGCCGAGCAGCTGCGCGCGGTGCTGGACCTGGTCCGGGCGGAGGCGGCCGCGGTGCTCGGCCACGGGGGAGCGGAGCAGGTCGCCGCCGACCGGGCCTTCCGGGAGCTGGGCTTCGACTCGCTGACCGCCGTCGAGCTGCGCAACCGGCTGGCCGCGGCGACCGGTGTGCGACTGCCGGCCACCCTGGTCTTCGACCACCCGTCGCCCGCCGTGCTGGCCGCCCACCTGCGCGGGCAGCTGACCGGCGCCGAGGAGACGGCCGCGCCCACGGCCGCCGCCACGGCCGCGCGCCGCGACGAGCCGATCGCCATCGTCGCGATGAGCTGCCGCTACCCGGGTGAGGTCCGTTCGCCCGAGGAGCTGTGGCGGCTGGTGGCCGAGGGGCGCGACGCGGTGGCCGGCTTCCCCGCGGACCGCGGCTGGGACCTGGAGGCGCTCTACGACCCCGACCCGGACCGGCCGGGCACCAGCTACGCCACGGACGGCGGATTCCTCTACGACGTCGCCGACTTCGACCCGGCCTTCTTCGGCATCTCGCCGCGCGAGGCGCTCGCCATGGACCCGCAGCAGCGGCTGCTGCTCGAACTGACCTGGGAGGCCTTCGAGCGGGCCGGGATCGATCCGGCCGCGATGCGCGGCAGCCGGACCGGCGTCTTCATGGGCTCCGGCTACCAGGACTACGCCTCCCGCCTGTTGAGCGTGCCGCAGGACCTGGAGGGCTACATCGGCACCGGCAGTTCGGCGAGCGTGGTGTCGGGCCGGATCGCCTACACCTTCGGCCTGGAGGGGCCGACGCTGACGGTGGACACCGCGTGCTCGTCCTCGCTGGTCGCGCTGCACCTGGCGGCGCAGGCACTGCGGCGCGGCGAGTGCTCGCTCGCGCTCGCGGGCGGGGTGACCGTGATGTCCAGTCCCAACGCCTTCATCGAGTTCAGCCGCCAGCGCGGCCTGGCGCCCGACGGCCGTTGCAAGCCCTTCGCGGCCGCCGCCGACGGCACCGGCTGGGGCGAGGGGGCGGGCATGCTGCTGGTGGAGCGGCTGTCGGACGCCGAGCGTCACGGTCACCGGGTGCTGGCGGTGGTGCGGGGCAGTGCGGTGAACCAGGACGGCGCCTCCAACGGCTTGACGGCGCCCAACGGTCCCGCGCAGCAGCGGGTGATCCGCCAGGCCCTGGCGGACGCGGGGCTCTCCCCGGCGGACGTCGACGTGGTCGAGGCGCACGGCACCGGGACGACGCTCGGCGACCCGATCGAGGCACAGGCGCTGCTGGCCACCTACGGGCAGGACCGGCCCGAGGAACGCCCGCTGTGGCTGGGCTCGTTGAAGTCGAACATCGGTCACACCCAGGCCGCGGCCGGGGTCGGCGGCATCATCAAGATGGTGCAGGCGCTCCGGCACGAGGTCCTGCCCAGGACCCTGCACGTGGACGAGCCCACCCCGCACGTCGACTGGTCGGCGGGCGCCGTGGAACTGCTGACCGAGGCCGCCGACTGGCCGCGGAACGACCGGCCGCGCCGGGCGGGCATCTCGTCCTTCGGGGTGAGCGGCACCAACGCCCACGTGATCATCGAGCAGGCGCCCGCCCCGGCCGGTCCGGCCCCGGTCCCGGCGGCCCCGGCAACGGCGGACGGGGCCGAATTCCCGTGGGTGCTCTCCGGCGCCACCGCGGAGGCCCTGCGCGGACAGGCCGAGCGCCTCCACGCCCACCTGGCCGAGCGGCCGCAGCTGGGCGCGGCGGAGGTCGGCCTGACCCTGGCCACCTCGCGCGCCGCCCTGGAGCACCGCGCGCTGGTGGTGGCCCCGGACCCGGCCGGCCGGATGGCGGGCCTGCGCGCCCTGGCGGACGGTGAGCCGGACCGCTCGGTGGTTCTCGGCACCGCTTCGGCGGGCGCCGGGCCGGCGTTCCTGTTCTCGGGGCAGGGGAGTCAGCGGGTGGGGATGGGGCGTGAGCTCTGCGCGTCGTTCCCGGTCTTCGCCGAGGCCTTCGACGAGGTCTGCGCGTACCTCGACGTCCACCTCGAACGGCCGTTGCGGGAGGTGGTGTTCGGCGAGGACGCGGAGCTGCTGGCGCGCACGGAGTTCACCCAGCCGGCGCTGTTCGCGATCGAGGTGGCGCTGTTCCGGCTGGTGGATTCCTGGGGGGTCCGCCCCGCCGTCCTGGCCGGTCACTCGATCGGCGAGTACGCCGCGGCGCACGTCGCCGGGGTGCTGTCATTGGAAGACGCCGCCGAACTGACGGCGGCGCGCGGCCGGTTGATGCAGGAGCTGCCCCCGAACGGGGTGATGGTGGCGGTGCAGGCCCCGGAGGACGAGGTCGCGCCGCTGCTTGCCGGTCGCGAGGACAGCGTGGGTATCGCGGCGGTCAACGGCCCGTCCTCGGTGGTGCTTTCGGGATCGGAGGACGCCGTCGCGGAGGTCGTCGCACTGCTGGAGGGCCGTCGCAGCAAGCGGCTCGCCGTCTCCCACGCGTTCCACTCGCCGTTGATGGAGCCGATGCTGGCGGGCTTCCGGGAGGTCGTGGAGCGCGTCACCTTCGGCGCGCCCACCCTGCCGATCGTCTCCACGCTCACCGGGCGGCCGGTCACGGCCGAGGAGGTGGCCGACCCCGACTACTGGGTGCGCCACGTGCGCCACGCGGTCCGCTTCGCCGACGCCGTCGAGACGCTGGCGGCGCAGGGCGTGACGGCGTTCCTGGAGGTCGGGCCCGGCGGCCTGACCCCGATGGTGCAGGAGGCCCTGCCCGAGGCCGTCGCCGTCCCGCTCCTGCGCGCGGACCGACCGGAGGCCGGGTCCTTCACCACCGCCCTCGCCCGGCTGCACGCCCACGGCACCGCCCTCGACTGGGAGGCCGTGTTCGCCGGCACCGGCGCCCGCCGCGTCGACCTGCCCACCTACGCCTTCCAGCGCCGCCGCTACTGGCTGGACACCCGGCCCGCGCCCGGCGACCTGACCGGCGCGGGCCTGCGGTCGGCCGGCCACCCCCTGCTGGGCGCCGCGGTCGCGTTCGCCGGTGGTGAGGGTGCGTTGTTGACGGGGCGGTTGTCGCTTGTGGCTCAGCCCTGGTTGGCGGAGCACGTGGTGGCGGGTGCGGTGCTGGTGCCGGGGACGGCGTTGGTGGATCTGGTGCTGCGGGCCGGTGACGAGGTGGGGTGCGAGCTCCTGGAGGAGCTGACGCTCCAGGCGCCGTTGGTGCTGCCCGAGCAGGGCGCGGTGCAGGTCCAGATCACGGTGAGCGCCGCCGGCGGAACCGGCCGCCGCACCGTCCAGGTGCACTCCCGGCCGGACGGCGCCCAGGAGGGCGGCGAGGACTGGACCTCGCACGCCACCGGCGCCCTGGTCACCGCCGGGCCGGCGTCCGACGAGGAACTGTCGCCCTGGCCGCCCCTCGCGGCCGAGGCCGTGGCGACCGAGGGCTACTACGAGCGGCTGACGGAGCTGGGGTTCGGCTACGGCCCGGTGTTCCAGGGGCTGCGCGGGGTGTGGCGGCGCGGCGAGGAGGTGTTCGCCGAGGTGGCGCTGCCGGAGGGCACCGAGGTCGACGGGTTCGGTGTCCACCCGGCGCTGCTGGACGCGGCCCTGCACGCGGTGGGCCTGGGCGGGCTGCTGCCCGACACCGGCCAGGGACGGATCCCGTTCTCCTGGAGCGGTGTGCGCCTCGCGGCGACCGGCGCGGGCGCGCTGCGCGTGCGACTGGCCCCGGCCGGACCGGACGCCGTCTCGCTGCTGGCCGCCGACGCCACCGGCCGGCCCGTCGCCACCGTCGACTCCCTGGTCCTGCGCCCCGTCGCCGCCGACGGGTTCGCCCGGGCACGCCGCGCCGAGCAGCAGGACGGGCTCTACCGGATCACCTGGCCGACGGTCGCCCTGCCGGCCGCGCCGGGCGCCGACGCGGAGCACGCCGACTGGGCCCTGCTCGACCACGCCGCTCCCGAGGACCCGAACGGGAGCCTTGCGACCGCGCTGGCCGCCGAACTCGCGGCGGCCGACGCCCGGCTCACCGTCCACCCCGGCCTCACCGCGCTCACCACCGCCCTGGACGACGGCGCCACGCCCCCGCACCTGGTGCTCGCCGCCGTCGCCCCCGGCGGGGAGCACGCCGCCGACGTCCACCGGACGACCCGTGAGGTCCTCGGCCTGGTCACGGCCTGGCTGGCCGAGGAGCGCACGGCGCGGTCCCGGCTGGTCCTGCTCACCCGCGGCGCGGTCGCCCCGGAGGCCGGCGAGTCGGTGGCCGACCCGGCCCAGGCCGCCGCCTGGGGCCTGGTGCGCTCCGCCCAGTCCGAGAACCCGGACCGGATCCTGCTGGTCGACCTGGACGGCCACCCGGACTCGGTGCGCGCCCTGACGGCCGTGCCGGCCGCCGGTGAGCCGCAGCTCGCGCTGCGCCGGGGGGCCGCCCACGCCCCCCGGCTGGCCCGTACGGAGCCCGGCGCGGCCCTGCACCCCGCCCCCGGTGCGTCCGGCTGGCGGCTGACCACCGACGGCACGGGCACCCTGGACGGCCTCGCGCTGACCGAGAACCCGGCCGCCACGGCCCCGCTGGGCGAGGGGCAGGTCCGGATCGCCGTCCGGGCCGCCGGGGTGAACTTCCGCGACGCGCTCATCGCCCTGGGCATGTACCCGGGGGCGGCCTCGCTGGGCAGCGAGGCCGCGGGCATCGTCGTCGAGACCGGGCCCGGGGTCACCGGCAGGGCCGTCGGGGACCGCGTCTTCGGCATGGTCCCCGAGGCCTTCGGGCCGCTCGCGGTCGCCGACCACCGCATGGTGGCCCGCATGCCGCGCGGCTGGACCTTCGCCCAGGCCGCGTCCGCGCCGATCGCCTACCTCACCGCCTACTACGCCCTGGTCGACCTGGCCGGCCTGCGCCCGGGCCAGTCGCTGCTGGTGCACTCGGCGGCGGGCGGCGTCGGCATGGCGGCCACCCAGCTGGCCCGCCACCTCGGCGCCGAGGTCTACGGCACCGCGAGCCCCGGCAAGTGGGCGGCGCTGCGGGCCGACGGCCTGGACGAGGCGCACCTCGCCTCCTCCCGCACGCTCGACTTCGCGCCGCACTTCCTGGCCGCGACCGGCGGGCGCGGGGTGGACGTCGTCCTGAACTCGCTGGCCGGCGAGTACGTCGACGCCTCGCTGCGGGTGCTCGCCGACGGCGGGCACTTCCTGGAGATGGGCAAGACCGACGTCCGTGACGCCGCGGCGGTCGCCGCGGCCCACCCGGGCGCGTCCTACCGGGCGTTCGACACGATCGAGGCCGGACCGGACCGGATCGGCGCCATGCTCGGCGCCCTGGTGGAGCTGTTCGAGCGGGGCGTGCTGCGGCCGCTGCCCGTCACCGGCTGGGACGTGCGGCAGGCGCCGGACGCGCTGCGCCACCTCAGCCAGGCCCGGCACACCGGCAAGCTGGTGCTCACCGTGCCCGCCCCGATCGACCCGCGGGGCACGGTGCTGATCACCGGAGCCACCGGCGCCCTCGGCGGCGTGGTCGCCCGGCACCTGGTGACCGAGCACGGCGTCCGGCGGCTGCTGCTGACCGGCCGGCGCGGTCCCGCGGCCGAGGGCGCCCGCGAACTGCGCGACGAACTGGTGGAGCTGGGGGCGGAGGTGACCCTGGCGGCCTGCGACGCCGCCGACCGGGAGGCCGTCGCCGCGCTGCTGGCGGCCGTCCCGGCCGAGCACCCGCTGACCGCCGTGATCCACGCGGCGGGGGTGCTGGACGACGGCACGGTGACCTCGCTGACGCCCGGGCGGCTGGCGGCGGTGCTGCGCCCGAAGGTGGACGCGGCCCTGGTGCTGGACGAGCTCACCCGCGATCTCGACCTGTCGGCCTTCGTGCTGTTCTCCTCGGTCGCCGCCACCCTCGGCAGCGCCGGGCAGGGCAACTACGCGGCGGCCAACGCCTTCCTCGATGCGCTGGCCCTGCGCCGCCGGGCGTCCGGTCTGCCCGCGACCGCGCTGGCCTGGGGCCCCTGGGCCGAGGGCGGGATGGCGGCCGGGATGGACGCGTCCGGCCGCGACCGGATGGCGCGATCGGGGCTGGTCCCGTTCCGGGCGAAGGAGGGCCTGGCGCTCTTCGACACCGCCCGCTCGGGGGAGAACGCCCTGGCGGTACCGGTGCGCTTCGACTCCGCGGCCGACCGGGGCGCCGCCGCGGCGGCCGTCCCGGCGATCCTGCGGGCCCTGGTCCGCACGCCCGCCCGGCGCACGGCCGAGGCCGCGACGGGCGGCGCGGACACCCTCCGGCACCGGCTGGACGGTCTGCCGCAGGACGAGCAGACCCGGCTGCTGCTGGACGTCGTGCGCACGCACGTGGCGGCGGTGCTGGGGCTCGGCGGACCGCAGGACGTCGAGCGGGGCCGCGAGTTCAAGGCCCTGGGCTTCGACTCGCTGACCGCCGTGGAACTGCGCAACCGGCTCGGTGCCGCCACCGGGCTGCGGTTGCCCGCGACGCTGGTGTTCGACTTCCCGAACCCCCTCGCGCTCGCGGAGCGGATCCGGACCGGCCTCGCGCCGGAGCAGGTGGAGCCGGCGGTGGCGGTGTTCGGCGAGATCGACCGGCTGGAGGCGGTCCTCGCGGCGATCGGAGCGGACGACGAACTCGTCCGCTCCGGGGTCCGCACCCGGCTGCAGGCGGTGCTCGCGGGGCTGGCCGGCACCCCGGCGGACGAGGCGGACGGCGCGGACGCGGACGCCTCGGACGAGCGGCTCCGGAGCGCGACCGTCGACGACATCTTCGAGCTGATCGACCAGGAGCTCGACGCCTCCTGACCCTGTGGCTCCACCGGATCGCAGTGCGACAGCACTTCCTGACTCTCATGGCGGGTGAACGAGACATGCAGAACGAGCAGAAGCTGCTCGACTACCTCAAGCGCGTGACGGCCGATCTCAAGCAGACCCGGCGCCGGTTGCACGAGGCGGAGGCCAAGGACCAGGACCCGATCGCCATCGTGGCGATGGGCTGCCGCTACCCCGGGCAGGTCAACAGCCCCGAGGAGCTCTGGCAGCTGGTCGAGCGCGGCGGCGACGCGGTCTCCGGCTTCCCCGCCGGCCGCGGCTGGGACCTGGAGGACCTCTACGACCCGGACCCCGGGAGCCCCGGCAAGTGCTACACCCGCGAGGGCGGGTTCCTGCACGAGGCGGGGGAGTTCGACCCGGGCTTCTTCGGGATCTCACCGCGCGAGGCGCTGGCCACCGACCCCCAGCAGCGGCTGCTCCTGGAGGTGGCCTGGGAGACCTTCGAGCGGGCCGGGATCGACCCGCTGTCGGTCAAGGGCTCCAGCACCGGCGTCTTCGTCGGCCTCGCCTACCAGGGGTACGCGGGCGACGCCGAGAACGCCCAGGAGCTGGAGGGCTTCCTGCTCACCGGCACCGCGCCGAGCGTCGCCTCCGGCCGGCTCTCCTACACCTTCGGCCTCGAAGGCCCGGCGCTGACCGTGGACACCGCGTGCTCCTCCTCGCTGGTCGCCCTGCACCTGGCGGTCCAGGCGCTGCGCCGGCGCGAGTGCTCGCTCGCGCTGGCCGGCGGCGCGGCGGTCATGGCGAGCACCGGGATGTTCACCGAGTTCAGCCGCCAGCAGGGCCTCTCGGTGGACGGCCGCTGCAAGTCCTTCTCCGCCGAGGCGGACGGCACCGGCTGGGGCGAGGGCGTCGGCCTGCTGCTGGTCGAGCGGCTCTCCGACGCCCGGCGCCACGGGCACCCGGTGCTGGCCGTGGTGCGCGGCAGCGCGGTGAACCAGGACGGCGCGTCGAACGGTCTGACGGCGCCCAACGGTCCCGCCCAGCAGCGGGTGATCCGCCAGGCGCTGGCGAGCGCGGGGCTCTCCCCGGCGGACGTCGACGCGGTGGAGGCGCACGGCACGGGGACCAGGCTCGGCGACCCGATCGAGGCGCAGGCGCTGCTGGCCACCTACGGGCAGGACCGGCCCGAGGAACGCCCGCTGTGGCTGGGCTCGTTGAAGTCGAACATCGGTCACACCCAGGCCGCGGCCGGGGTCGGCGGCATCATCAAGATGGTGCAGGCGCTCCAGCACGAGGTCCTGCCCAGGACCCTGCACGTGGACGAGCCCTCCCCGCACATCGACTGGTCGACCGGCGCGGTGCGGCTGCTGACCGAACCGGTGGCCTGGCCGGCGGGCGAGCGGCCGCGCCGCGCCGCCGTCTCTTCCTTCGGGGTGAGCGGGACCAACGCGCACACCATCATTGAGCAGGCTCCGGCCGCGCCCGGGGCGGACGAGGAGCCGTCGGCCCGCTCGGCCCCGCTGCCCGTCAAGGCGGCGGCTCCGGTGCCCTGGGTGGTCTCCGCCCGCAGCAGGGCCGCCCTGCGCGGGCAGGCGGAACGGCTGCTCTCCCACGTCATCGGCCTGCCCGACGTGCGGCCGGTCGACGTCGCCCGCGCGCTGGCGACCTCGCGCGCCGCGCTGGAGCACCGCGCGGTGGTGGTCGGCACGGAGCTCGCCGAACTCGTCGACGGCGTCCGCGCGCTGGCGCAGGGCGGCCCGTCGCCGCAGGTGGTCGAGGGGGTGACCGGCCGGGACGCCGGGCTGGCGTTCCTGTTCTCGGGGCAGGGCAGCCAGCGGGTCGGGATGGGGCGTGAGCTGCACGCGTCGTTCCCGGCGTTCGCGGAGGCGTTCGACGAGGTCTGCGCCGCCGTGGACGTCCACCTCGAACGGTCCTTGCGGGACGTGGTGTTCGGCGAGGACGCGGAGCTGCTGGGCCGCACGGAGTTCACCCAGCCCGCGCTGTTCGCGATCGAGGTGGCGCTGTTCCGGCTGGTGGAGTCCTGGGGGGTGCGGGCGGACTTCCTGGCCGGGCACTCGATCGGCGAGCTGGCCGCCGCGCACGTCGCGGGCGCCCTCTCCCTGGCCGACGCGGCCGAACTGGTGGTCGCGCGCGGCCGGTTGATGCAGCAGCTGCCGCCCGGCGGCGCGATGATGGCGGTGCAGGCCGCCGAGGGCGAGGTGCTGCTGACGCTGGCGGGCCGCGAGGACCGGGTGGGCATCGCGGCCGTCAACGGCCCGTCCTCGGTGGTGCTCTCGGGCGCGGAGGACGCCGTCCTGGAGGTCGCGGGGCTGCTGGAGGGCCGTCGCACCAAGCGGCTCGCCGTCTCCCACGCGTTCCACTCGCCGCTGATGGAGCCGATGCTCGCCGCCTTCCGCGAGGTCGCCGCACGCGTCACCTTCGCCGCGCCCACCCTGCCGATCGTCTCCACCCTGACCGGCCAGCTCCTCACCTTCGAGGAGGTGGCCGACCCCGACTACTGGGTGCGCCACGTGCGCCACGCCGTCCGCTTCGCCGACGCCGTCGAGACGCTGGCGGCCAAGGGCGCGGCGGTGTTCCTGGAGGTCGGCCCCGGCGGTCTGACCCCGATGGTGCAGGAGACGCTGGCCGGCGCGGTCGCCGTCCCCGCGCTGCGCGCCGACCGCCCCGAGGCCGAGTCCTTCACCACCGCCCTCGCCCGGCTGCACGCCCACGGCACCGCCCTCGACTGGGACGCCGTGCTCGCCGGCACCGACGCCCGCCGGATCGACCTGCCCACCTACGCCTTCCAGCGGGAGTCCTACTGGCTGGAGCCGGCCGCCCGTGACCGGCGCGAGCACCCGACGGCGGACGGCTGGGAGTACCGGGTCACCTGGACGCCGCTGCCGGACCTCCTCGCGGACGCCCCGCAGAACACGAGCACGGCGCAGGGCCGCTGGCTGCTCCTGGCACCCGCCGGCAGCGCGGCGCGGAGCACCGCCGACGCGCTGCGCGCGACGCTGGCGGCCCGGGGCGCGGACATCGACGTCCTGGAGCTCGACGGGCCCGCCGACCGGCAGGCCCTCGCCGCGCGGCTGCGCGCGGCCGCCGACGGCGAGGTGCCGCTGCGCGCGGTCGTCTCGCTGCTCGCCCTCGGCGACGACCGGGACGAGGACCAGGACCGGGGCGCGCTGCCCGCCGGTGTGGCGCCGACCCTGACCCTGGTGCAGGCCCTCGGCGACGCGGACGTCGAGGCGCCGCTCTGGTGCGTGACCCGCGGCGCGGTGGCGGCCGGCGGAGCCGACGAGCCGGCCGATCCCGCCCAGGCGCAGATCTGGGGTCTGGGCCGGGTCGCCGCCCTGGAGCACTCCGACCGCTGGGGCGGCCTGGTCGACCTGCCGCCGGCCGCCGCACCGGGGGAGGAGCGGCCGGAACCCGACGAGCCGGCCCTCGCCCGGCTGGTCGACGCCCTCACCTCGGACGGCGACGAGGACCAGCTGGCCGTCCGCGGCACGACGGTCCTGGCCCGCCGGCTGACCCGCCTCACCCCCGACGGCCCCGCCCCCGCCGACGGATGGGCGCCGCGCGGCACCGTCCTGGTCACCGGCGGCACCGGTGCGCTCGGCGGCCACGTCGCCCGCTGGCTGGCGCGCAGCGGCGCCGAGCACCTGGTGCTCACCAGCCGGCGCGGCCCCGCCGCCCCGGGCGCCGACGAACTCCGCGCCGACCTGGAGGAACTCGGCGCCCGCGTGACGATCGCGGCCTGCGACGTGACGGACCGGGACGCGCTGGCCGCGCTGCTGGCCGGCCTCCCGGCGGAGCAGCCGCTCACCGCCGTGGTCCACACCGCCGGCGTCGACACCGCGGCGATGCTCGCCGACACCGACCCGGAGGCCTTCGCCGCCGTGGTCGCGGCGAAGGCCGCCGGTGCGGCCCACCTGGACGACCTGCTGGGCGACCGTCCGCTGGACGCGTTCGTGCTCTTCTCCTCGATCGCCGGGACCTGGGGCGGGGGCGGCCAGGGCGCCTACAGCGCCGCCAACGCCGCCCTGGACGCGCTGGCCCAGGCCCGCCGGGCCCGGGGCCTCGCGGCGACCGCCGTCGCCTGGGGCCCGTGGGCCGAGTCGGGCATGGCCGGTTCCGCCGAGGTGGCCGGCAGCCTGCGCCGCCGGGGCCTGCGGCCGCTGGCGCCGGACGCCGCGATCGCCGCGCTGGCCGGGCTGCTGGAGCGCGGCGAGAGCGCCGTGACGGTGGCCGACGTGGCGTGGGAGCGGTTCGCCCCCGCGTTCACCGTGGTGCGGCCCAGCCCGCTGCTGTCGGAGCTGCCCGAGGTCCGGGCGGCCCTGCGGCCGGCCGCGGACCCGCGCGACGGCGACCTCTCCGAGGAGGCCGGCGCGCTGCGCCGCACCCTCGCCGGGGCCGGGCCCGCCGAGCGGGAACGCTCCCTGGTGGAGCTGGTCCGCGCCGAGGCGGCCGCCGTGCTCGGGCTGCGCGGCCCCCATCTGGTCGAGCCCGGACGGCCGTTCCGGGAGCTGGGCTTCGACTCGCTGACCGCGGTGGAGCTGCGCGACCGGCTGACCCGGGCCACCGGGGTCCAGCTGTCCACCACCGTCGTGTTCGACCACCCCACGGCCGACGCACTGGCGCGGCGGCTGCTCGCCGACCTGCTGGGCGGGGCCACCGCCCCCGGCACCGGGGACGGGCCCGCGACGGCCGGCCGGGACGACGAGCCGATCGCCATCGTCGCGATGAGCTGCCGCTTCCCCGGGGGCGTGCGCAGCCCCGAGGAGCTGTGGCAGCTGGTGGCCGGGGAGACCGACGCGATGTCGGTGTTCCCCGGCAACCGGGGCTGGGACCTGGACGCGCTCTACCACCCCGACCCCGACCACCCGGGCACCACCTACGCGCGCTCCGGCGGCTTCCTGCACGACCTGCCCGACTTCGACGCCGCCTTCTTCGGCATCTCGCCGCGCGAGGCCGTCGCCATGGACCCCCAGCAGCGGCTGCTGCTGGAGACCGCCTGGGAGCTGTTCGAGCGGGCCGGCATCGACCCGGCGACCGTGCGGGGCACCCCGACCGGCGTGTTCGTCGGCACCGGCTACCAGGACTACCTCCAGCGCGGCCTGGAGGTCTCCGACGACGTGGTGGGCTACCTGGGCACCGGCAACGCGGCCAGCGTGGTGTCCGGGCGGATCTCCTACACCTTCGGCCTGGAGGGTCCGGCGGTCACCGTGGACACCGCCTGCTCGTCCTCGCTGGTGGCCCTGCACATGGCCGTCCAGTCGCTGCGCAACGGCGAGTGCTCGATGGCGCTGGCCGGCGGTGTCACCGTGATGTCCAACTCCGGTGCCTTCGTGGAGTTCAGCCGGCAGCGCGCGCTCGCCGCCGACGGCCGCTGCAAGGCGTTCGCGGCCGCCGCCGACGGCACCGGCTGGGGCGAGGGCGTCGGCCTGCTGCTGGTCGAGCGGCTCTCCGACGCCGAGCGCCACGGTCACCGGGTGCTGGCGGTGGTGCGCGGCAGCGCGATCAACCAGGACGGCGCCTCCAACGGCCTGACGGCGCCCAACGGCCCCGCCCAGCAGCGGGTGATCCGCCGGGCGCTGGCGAGCGCCGGACTGTCGGCGGCGGACGTCGACGTGGTGGAGGGGCACGGCACCGGCACCCGGCTGGGCGACCCGATCGAGGCGCAGGCGCTGCTGGCCACCTACGGGCAGGACCGGCCCGAGGAACGCCCGCTGTGGCTGGGCTCGTTGAAGTCGAACATCGGTCACACCCAGGCCGCGGCCGGGGTCGGCGGCATCATCAAGATGGTGCAGGCGCTCCGGCACGAGCTGCTGCCCAGGACGCTGCACGTGGACGAGCCCACCCCGCACGTCGACTGGTCGGCGGGCGCCGTGGAACTGCTGACCGAACCGGTGGCCTGGCCCTCGGGCGCCCGCCCCCGCCGGGCCGGCGTCTCCTCCTTCGGGATGAGCGGCACCAACGCCCATGTGATCATCGAGGAACCCCCGGCCGCCCGCCCGGCCCCGGCGGCCGACGCCGCACCGCGGCGGACACCGCTGGAACCGGTGGCGGTGGTCCTGCCGCTGTCCGCCCGGACGGCCGGCGCGCTGGAGGAGCAGGCCGCCTCGCTCGCCGCGCTGCTCCACGCGCGGCCCGAGCTGCGGCCCCAGGACGTCGGCCACTCGCTCGCCACCACCCGCTCCGCCTTCGAACAGCGGGCGGTCGTGGTGGGCGGCGACCGGGCGGAGCTGACCGCGGGGCTGGAGGCGCTGGCGACCGGCGGCTCCCACCGGCTGGTGGCGCGCGGCACCGCGGGCGGCGAGCCGAAGACGGTGTTCGTCTTCCCCGGCCAGGGCTCGCAGTGGTCCGGCATGGCGGTCGGCCTGCTGGACTCCTCCCCGGTGTTCCGCGACAGCGTCGCCGCCTGCTCCCGGGCGCTGGCCCCGTACGTGGACTGGCGCGTGGAGGACGTGCTGCGCGAGGCGCCCGGTGCGCCAGGACTCGACCGGATCGAGGTCATCCAGCCGGTGCTCTGGGCGGTCATGGTCTCGCTCGCCGAGCTGTGGCGCTCCTGCGGGGTGCGGCCCGCCGCCGTGGTCGGGCACTCGCAGGGCGAGATCGCGGCCGCCTGCAGCGCGGGCGCGCTGTCGCTGGAGGACGGCGCGCGGATCGTGGCGCTGCGCAGCCGGCTGCTGGCCGGGGTGCCGGGCGGCATGGTCTCGGTGCCGCTGCCGGAGGCGGAGGTTGCCGGGCGGCTGGAACGGTGGGAGGGGCGCCTGAGCGTGGCCGCGGTCAACGGCCCGCAGAGCGTGGTGGTGGCCGGCGACCTCGACGCCGTCGAGGAACTGCTCGCCGCCTGCGAGGCCGAGGGGGTGGCGGCCAAGCGGGTGCGGGTGGACTGCCCCTCGCACTGCCCCCAGGTCGAGGTGCTGCGCGAGGAACTCGCCGGGATGCTGGCCGGGATCACCCCGAAGGCGCCGGCCGTGCCGTTCTACTCCACCGTCACCGGCGAGGTGGTCGAGGGCGCCGAGCTGGACGCCGACTACTGGTACCGCAACCTGCGCCGGCCGGTGCAGTTCGAACGGGCCGCGCGGCGGTTGCTGGCCGACGGCCACCAGGTGTTCGTCGAGGTCAGCCCGCACCCGGTGCTGGCGTTCGGTCTGCAGGAGACCGTCGACGCCGTCACCCGCGAGGAGGACGGGGCGCCGGACGCCGGTGCGCGGCGCGGCCTGCCGCCCGCCGTGGTGCCCACCCTGCGGCGCGGTGACGGCGGCGCCCGGCGCTTCCTGATCTCGCTCGGCGAGGCCCACACCCACGGGGTGCGGACCGACTGGTCCGCGGTCTTCGCGGGCTGGGACGCGCGGGAGACGGACCTGCCGACCTACCCCTTCCAGCGCCGGAGGTACTGGCTGGAGACGGCCGCCCGGCCCGCCGCAGCGGCGGCCCCGGAGGCGGACGCCGAGTTCTGGGCGGCCGTCGAACGCGAGGACCTGGCGTCGCTGACCGGGGACCGGCGGCTGGCGCAGGACGCCCCGCTGGGCTCGGCCCTGCCCGCGCTCTCCGCCTGGCACCGGCGCCGCCGCGAGGAGTCCGAGGCGGACGGCTGGCGCTACCGGATCACCTGGCAGTCCGTCCCGGAGCCGGTGGCGCCCGGGCCGGCCGGGAGCTGGCTGGTGCTGCTGCCGCCGGAGCCGGCGGCCGGTCCCGCTCCCGCCGCCGAGCTGGCGCTGAACGCCCTGGCCCTGCACGGCGCCGAGGTGGTCCGGCTGACCGCGGGGGACGACGAGGACCGCCGGGCGCTGGCCGGGCGGCTGCGCCGGGCCGCCGACGGCCTCGGCGCGGACGGCCCGCGCGGGGTGCTGTCGCTGCTCGCGCTCGACGAGCGGCCCCACCCCGGGCATCCGGGCCTGTCCCTGGGCCTGGGCCGGACCCTGACGCTGGTGCAGGCGCTCGGCGACGCCGGGATCGCGGCCCCGCTGTGGTGCGCCACCCGGGCGGCGGTCTCCGTCGACGGCCTCGACACCGGCGCCCGCGACACCGCCCCCGGTCCGCTGCGCGGCACCGCCCAGGCACAGGTCTGGGCGCTGGGGCGGGTCGCCGCGCTGGAACTGCCCGCCCGCTGGGGCGGCCTGGTCGACCTGCCTGACCTGCCCGGGGGCGCGGCGGCCACGGACGGCCGGATCCTCCGCCGCCTGGCCGCCGTGCTCTGCGGCGCCACCGCCGAGGACCAGCTCGCGCTGCGGGCCGGCGGCCTGTACGCCCGGCGGCTGGTGCGGGCCCCGCGCCCGGCCGGTCCCGCCGCGCGGCCCTGGCAGGTGCGCGGCACCGTGCTGGTCACCGGGGGCACCGGCTTCATCGGCGGCCAGGTCGCCCGCGCCCTCGCCGCCGACGGCGCCGAGCACCTGGTGCTGGCCGGCCGCGCCGGGGCGGCCGCCGAGGGCGCCGAGCAGCTGCGGGGCGACCTGGAGGCGCTGGGCGCCAAGGTGACGCTCGTCGCCTGCGACCTCGCGGACCGGGCGGCGGTCGCCGACCTGGTGGCCGGCCTGGACGACCTGGCGCCGCTCAGCGCCGTGGTGCACGCCGCCGGAGTGGGCGGCGCGCCCGCGCTGCTCGCCGACACCACCGAGGCGGAGTTCGCCGCCGTGCTGGGCGCGAAGGCGCTCGGCGCCGCGCACCTGGACGAACTGCTGGGGGAACGCCCGCTGGACGCGTTCGTGCTCTTCTCCTCCGGCGCCGCGGCCTGGGGCAGCGGCGCCCAGGCCGGCTACGCGGCCGCCAACGCCTTCGTGGACGCGCTCGCCGAGAACCGTCGCGCCCGCGGGCTGGCCGCCACCTCCGTCGCCTGGGGCGCCTGGGGCGGCGGCGGCATGGTCGACGCCGCCGCCGGGGAGCGCCTGCGGGCGCGCGGCCTGGAGCCGATGAGCCCCGAGCTGGGAGTCCTGGCGCTGCGCCGCGCGGTGGAGGGCGGGGACACCACGCTGGTGGTCGCCGCCGTGGACTGGGAGCGCTTCGTGCCGGGCTTCACCGCGGCCCGGCCCAGCCCGCTGATCGGCGAGCTGCCCGAGGTCGCCCGGCTGCTCGCCGCGCAGGAGGGCGAGGACGCCGCCGACGACGCCGCCGAGCCTCCGCTGCTGCGCCGGCTGGCCGCCCTGGAGGTCGGCGAACACGCCTCGGAGATCGTGGAGTTCGTCCGCGGCGAGGCCGCCGCCGTCCTCGGCCATCCCTCGAAGGAGGCGGTCCAGGCCCAGCACGTGTTCCTGGAACTGGGCTTCGACTCGCTCACCGCCGTCGAGTTCGGCAAGCGGCTCAGCCGGGCCAGCGGCCTTCGGCTGCCGAGCACGCTGGCCTTCGACCACCGCACCCCGGCCGAGGTGGGGCGGCGGCTGCTGGCCCTGCTGGCGGAGCGCGGCGGTGCCCCGGCCGGTGGGCCCGCGGACGCGCCGCAACAGCCGCGGCCGGAGCCGGAGCCGGAGTCGCAGGACCTGATCGTCTCGCTCTACCGCCGGGCCGGGGAGCTCGGCCGGATGGCGGAGGGGATCGAGCTGGTCACCGCCGCCGCCCGGCTGCGGCCGGTCTTCGCCGCGGCGTCGGCCGCCGACCACCTGCCCGCGCCGGTGGCCTTCGCGCAGCACCCGGACGGCCCGCAACTCGTCTGCCTGGGCCCGTACATGGCGCCGTCGGGCGTGCACCAGTACGCCCGGTTCGCCGCCGCGTTCGGCGGCCGGCGCGGCATCTGGGCGCTGTCCGAGCCGGGCTTCGTCCCGGGGGAGGCGCTGCCGCAGGACGTCGCCGCGCTGGTCGAGGTGCACGCCACGGCCATCGAACGCAGCGTGGGCGACCGGCCGGTGGTCCTGGTCGGCTACTCCTCGGGCGGCTGGGTGGCCCACGCGGTCGCCTGCCACCTGGAGCGGCTCGGACGCCCGGTGGCGGGGATCGTCATGCTGGACAGCTTCACCCGGCGCGAGCGGATGGGCGAGCGCTTCCAGTCGGCGGTGGTGGAGGGGCAGTCGGAGCGCTTCGGCTTCGTCTCCGCGCCGGGCACCCAGCTCACCGCGATGGGCGGCTACCTGAGGATCTTCGAGGACTGGGACGCGCCGCGGGCCGCCGCGCCGACGCTGGTCGTCCGGGCCGCGGAATGGATGGCCCGGGACGGGGCGGACGCCGACGACCGCCCCGCCGCCCCCGAGCACGCCGACACCGTGGTCGAAGTGCCCGGCAACCACTACACCCTGATGGAACGTCATGCCCACGAGGCCGCCGCGGCGGTCGACGCCTGGCTGGACGCGCTCGGCCCGGTGGGGCCGTGACCGCCGCCGGCAGCCCCCTCCCACCCACGACGCAAGGAGCGACAACTCCCGTGAACCGTCCCGCTGACGACGACGACCGGTGGATCCGCAGGTTCCACCCGCGCCCCGACGCCGCGGTCCGCCTGGTCTGCCTGCCGCACGCAGGAGGCTCCGCGAGCTACTTCCTCCCGGTCTCCCGGGCGATGCCGCCGTCCGTGGACGTCCTGTGCGTCCAGTACCCCGGACGTCAGGACCGCCGCGCCGAACCGCTCGTCGACAACGTCCCCGACCTCGCCGACCAGGTCCTCGCCGCGCTGCTGCCCTGGACGGACCGGCCGCTGGCCTTCTTCGGCCACAGCCTGGGCGCCACCCTGGCGTTCGAGGTCGCCCGGCGCCTGGAGCGGCAGAAGGGGCTGGTGGCGGCCGGCCTGTTCGCCTCCGGGCGCCGCGCCCCCTCCACCCACCGCGTCGAGACGGTGCACCTGCGCGACGACGACGGCCTGATCGCCGACATCCGCGAGCTGAGCGGCACCGACGACCGGCTGCTGGGGGACGAGGAGATCCTGCGGATGATCCTGCCCGCCACCCGCGCCGACTACCGGGCCGCCGAGACCTACGCCTACGAGCCCGGCGAGGCCCTGCGCTGCCCGCTGTCCGCCCTGGTCGGCGACGACGACCCCAAGGTCACCGTCGACGAGGCCGCCGCCTGGGCCGACCACACCGAGGGCCCCTTCGACCTGCGGGTCTTCCCCGGCGGCCACTTCTACCTGGCCGACCACCAGGCCGCGGTCATCGAGGCGGTGACCGCGCGGCTGACCGCTCGCTGAGCGTCCCGGCCCGCGCGGACGCGCCGGCCCCGGAGCGGCGGACACCCGCCCCGGGGCCGGCGCACCCGGTCCGTCGCTGCCCGCCACTGCCCGCGCCGCCCGCGCCGCCCGCGCGCCCGGCATCCCCCCCCGGGCCGCGATTGCCCAGGTCAGGGCGGTGGGGCCGGGTATGTAGACTCTCCGGGGACCGGGCGGGACCCGGTTCCGGCGGACGAGCGCGGACGGGACGAGTCGGAGATGGCGGGAGCGGACGGTCCACTGTCCCGCAGCGGTCTGCGCGGCCGGGAGGCCGAGCTGGCCGAGCTCACCGCGCTGATCGCGTCGGTCGCCCGCACCGGGAGCGGCGGGCTGGCCCTGATCCAGGGCGAACCGGGCATCGGCAAGACCACGCTCCTCGCCGAGGCCGTCTCCAGGGCCCGGGCAGCGGGCTTCTCGGCCGGCGTCGGCAAGGCCGACGAACTGCACCACATCGTGCCGCTCTCGTCGCTGGCCACCTCCGTCCTGCACGGCGAGCGGCCGCTGCTGTCCGGCGACGACTTCGCCGGCCTCGCCCGCCACCACGACCAGCGGATCTGGCTGGTGGAACGACTCGCGGAGGCCATCGAGGCCCGGGCGGACAGCATGCCGGTCCTGGTCGGCCTGGACGACGTGCAGTGGGCCGACACGCTGAGCCGCTTCGCCCTGCAACAGCTCCCGACCCGCCTGCGGACCTCGCCGGTGCTCTGGCTGCTGACCGGCCGGCGCGCGCCCGCCGCCCCGGCGGAGGAGATCGTCGCCGCCGCGGCCGGGAACCTCCCGGCGGTCACCGTCCGGCTGGGCCCGCTGTCCGGCGAGGCCATCGGCCGGCTGGCCCGCGACACGCTCGGCACGCCGGTCGACGCAGCGGTGCGGGACCTGCTGGACGGAGCGGGCGGCAACCCCTTCCTCGCGGTCGAGATGCTCAGGGGCCTGCGCGAGGCCGAGGCGCCCGACCGGCCCGTGCCGCCGGACCAGCCCGTGCCGCCGGGCCTGGTGGTGGGCGTGCGCGGCCGGCTCAAGTCCCTGGGGCCGGACACCCTGGGCTTCCTCCAGATGGGAGCCGTCCTGGGCCGCGGCTTCGGCTTCGACGCCGCCGCCGCGCTCTGCGGCCGGCCCGCCGCCACCCTCGTCCCGGCGCTGGAGGAGGCCCTGCGCGCCGGGCTCCTGGACGACGACGGCGACCGGCTGGTGTTCCGGCACGACCTGCTGCGCCAGGCGGTCTACGCCGACATCCCGCCGTCGGCCCGCAAGGCCCTGCACCGGGAGGCCGCCCGCAGCCTGGTCGCGGCGGGGCACCGGCCGGTCGACGCGGTGCCGCACGTCCTCCGGGGAGCGCTGCCCGGGGACGAGGAGGCCGTGCTGCTGCTGCGGCGCGCGGCCGACGAGGTGCTGCCGGTCACGCCGGAGCTCGCGGCCGACCTCATGACGCGCGCCCTGGAGCTCGCCCCCTCGCCGGGCCCGCTCCGGTTCGCCGTGGGGGAGCAGGCCGTCCGCTGCCTGACCCGGGCGGGCCGGAGCCGGCAGGCCCTGGCCGCGGGGGACGGACTGCTGGCCGAGCGGCCGCCGCTGGAGGCCTTCGGCCGGCTGCAGGCCGCCCTCGGCGGCACGCTGTGGGAGCTGGACCAGGCGGGCGAACTGCGCCGCCGGACCGAGGCCGCCCTCGCCACGGGCGCCGCCGCCCCGGAGGTCGGGGCGAGGCTGGCCGCGCTGCGCACGCTGGCCCTGTCCCGGGAACCGGACCTGGTCGCGGCGCGCGAGGCCGGCGAGGCCGCGCTGCGGGCCGCCACCGCCACCGGCGACCGGGAGGCGCACGTCCTGGCGCTGTCCGCGCTCGGCGAGATCGCCCAGAACGCGGGGGAGAGCGCCACCGCGCTGGAGCGGTTCGCCGCGCTGAGCGCCCTCGACCCGGCCTTCCTGCCCGAGGAGGTCGTCGCGCACCTGCACCTGGACGACTTCGGGACCGCCGGACGGCTGCTCCTGGGCGGGGCCGACACCGGGACGGCACGTCAGACGATGCTGGCGTGGGCCCAGGGCCAGCACGACCTCGGCCTCGGCCGGCTCGACGACGCCGAGGCCGACCTGGTGACCATGGAACGGCTGGAGGACGAGCTGCGGATCCGCGTCCAGCAGGTGAACGGCCGGGTGCTCCGCTCCCGGATCGCGCTGCTGCGCGGTGAGCGCGAGGCGGCGCGGGAGCAGCTGGCCGCCGCCCGGGAACGGCTGGCGGCCAAGCCGAACGCGGGCAACACCGCCGCGGTGGGCTTCCTGGAGGCCGTCCACGCCGGGGCCGGCGGCGACCTCGGGCTCGCCGCCGAGCGGATCCGGCTGGTGCAGCGGCAGGGCCCCTTCATGCGCTGGCGGATCCTGCGCAACTCGGTGGCCCTCGCCACCCGCCTGGCCCTGCGCGCCGGGGAGCGGGAGCTCGCCGAGGACCTCGCCGCCCAGGCCGCCGCCCACGCGGACCGCAACCCCGCCGTGCCGACGGCCACCGGCCTCGCGGCGCAGGCCCGCGGGCTGGTGGCGAACGACCCCGCCGTGCTCGCGCACGCCGTGGACCTGCTCGGCGCGAGCCCCCGTCCGCTGGTGCGCGCCGACGCCTGCGCCGACCTGGGGCGCGCGCTGCTGGCGGCGGGCCGCACGCGCCCGGCGGTGGCCGCGCTGACGCGGGCCCGGGACGCCTTCGCCGCGTCCGGCGGCCACGGCGCGGCGGCCCGGGTGCAGCGGGTGCTGGAGGACGCGGGGGCGCCCGGCGGCCGCCGGGCGGTCACCGCCCCGCGACCCGTGCAGGGCTGGGAGTCCCTCACGGCCTCGGAGCGCCGGATCGCGCGCCTGGTCGCCGAGGGCCACACCAACCGCTCCGCCGCCGAGCAGCTCTTCCTCTCGCCGCACACCGTCAACACCCACCTGACGTCCGCCTTCCGCAAGCTGTCGGTCAACTCCCGGGTCCAGCTCGCCAACCTGGTCAGGAGCCTGCCCGCCGACTGAGGGCACTTGGTACGTTCACGCGATGCGCCGCGCCGGCCGGACGCGCTTGGCTGGGGCCACCATCGAGTCGGAGGTCGCCGGAGTGCACCGATCCAGCCCCTTACTGCCGACCGTCGTGCTCGTGCACGGCGCGTTCGCCGACGCCTCGTCCTGGGCGGGGGTCGCCGCCCGGCTGCGCGCCGACGGACTGGCCGTGCACACCCCCGCGAACCCGCTGCGCGGTCTGGCGCACGACGCCGACCGCATCGGGAGCGTGGTCCGCGCGCTCGACGGTCCCGTGGTGCTGGTCGGCCACGACTACGGCGGCGCGGTCATCACCCAGCCCGCCGCCGGGGGCGCGGACCACGTCGTGGCGCTGTGCTACGTCGCGGCCTTCGGCCCGGACGCCGGCGAGAGCGTCCTGGACGTCGCCGACCGCTTCCCCCCGGCGCCGGTGGCCGACGCGACGCTCACCGTCACCCTGCCCGCCCGGCCCCCCGACGGCCCGCGGCGCGCCCTGACCGTCCGCGGCGAGCGCTTCCCGGAGCTCTACGCGGCCGATCTGCCGCCCGCCGCCCGGGAGGCGGCGGGCGGGGCCCGGCACCCGATCGCGTGCCGCGCGCTGACCGAGCCCTCGGGGCCGCCGGCCTGGGCCGCCAAGCCGTCCTGGTACGCGATCGCGACCGCCGACCGGATCGTCAACCCCACCGCCCAGCGCTTCATGGCCCAGCGGATGGCCGCCACCGAGCACGTGCTGGACGCCTCGCACGCGCTCGCGCTGTCCCGGCCCGACGCCGTGGCGGGGATGATCCGGGAGGCCGCCGGCCTGACGAGGCTTCCGCCGTGGTGCTTCCCGGACACCCCCGGCGGGCGTCCGACCTGGGGTGTTTAAGATGTGTCCGAGCGGAAGGCGCCGGTTCGGGTCATCGTGACGGCACGGGAGTCCCCACGCGCACGACGGTGGCCGCCCCCGGCCACGAACAGTCACCCGACGAGGCACCCCACGATGATCCCACCGGTCCCACGGCCGACGCGGCGTCCTGCCACCGGCCTGGCCGCCGTCATGGCCCTGGTGGCGCTCGCCACCGGATGCGGCGCCGGCACCGGCAGCGCCGAGGACCCCGGCACCATCACGGTGCTCGACTACTACACCGACCGCACCGAGCACGCCCAGTGGGACGAGATGCTCTCCGCCTGCGGACGGCGGGCCGGCGTCCGCGTCGAGCAGACGAGCGTCCCGCCGGCCGCGCTCGTCCCCAAGGTCCTCCAGCAGGCCTCCGCCCGGACCCTGCCCGACCTGCTGATGCTGGACAACGCCGACCTGCAGCAGATCGCCCGGACCGGCGCGCTGACACCGCTGGCCCGCTACGGCATCGACACCACCGGCTTCGCCGAGCCCATCCTGTCCGCGGGCACCTACCGGGGCGAGGTGTACGGGCTGGCGCCCTACGTCAGCACGGTCGCCCTCTTCTACAACGAGGACATGCTCGCCGAGGCCGGTGTCGCCGTGCCGAGGACCTGGGACGAGCTGAAGGACGCGGCGGCCCGGCTGACCCGCCCCGGACGCTACGGCATGGCGCTCGACGCGAGCGCCACGTTCGAGAGCAGCTGGCAGTTCCTGCCCTTCCTGTGGTCCAACGGCGGGGACGAGAAGCAGCTGGACAGCCCGCAGGCCGCCCAGGCCCTCCGGCTCTGGTCCGACCTGGTGACGAGCGGCTCCATGGCGAGGTCGGTGCTGAACTGGACGCAGGCCGACGTCCACGACCAGTTCGCCGCCGGCCGGACGGCCATGATGATCAACGGACCCTGGCGGATCCCCGCGCTGAACGAGGACCCGTCCCTGCACTGGGCGGTGGCGCCCGTCCCCGTGCCGCAGGCGGGGGCGACCCCGGTCACCCCGCTCGGCGGCGAGGTCTGGACGGTCCCGCAGAACCCCTCCGCCGCCCGGCAGGAGAAGGCCGCCCAGGTCCTCGCCTGCCTCACCGAACCCTCGAACATGCTCACCCTGGCCGGTCAGCACGTCACGGTCCCCTCCCGCCCGGAGACCGCCGCGCGGTACGCGCAGCAGAACCCCTCGACGGCCGTCTTCGTCAAGGGCGTGGAGAACGCGCGGACCCGTACCGGACAGCTCGGCGTCGGGTGGCCGAAGGCGGCGACCGGGATCTACACCGCGATCCAGTCCGTGCTGAGCGGGCAGCAGACCCCGGAGGAAGCCCTCCGGGCCGCCCAGCGGACCGCGACCGGTGACTGACCGGCTGCGCCCCGGGCCGCGGCTGTCCCGGTGGATGTTCGTGCTGCCCGCCGCGGTGTACCTGCTGCTCTTCTTCGGCTACCCGCTCGTCAAGAACGTCGTGATGAGCTTCCAGCAGTACACGGCCGACACGTTCTACACGGGCGACGCGCCGTTCGCGGGGCTGCGCAACTACACGGCGGTCCTCTCCTCGGAGGCGTTCACCGGGGCCCTGCCGACCACCGTGCTGTTCACGGCGGGCTCGGTGCTCGGGCAGGTCGCCGTCGGCCTGGCCCTCGCGCTGTTCTTCCGGCGGAACTTCCCGCTCGGCGGCGTCCTGCGCTCGCTGCTGCTGCTGCCCTGGCTGCTGCCGCTGGTGGTGTCCGGCACGACCTGGCGCTGGATGCTCGACCCCGACACGGGGGTGGTCAACACGGTGCTGCGCGGACTCCACCTCTCGACGGCCGGCGTCCCCTGGCTCACCGACCCCGGGCAGGCGCTGGTGTCGGTGATCCTCGTCAACGTCTGGGTCGGCATCCCGTTCGCCACCGCCGTCCTGTACGGCGGCCTGCAGAGCATCCCCCCGCACCTCTACGAGGCGGCGGAGCTGGACGGCGCCGGACCGCTGGCGTCGTTCCGGTACATCACCTGGCCGCTGCTGCGGCCCGTGGTGAACGTCGTGCTGGTGCTGGGCGTGGTCTACACGGTCAAGGTGCTGGACGTCGTCCTCGTGGTGACCGGCGGCGGGCCGGCCGGCGCCACCGAGACCCTCGCCACCCGGGCCTACGAGCTCTCCTTCCGGCAGTTCGAGTTCGGGCGCGGCGCCGTGCTGGGCAACGTATTGATCGCCGTCTCGTTCCTGGCCGCCCTGGTCCACCTGCGGGCCGACCGCCGCGCCCGGGCGCTGTGATCCGGTGAGGCGCGCCCGGGGCCGCGGCCCGCTGACCACCGTCGTCGCGATCGTCCTGCTGGCGCTGATGCTGTTCCCCGTCTACTGGATGGTGAACGCCTCCCTCCAGCCGACGGGCACCACCCTGCGGGGCGGCTGGTTCCCGCTCCACCCGGACTTCGGCGGCTACGCCGTCGCGCTGCGCGAGCAGGGGCGCAACCTCGTCACCAGCCTCGTGGTGGCCCTCGGCAGCGTGCTGCTCAGCCTCGCGCTCGCCGCCCCGGCCGCCCATGCGCTGGCCCGGTTCTCCCTGCGCGGCACCCGCCTCGTGCTGCTCGGCGTCCTGGTCACCCAGACGGTGCCGGGCGTCGTCCTGGCCAACGCCCTCTACGGCGCCTACGCCGACCTGGGACTCCTCGACTCCCGCCTCGGCCTGGTCCTCGCCGACTCCACCGCCGGGGTGCCCTTCGCGATCGTCGTCCTGCACGCGTTCATGCGGACCCTTCCCGGGGAGATCATCGACGCGGCCCGGGTGGACGGCGCCGGCCGGCTGCGCGTCTTCTGGTCCGTGGTGCTCCCGCTGAGCACCAACGCCCTGGTCACCGCCGGCGTCTTCACCTTCCTCTTCACCTGGGGCGACGTCCTGTTCGCGCTCACCCTGACCACCACCCCGTCCGTGCGGCCGGTCACCCTGGGCATCTACCAGTACCTCGGGGCGCACACGGACCAGTGGAACGCCGTGATGGCGACCTCCGTCCTGACGGCCGTCCCCGCCGCGCTGCTGCTGGTCGTCTCCCAGCGCTTCGTCACCGCCGGCGCCACCGACGGGGCCCTGCGCTGAGGCACACCCGGGCCCGCCGCCCGATCTAGCGCGTTCACGCGATGCGCCCGGCCCCGGTCCGCTGGCACGGTGAAGTCCGAGGCACACCGGCCGAAGGACGGGGATCATGGCAACGGATGTCCAGGAACGAAGCTCGCGCGGCAGCGTCCGCACCACCGGCGCGCCGCCCGCCCACCGCGAGCGGGCGCTGTGGCGCGACGCGCTGGCCCGGACGCTCGGCGCCGCGCCCCTGACCGTGCCCGGTGAGCCGGCCTGCGGCACGGTCCGCACCTCCGCGCTCGGCCGGCTGCGGACCGCCACCGTGGAGGGCGGCGGCCTGTCCGCCCTGCGGAGCGGGCGGACCGCCGGAACCGACGGCCGGGCCGCGACCGTGGTGGTCACCCTGCTGGACAGCGGCACCGCCCGGCTGGAACAGGACGGCCGGGAGGCGGTCCTTGAGCCCGGGGACGTCGTCGTCCACGACCTGGCCCGCCCCTTCCGGCTCGCCTTCCCCGGGGACTTCCGGGCGAAGTGCCTGCTGCTGCCGAGGGACGTCCTGGGCCTGAGCGCGTCCGAGACCGCCCAGGTGACCGCCCGCCGGTTCGGCTCCGACACGCCGCTCGGCTGCCTGCTCTCGCCCCTGCTGGCCGGGCTCGTGGACGGCGCCGGGGACTACGCCCCGCACACCCTCAAACTGATGGCCCGCAACGCCGTGGACCTGCTCGGCCTGCTCGCCGACGAGGTGCTCGCGCGGAGCGGCGCGGAGACGCCCGGCGGGGACCGGGCGCTGCTGCTGCGGATCCAGGAATACATCGACCGCAACCTCGCGGACCCCGAGCTGACCCCGGAGGTCATCGCCCAGGCCCACCACATCTCCCTGCGCTACCTGCACAAGCTGTTCGAGGGCGAGGACGCCACGGTCCGCCGGTGGATCCAGCGGCGCCGGCTCAAGGAGTGCCGGCACGACCTGGCGCTGCACCGCCACACGACGATCTCCGCGGTGGCGCACCGCTGGGGCTTCACCAGCGCCGCGCACTTCAGCCGGGCGTTCCGGGCGGCCTACGGGATGTCCCCGCGCGAATGGCGCGCCGTCCAGGAGTCGGTGCCGGGCCCGGCGCACGGACCGGCCGCGGCCGGCGCGCCCTCGGAGCGGACGCCGGCCGGGCCGGCCGTCGGTTACAGGCTCCGGCGCACGCCCGCCTGCGTCTCCAGCCCGCGCAGCTGACCGGAGAGCCCCGCGTGCATGGCGAGGTGCGCGGGGCCGCTGCGCCCGATCGGCAGGACCTCCCTGCCCCGCAGCTCCTCCAGCATCAGGGCGTAGGCCGCGTACATGGCGACCGCCGCGAGGAGCAGGCCCAGCGCTCCGGCGAGGTGGCCCAGCCAGGCCGCGCCCGAGAGGCCGTGCAGCCCGGCGACGAAGTAGCGCGGCGTGGCGATCATCAGCAGCAGCCACAGCGCCCTCTTCGGCCTCGCCACCGAGGCCATCAGGGCGGCGAACACCGTGAACGCCAGGTTCATCACGCCCAGCACCTGCGCCCCGCCCCGGGCCTCCGTCGCCGAGACCAGCCCGTTGGCCAGCCAGGCCCCGGCGAACCCGCCCATCAGGGTCGCCGCGATGACGTCCCGGGCACCGAAGGCGAGGATGCTGACCAGCAGCTGGAGCACGAACGCGGAGAAGACCGTGAGCGCCACGGCCTGCCGGCCCGCACCGTCGATCAGACCGAGCTGGAGGCTGCTGGTCACGGCCGAGGCGATGGCCACCGCGAAGAAGCCCAGCGGCAGCGGCGAGGCGATGGGCCTCAGGTGGATCCGCGCCATCGCGCGCGGGTCCGGTTCCTGCCCGCCGCCGGCCACCGGTCCGGCGTCCGGGGTGACCTCCTGCCGCGCCACCCGCTGCTCCTCCGCCGCCACTGCCGTCATCGTCGCGCTCCTCTGTGCTCTCGCTGCTTCGCGGCCCGCCGTGGGGGCGGACTCGTGGGCAGAACGATAGGAACCGGGGCGAACCGTGACTTGTCCCGAGGCGTACGGGCACTGTCGCACCCGCGCCCCGGTTCCCCGCCGCGGGCGGGACGCCGGTCAGCCGGTGGCGGGGGACGGTAGCACGGTGTGGCGCCGGGGTCCGCGGACGCGTCCGCGCACGGATGGCGCCACCCGGCGCCACGTGGCGCCAATCCGTGCCGTCCGGCGCCATGAGGCGCCATCAGGTGGATCCGGACGCCTCCCGGTGCGCCCGGACTCCGCGGTGGAGCCCGGCGGGCCGCCGTCCCGGGCCTCCCGCCTGCGTCTTCGTGCCCCAGGGGCAACGACTTCGAGCCGCCCGTGCCCGGCGGTGCCATGATGGCTTGCCATGGCGCCAAGATGGTGCCACCATAGCGTCATCAAAGGTCGGGCGACCGAGCTCGCCGTCACGAACGCCTTCGAAGGGGAGGACTCCGTGCCGTCTTCTGCCATGCCTGAGCCCAGGCGGGCCCCTGGTGCCCAGGTACCCGCCGCCGTCACCGCCGTCGGCCTGCGCAAGTCCTACGGGGCCAAGACCGTCCTCGACGGCGTCGACCTGCGCATCCCGGCCGGCAGCGTGTTCGCGCTGCTCGGGCCGAACGGCGCCGGAAAGACCACCGTCGTGAAGATCCTCTCCACCCTGATCAAGCCCGACGGCGGGCAGGCGCAGGTCGCGGGCCACGACCTCGCCACCGCCCCGGACGGCGTGCGCGCCGCCGTCGGCGTCACCGGGCAGTTCTCCGCCGTCGACGGCCTGATCACCGGCGAGGAGAACATGCGCCTGATGGCGGACCTGAACCACCTCGCCAAGCGGGAGGGGCGCCGCGTCACGGCCGAACTGCTGGAGCGCTTCGACCTCGTCGAGGCCGCGAAGAAGCCCGCCTCCACCTACTCGGGCGGGATGAAGCGCCGGCTCGACATCGCCATGACCCTGGTCGGCAGCCCCCGGATCATCTTCCTGGACGAGCCGACCACCGGCCTGGACCCGCGCTCCCGGCACAACATGTGGCGGATCATCCGCGACCTGGTCGCCGGCGGCGTCACCGTCCTGCTGACCACCCAGTACCTGGACGAGGCCGACCAGCTCGCCGACCGCATCGCGGTGCTGCACGGCGGCCGGATCGTCGCCGAGGGGACGGCCGAGGAGCTGAAGCGGCAGATCCCCGGCGGGTACGTCCGCCTCCGGTTCACCGACCCGGAGGCCTACCGGTCGGCCGCCGCCGCCCTGCCCGCCGCCACCGCGGACCACGAGGGCCTGTTCCTGCAGATCCCCAGCGACGGCAGCCAGCGCGACCTGCGGGCGGTCCTCGACCGCCTGGACGCCGCCGGCGTCGAGGCGCCCGAACTCACCGTGCACACGCCCGACCTCGACGACGTGTTCTTCGCCCTGACCGGCGGCACCACCCCCGCGACCCAGCCCGAGGAGGCTGTGCGATGAGCTCCCTGTCCCTCGCCGTGCGCGACTCGGCGACGATGCTGCGCCGCAACCTGCTGCACGCCCGCCGCTACCCGTCCCTGACGCTGAACCTGCTGCTGACGCCGATCTTCCTGCTGCTGCTGTTCGTCTACATCTTCGGCGACGTGATGAGCGCGGGCCTCGGCGGCGGCCACGCCGACCGGGGCGAGTACATCGCCTACCTCGTCCCCGGCATCCTGCTGATGACCATCGGCGGCACCACGGTCGGTGCGGCGGTCTCGGTCTCCAACGACATGACCGAGGGCATCATCGACCGCTTCCGCACGATGGCGATCCACCGGGGGTCCGTGCTCATCGGGCACGTCGTGGGCAGCGTGCTGCAGGCCGTCCTCAGTGCCGTCCTGGTCGGCGCGGTCGGCGTGGCGATCGGCTTCCGCTCGACCGACGCCACCGTCCTGGAGTGGCTGGCCGCCTTCGGGCTGGTCACGCTGTTCGCCCTGGCGCTCACCTGGATCGCCGTCGGCCTGGGCATGATCAGCCCGAGTGCGGAGGCGGCCAGCAACAACGCCCTGCCGCTGATCTTCCTGCCGCTGGTCTCCAGCACCTTCGTCCCGGTCGAGGCGATGCCGGGCTGGTTCCAGCCGATCGCCGAGTACCAGCCCTTCACCCCGGCCATCGAGACCCTGCGGGGGCTGCTGCTCGGATCCGGGATCGGCAACAACGGGTGGCTCGCCGTCGCCTGGTGCCTCGGCCTGACCGTCTTCGGCTACTTCTGGGCGAAGTCGGTGTTCGACCGCCACGCCGGGTGAGCCCCGCGAGTCGCCGCCCGGCGCGGGTCGTCCGGGCGGCGGCCTACTCGCCCCAGGGGCACGACGCGGCGGAGCGCTCCAGCTCGGTCACGCCCTCCGCCCGGCGTTCGCGGAGCAGCTCCCCGCCGATCGAGTAGCGGGGAGCCGCCGCCTCCGACCGGGCGGCCCGCTCCACGATCGCGTCGACGAGGGAGCGGACCATGGCCAGGCGGGGGTGGGCGGCGTGGATCTGCGGCGCCCACCGGGCGGCGAGCTCCGCGCGGCGCCCGAAGTCCAGCCCCACCCCCTCGCGGGTGAGGTAGCACAGCAGGCCCCGGCGCTCGGCGATGCCGGGCGAGGTGTGCAGGGCGATCGCCTCCCACACCCGGTCGACGTCCGCCTCGGGGACGTAGTGGCGCCGCAGGAGTCCGGCCGCCAGGTCCGCGCCCTCCACCTCGAAGCGGGCCTTGCCCTCGGCGAGGTCGCCGGCGCCCAGATCGTGCAGGACGGTCGCGGCGAACAGCAGCTCACGGTCGTAGTCGACGTCCTCCAGACATCCCTCGTGGGCGGCGACGATCTCGGCGAAGAGGAAGCTGCGCACGCTGTGGTTGGCCACCGACGGCGACTCGGAGGTGCGGGCGGCGGCGAGGACGGCCTCGGCCAGGGGGCCGGTCGGCAGCTCAAGTGTGAAGTCCATGGCCGCAGGCTACGAAGACCCCTCGGGGCCGCGACAGTGGCACGCAGGCCGGGTGGCGCTAGGATCGTGCCATGTCGGCCATCGATGGGCACCGGGTCGCGGTGCTGGCGCTTCCCGGAGTCCTCCCGCTGGACCTCGGCATCCCGGTGCAGGCCTTCGGGGCGGACGCGCACTACCGGGTCACCGTCTGCGCCGACCCCTCGGCCGGGCCGGTGCTCAGCGGCGGGTTCACCGTCACCGCGCCCGCCGGGCTGGAGGCGTTGCGGGAGGCCGACACCGTCGTCGTCCCGGGCTACGAGACGCCGGAGACCCCGCCCTCCGCCGCCGTGCTGTCGGCGATCCGCTCGGCGCACGCGCGGGGAGCACGGCTGGTGTCGATCTGCACCGGGGCGTTCGCCCTGGCCGCCACCGGACTGCTGGACGGCCGCCCCGCGACCACGCACTGGCGGGACGCCGACGCGCTGCAGCGCCGCTACCCCCGGATCGACGTCCGGCCGAACCGGCTCTACGTCGACGACGGCGACATCCTCACCTCCGCGGGCGTGACCGCCGGCATCGACCTCTGCCTGCACATCATCCGCCGGGACTTCGGCGCCGCGGCCGCCAACGCCCGCGCCCGGGCACTCGTCGCCCCGCCCCAGCGCCCCGGCGGCCAGGCGCAGTTCATCGAGCGCTTCCGGCCGGCCGCGCGCGGCGAGGACCTCGCGCCGCTGCGCGCCTGGATGCTCGGCAACCTGGCGCACCGGCACAGCGTCGACGAACTGGCCCACCGCGCCCACATGTCCCGCCGGACGTTCATCCGCCGCTTCCAGCAGGAGACGGACACCTCACCGATGGCCTGGCTGACCACCGCCCGCATCGACTGGGCCCGCGAACTCCTGGAGACCACCGCGACCCCCGTCGAGCAGGTCGCCCGCCTCAGCGGCCTGGGCAGCCCGGCCGCCTTCCGCGCGGCCTTCCACCGCCACGTCGGCACCTCCCCGTCGGACTACCGGGCCACCTTCCAGATCCAGGGCGCGGTGGCGCCATGACCGGCCCCGCGAGGACCGGCCGCCGCGACCGGCGGTTCCCGCCGCCCGGTCCTCACAGCTCACGCATCTCGCGTCTGGTGAGCGCGTAGCCGAAGGCACCCAGCAGGCAGAGCCCGGTCGTGGCGAAGACCCCCCGGCTCCCGAAGGCGTCCACCGCCGCACCGGCCGCGATCACCGAGAGCGGGAAGACCCCCAGCGCACAGAAGGTGACGGCCGCCATCACCCGGGCCAGCAGGGCCGGCGGGGTGCTCTTCTGCACCCCGGTGACGACCAGCACATTGGTCACCGTGCCGGCGCCGCCGGCCAGGCAGAGCAGCAGCACGGCGCCGACGATCCCGGTGAACGGCACCAGGCCGATCGCCGCCCCCATCAGCAGCCCGGAGAGCATCGCCGTGCGGCCGCGCGAGCGCACCTCGGTCAGGCCGGCCGCGAACAGGCCGCCGACCAGCGCGCCGCCGGTGAACGCGGCCAGCAGCAGGCCCAGCCCGACCGCCCCGGCGGCGAAGCCGTCGGTGGCGAGGGCCGGCAGTGCGACCCGGGTGGCGCCGCCGACCGTCAGGTTGGCGATCACCGTCACCGTCAGCACCGCGCGCAGCAGCGGCGATTCCCGCAGCAGGGCGCGGAAGTTCCGCGGCACGGAGGCCCGTTCGGAGATCGGGCGGGGCACGGTGACGGGGTTGCCGCGGCCGATCAGCACCAGCGTCACCGCCGAGACGGCGAAGGTCGCCGCGTCCAGCCCCAGCGCGGCGGCCGGGTCCAGCCAGGCGACCAGCGGGCCCGCCGCCGCCGGACCGACCAGACCGGCGCCGAAGGTGACCGTACTGTTCAGCGCGTTGCCCGCGTGCAGGTCCTCGGCGGGCAGCAGGGCCGGGGTGACCGCCCAGGCGGCCGGCAGGAACACCCCCGCACCGACACCGACCAGCAGCGCGAGCCCGCCGATCAGCCAGAACCCCGACGCCCCGCCCGCCGCGACCGCGCACAGCCCGGCGGTGGCCGCCAGCCGGCCGAGGTCGGCGGCCAGCATCACCCGCCGGGCGCCGAACCGGTCGGCGAGCATCCCGCCGAGCGGGGTGGCGGCCAGCCGTCCCGCGCCGTAGGCGGCGACCACCAGGCTCAGCGGGCGGGCGCCTCCCCCCAGGGAGTAGACCAGCAGCGGCAGGGCGACCACCTGGAACGCGTTGCCGAACTCCGAGGTGGCCTGCCCGATCACCAGCAGCCGGTAGCCGCGCGAGCGCAGCGGCGCGAGGCCGATCCGGGGACGGAACCGCAGCAGCCCCGCCGCCCCCCGCGCTCCCGCCCGGTCCGTCCCCGTCCTGCTAGCCATCGAGCGAGACCGGCAGCGACTCCAGGCCGCGCAGCATGATCGTGTTGCGCCAGGGCAGGGTCTCCTCCGGGACGGCCAGTTCGATCCGGGGGAAGCGCTCCAGCAGGCCGCTCAGCGCGACCTCGCTCTCCAGCTTGCCGAGGAAGGAACCGAGGCAGCGGTGCAGTCCCTGCCCGAAGGCGAGGTGGCCGGGATCGCCCCGGTCCAGGATCAGCCGGTCCGGATCGGTGAAGCGGGCCGGGTCCCGGTTGGCCGCGCCGAGCGAGAGCAGCACCAGCTCGTCCGCCGGGATCTCCACGTCGTCGACCGTCACCTCGGCGTTGGTGAACCGCAGGGTGGCCATGCCGACCGGGGACTCGTAGCGCAGGAACTCGTCGACCGCGACCGGCATCGCCGTCGGGTTGGCGCGCAGCCACGCCAGCTGGTCGGGGTGGTGGAACAGCGCCAGGGTGGCGGTGCCGAGCAGGTTGACGGTGGTCTCGTGACCGCCGATCAGCAGCAGGAAGACCATCGAAAACACCTCCTGCTCGGTGAGTTCACCGGCGTCACTGGCCTGCACCAGCTCGGTGAGGATGTCGGCGCGCGGTGCCGCCCGCCGGGCGGTCATCAGCTCCCGGAGGTAGTCGTTCAGTTCGGCGGTGGCCTGGTCGAAGGTCATCTCGCCGCCCTGGGTGAGGATGGCCGTGGACCAGGTGCGGAAGGCCTGCATGTCCTCCGGGGGGAATCCCAGCAGCTCGCAGATGATCATGATGGGCAGGGGGAAGGCGAAGTCCGTCACCAGGTCGGCGGACTCCCGTCCGCGCAGCCCGTCCAGCAGGCCGCCGGCGATGCGTTCGACCAGCGGCCGCATCATCTCGACCCGTCGGCGGGTGAAGACGCCCTGGATCCGGCGGCGCAGCCGGGTGTGGTCCGGCGGGTCGCTGTTGAGCATGTGGACGACCTCCGAACCGAGCGTCAGTGCGGAGCCCCGTCCGCTCGCGATGGCCTGGCTGCGGCGGACGTCCTGCCCGAACCTCGGGTCCGTCAGCGCGCCCCGGACGTCCTGGTAGCGCGTCACCAGGTAGACCGGCAGGCCCTCGCCGAACTCCACGACCGAGACCGCGCCGGCCTCGCGGATCCGGGCGAGCGTGGGGTAGGGGTCGCGGATGAAGGCGGACATCCGCGCGGCGGCGTCGTCGACCGCGGTGGTCATGGTCTCTCCTCGGACTCGGACGGGTCACACGGTCAGCGAAGGGAACGGCCAGCGGCGCACCCGCATGGGCAGGAACCAGGCCCGGCCGGCCTGTTCGGCGATCAGCCCGGCCTCGGTGAGGTCCCGGCGGACGGCGTCCGGCAGCAGGTCGGTCCCGACGCCCTCGGCCAGCGCGTCCAGCTGCTCCAGGTGGCCGGGCTCGTCGATGGTGAACAGCTCCAGCGTCCCGAACCGGCGGTCGCGCACCTCGGCGAAGCCCGGGCCGCGCCGGACGACGCACTTGCTCGGGAAGTACGTGGCCCGCCAGTCGGCGACGACCTCCTCCGGTGCGCCGGCCACCCGCTCGGGCGGGTACAGGTGGTGGAACCGGCGCCGCGCCGCGCAGCCGTCGGTGCAGACCGCCCGCCAGAGCACGGCCAGCCCCTGTGCGGTGGCCTCGCGCAGCAGCATCAGCGCCCGCGCGGAGGCCGGCGGCGCGTCCGCGCAGAGCCGCACCGGCTCGGTCAGCCGCAGGCAGCGGACCCCGGCGCGGTGCAGCCCGGTCACCTCCGCCCCCGCCGGGCCGGACAGGACGCGGCGGCCGAGCGCGAAGCCCGGCAGCTCCCGGGCGGCGGGGTCGTAGTCGAGCCAGAGCTCGGCCTGCGGGCCGGGCGCGTGCCAGGCGGCCTCGTCGGTCCGCTCAGCCGGTCGCGAGGGCATCGAGCACCTCCTCGGTGCGGGGGTGGGCGGCGGCGGGGCCGTGCCGGTGCTGCATCCGCATCAGCACCTGGTTGTCGGACTCCACGGCGACCTGCAGATAGCTGTCCCCGTCGTGGAACAGCAGGCCGAGCGCGGTGAAGCGGTCCAGGACCGGGCCGACCGCCGCCGCTCCGCCGGGCACCCTGGCGGCCAGCGCGGCCGCCGAGCGGGGCTGGGCCAGCAGCCGGAAGGCGGCGACCTCCACCGGATCGGTCAGCTCGGCCACCCGCCAGTCGTACCCGGCCCGGGTGTTGACGAGCACGATCCGCCCGCCCGCGTCCCGGTAGCTGAGCCGGCTGTCGGGGAACCGCGCGAGCCAGGTGTCCACCGCCGTGCCCAGCCGCTCCGCGAGCGGGCCGCCGATCCCGCGCGGCGGGGCGGTGAACACGTACGCCAGCTCGGCCAGTTCGCTCTCCGGGAGGCGGTAGGTCGCGCGGTACTGGAAGGCCGGGCGGGTGATCGCGAAGCCCAGCTCGGGACGGTCGAAGTACGGGCTGAACCGTTCGATCGCGATCCGCCCCGCCCCGGTCGGCGGATCCAGGTGGTGCAGCACGGGCAGCTGGCGGATCACCGACTCGTAGTCGGCCGGCTGCTCGCCGGGGAAGCCGTAGAGGTAGTTCCAGGTCACCGAGACCCCGGCGCTCTGGGCGTCCCGCAGCGCGCGGACGTTCTGGCAGCCCGTCACCCCCTTGTCCATGATCCGCAGGACCCGGGTGCTCAGGCTCTCGATGCCGGGCTGCACCTGGGCCGCGCCCGAGTCGCCGAGCAACTGGAACTGGTGGCGGCGCAGATTGGCCTTGATCTCGAAGTGGAGCCGCAGATCGACCGGGAGCTCGGCCAGCGACGTCAGGACGGTGTCGAAGTAGCCCATGTCCAGGATGTTGTCGACCACGTACACGTCCAGCAGCCGGTGGCGTTCGGCGAGCGCGAGCACCTCGGCGAGGAAGTCCGCCGGCCGTTTGGAGCGGAACTCCATCGAGGAGCCGTTGAGCCCGCAGAAGGTGCAGTGGTGCTTCTCGCCCCACCAGCAGCCCCGGGAGCCTTCGAGGACCAGTTTGGGATCCACCCAGCCGGCCGCGACGGAGGCGTCGAGCCGCTCGTAGAAGCCGTCGTAGCGGGGCGGCCGGATCGCCCCGGGGGGCAGCGGGTGCTTCGGCATCGCGTTGACCGTCGGCCGTCCGGACCCGTCGCGCCAGCACAGTCCGGGGACGGCGGAGAGGTCGCCGCCCGCCAGGAGCGCCGGGAAGGCGGCGTCGCCCTCGCCGCGCACCACGTAGTCCAGGAAGGGGAAGTTGCGGTGCAGCGCGGCGCCCTGCGGACCGTCGCAGTTCGCGCCGCCGAACACCGTGCGCACCTCGGGGCAGCGTTCCTTGAGCAGCTTCGCGGCGGCCAGGCTCGCGGTGTTCTGCTGGAAGGTGGTGGTGAATCCGACCAGGTCCGGCGGGTCGGCGGCGATCTCCTCGACCAGGCGGGCGACGAACGCGGGGGCGATCGCGCGGGTGGCCCGGGTCAGGGCGATCTCCCGTTCGCTCGCGCCGTTGGCGGCCAGGTACGCGAAGTAGCCCGCGAACCCGGCCTCGTCACCGTCGCTGCCGTCACCGCCGTCGCCGTCGCCGTCGGGGTTACCGTCGTCGCCGTAGAGCGCGCCGGCGAACGCCCAGTCGCCCGCGCCCTGGAAGTACGACTTCTCCGAGAAGTACTGGTAGTCGTCCACGCCGAAGCCCGCCGTGTCCGCCGCCCAGTCCACGAAGTCCAGGTTGGCGTACCGCACCTCGACCCGGTGGCCGGCACGGGCGGCGGCGGTGTGCAGGATCCCGAGCGCCAGTGACGGCACGTCGATCGCGCCCCAGGGCATGTGCAGCAGGACGATGCGCATGATGGCCACTTCCGTCGTTCGCGGGCGGTGGGCGGGGTGTCGCTCCGGGGGCCGCGGGCACCCCGGAGCGACGGAGGATCACTTGGCCTTGGTCTCCGGCTTCGGCTTGGCCTTCCCCTTGAGGGCGGGCGCGACCGGCGCGGCCTTGGTGATGTCGAGCGCGAAGTTCTGGACCACCACGGCGCCCCGGTCACGCTCCGGGGTGCTGATCGGGTCGTTCTGGATGCTGCGTCGCTTCATGGCTGTTCACCTCCTTCCGTCGACTCGGCGGGGACCCCTGGGCGGTCGCCCCGGGGTGCTCGGGGGAGCGGTGCCGGCCAGACGCGCCCGGCGAAGCGGACCATCGCGGCGAGCACCGACCGGTGGTCGGCGGTGCGGCGGCTGTAGTGGCCGCCGTCCACCCAGAGCAGTTCGTGCGGCACCGCCAGCCGGCGCAGGTCGGCCGCGTAGCCGGCCACCTGCCCGGGCGGGCACCGCTCGTCGGTCCGCGAGGCGACCAGCAGCACGGGCGAGCGGACCTGGTGCACGTACGCGCGCGGATCGGCCGCTCGGTAGCGCTCGGGCACCTCCTCCGGGCTGCCGCCGAAGAGCTGCCGGTCGAGCTCGCGCAGCGCGGGGGTGGTGCTGCGGTAGGCGGCGGGGTAGTCCGCGATCGGCTGGGCGGCCATGCCGAGCGACCACAGCTCCGGCTGCGCGCCCATCGCCAGCAGGGTCAGGTAGCCGCCCCAGGAGAACCCGCACAGCCCGGTGCGCTCCGCGAGCGCCGTGCCGTCGGCGACCAGCTCCGCGCGGACGGCGGCGAGGTCCTCGATCTGCGCCAGCCCGACCCGGTGGCCGTAGGCGTGCTGCCAACGGGCGCCGTAGCCGGTGGAGCCCCGGTAGTTGGTGCGCACCACCGCGTAGCCGTGGTCCACCAGGGCGTTCACCCGGGGGTCGTAGGAGTCCCGGTCGTGGGTGGCGGGGCCGCCGTGCACCAGGAAGAGGGCCGGCCACGGGCCGGGCCCGGCCGGGGTGCTGACGAAGCTGTGGATCCGCCCGTACGACCGGGGCGTCCAGCGCCGGCTGCGGACGGTGTCGTCCCGGTCCGGGCCGGGGTGGCCGGCCGCCTCCGTGCCGGGGCGCAGCACCAGCGGGCGGGGCGGCGTCGACTCCCGGCTCCAGACGCAGTGCAGGGTGCCGTCCGGGGCGCAGGACAGGTCGTGGATGGTGCCGCCGGGCGTGCGGATCTCCCGGGCCCCGGCCGACCGCGGTCGCGCCGACGGGCCGAGGTCGGCCAGGAGCAGCCGGCTGCGCCCCGCCCGCTCGTGCTGGACCAGCACCTCGCGTGGCCCCCGGTACCAGCCGGCCGATATCTGCGAGTCGAACGACAGCCCCGGGTGCCGGCGCAGCCCCGTGTCCGCCCGCCAGGTCGCGACGGTGTAGCGCTCGTCCTCCTCGACCACCAGCAGCAGTTCCGGCTCGGTGGCCGCGAGCGGGTTGAACTCGATCGGCCAGAGCCGTGAACCGCCGTTCCCGCCGAGCCGCAGCGGATCGCCGGCCCGGGCGCCGGTCGGCCACAGGACCACCGCGTCGTCCCCGTCCGGCTGCCCGCCGAGGGCGAGCAGCCGCCCGTCCGGCGACAGGTCGGCCAGGCCCAGGTACCCCGGCACCGCGCCGATCGGCCGTGCCGCGCCGGCCGGCGGCCCGACGTAGCAGTACGAGGCGTCCTCGACGCCCACCGCCACCGCCGCGAGCGCGCCCGTCCGGTCGAAGGCGACGCCGTACGCCCGCCCGGGCGGCACGCCGGGCAGCGCCTCGCCGCCCGCCCCGCCGGCGAACGGCTCACGCCGCCACCGCCCCACCCCGGCACCGTCGGCGTCGAACCACCAGATGGCACCGCCGTCCGGCTCGATCTCGCTCAGGTGGACGCCCCCCGGCCGGTCCGTGACCACGCGTCGCCGCCCGGTCCCGAGATCCCAGGCCACCGCCTGCCACCGGTCGTCGACCAGCCGTGTCTCGACCGCGCGGCCGGCCGCCAGCGCGGCGAAGCCGGGGGACTGGAACGCCTGTGACACGGGCCCGGCCCTTCCGGCTCGATGAGGTGAACAGGCTGCGCCGAACGCTCGGGGGACCGGTGAACGGATGTGCGGAAATGACCACAGGTCGAAGGTCGCGGTCGACTCTAGGGGGGTGTGCCGACCTCGAACAGACCTCGTGCACAGATGGCCGAAAGAGGGCTGGGACGGCCGTCGGACGGCAGGACCGTACGGGTGCCGGGACGGCGGAGGCGACGGGGCGGGCGGGCCGGGCGGCCGTTCCGCCTCCCCGAGCGTCGGACGGGGCCCCGGCCTACTGTGGTGGAAGGGCCGGCGGCTCCGCACCGGGCCGGGGGCGGCCCCGGAACGGGGGTCCCCGTGCTGGAACCCGTGATCGTCACCGCGTTGCTGATCGTCCTGACCGGCTGGTGCGCGGTGCACTGCGCGCTCGTGCTCGCGGGGCGCCGCTGCGCCGACCGCCGGCTGGAGCTGACCGAGATCGTCATGGCGCTCGCCATGGTCGCGATGATGGCCCCGGCCCTCGACCCCCTGCCGCCGGTCGTCTGGTCGGCCCTGCTCGCGGCGTGCGCGGCCTGGCCGGCCCTGCTCCTCCTGGGACGCGCCGGACGCCCCGGACACGCGAGCCGCGCCGGCCCCGGCGGCTGGCAGCACTACCCCCACCACGCCCTCAGCGCCGCCGCGCTGGCCGCGCTGGTGCTGCCGCTCGCACCGACGCACCACCACGCCCGCGGCGCCGCCCACCCGGGCGCCGCGGCGGTGCCGGAATGGACCCTGCTCGCGCTCGCCGCCTACTTCCTGGCCCACGCCGCCTGCGGGGCCGGTGCGATGCTGCCGCGCCCGGCGGACGCCGCCCGGCGCGCGGGAGCGCGGCCGGTCCTCGGACCGGCCGCGCCCTCACCCCGTCTGGTCGCCGCACGGCAGTCGGTGATGTCGATCGGCATGGTCTACATGCTGCTCGGCATGAGCTGACGGCGGCCGTCCGCCGGCCCGGCGCAGCGGCGAGGCCCGGCACACCGGGCCGGCCGGGTCACGCGCCGTCGCGCCGCACCGCCAGGAAGCTCGCGGTCTGCCCGGCCGGCGCGCCCCCGTGCGGCTCCGCCCGCAGCACCGTCCCGGCGAGGACGACCCGCTGGTGGACACCGGTCTCCCAGTGGCGCAGGATGCCGCCGTCGTACTCGTAGTGGAAGTCGGCGACGGGCGGCCGGCCCCGGCCGCTCAGGGTGAACGAGACCCTGGACGAGGCCGCCGTGGCGGTTCCGGCCATGTCCATGATGATCGCCGGCTCCTCTCCCGGATCCGAGAGGATCAGCTCGCCGCCGACGGTGCCGTCCGCCGAGGCCGTCAGCTCCAGCGTCGCCTGGGCGAACCGGAGGCGGTTGAAGTCGTCGACGGGATCCGGCAGCTCCAGGAAGCTCCGGTAGGTGTACGTCCCGGTCAGGTCGATGACGTCCACGGGGTGCTACGCCTCCTCGGCCAGCAGGCGCGCGTTGATGCTGGGGCTGCCCGCCTGGGTGAGCGGGAAGGCCGTCCCGATCGCCCCGGCGTGCCCGGGCACGTCGATCCGGACGGACAGCGACCGGTCGAGCAGCTGCTCCTGGGGAAGCCGGAAGTCGATGTTGACGATGCCGTGCTGCACACAGGTCGCACAGCTGCGCGGATCGTCCGGCTGGAAGAAGTAGCGCTTGGCGACCGGCTCGCCGTCGGCGAGCAGGCTCACCACGAAGGAGCCCGGGATGTTCAGCCGGTCGATCCCCTTCACCCGGACCGAGACCGGGTTGGCGCTGCGGAACGCGAAGGTGCGGGCGGCGTCGATGCTTCCGCTCAGGTTCTCCAACACGCCCTCCACGGGGCTGACGAGGTCCAGCCGGTCGTAGGAGATGTCGGTCTCGATCGTCTGGTCGGCGGTCACGCTGTACGGCGGCAGCGCGTTGAACGGCGGCGTGAGCCAGTCGGTGTTGTTCCCCAGGGTGGACCGGAACCCGGTCAGGGTGGTCGCGCCGACGCGGGTCTGCCAGCTCAGCCAGAGCCGGTCCAGGTTGCAGTGGTAGAACCAGAACACCGGGTCGAAGGCGGCCACGTTCTGGTTGCCCATCGTCGGCCCGATCGATCCGTGGCCGCCGTCGTGGGCCTGGATCGAGAAGTCCTGGTAGCCGTTGACGTTGAAGGCGCCCCACAGCGACTGGACGAGCGAGGTGGCGATGTCGTCCAGGACCCCGAAGTCGATCACGTTCTGGGCGATGGTGTCGACCGGGAAGCGCTGGGTCGTGTACGGGAAGAACCCGGGTACCGGATGCGGCGTGGCGTCGGCGCCGGGGTCGGCCGGCAGCACGTACGCGTCGAACGGCGGGTGCTGCAGCCGGTCGGGCAGCTTGGTCGAGATGTCCCAGTAGGGGATCGTCACCTCCTCGCAGCCGGGCACGGTGCGCAGCGCGTCCTCGAAGACGCGCAGGTACTGGCGGTGCCAGGGGTTGTAGCGGTTCTCGTGGTGCAGGCAGAACCGCTTCGGGAGGCCGTGGTGCCCGGCCAGCGCGAAGTAGCTGTCCGGGGCCTTCGGGTCGCGGGCCATCAGGCCCTCGAACGCCGTCCTCAGCTGCGCGAACTCGGTGTCGCTCAGCGTGGTGACGTCCTTGCGGACCCGGGTCGTGGGCGCCGGGGTCGGCGGGCCGGCCGGTGTCGCGGTGCCGAGCGGGAACCCGTTGACGATCCAGTTGCGGAAGGTCTGCGAGCGTTCGGCGCTCCACTTGCCCGCCGCGTCCGGGGGCATCTGCGCGTCCGGCGGAGCGGTCTGGGCGTGGATCGCGAGCGCGTTGGCCTTCACCCCGTCGTAGGTGCCGAGTTCGATCCCCTTCTGGCCCATGTGATCGATGTCCTCGGGGCGGAAGAAGAAGCGGATGTCCGCCAGATAGGTCGGTGCCGCGACGACCTGGTCGGTGGTCGGGCCGGGGTCGGTGGGGCTCATGCGTCCTCCGCAGGGCTTCGAACTGGTGTCGGGGCCGGCTGCCCCGGGTGGGCGAACCCCGGGGGTCGCACCCGAACGATCGGTACAGGCCAACAGTCGGAGATGCTCCGACCGGTCGCCAGACGGGCTGCGCCGGATGGGGCACCGCCGGGGAACGCGGGGTGCCGGGTCACCCGGGGCGGGCGCGGACCGCCTTCCGGCGCGGGGACGGCCGGGAGCGGTTCACAGGTAGCACCGGCGGTGTCGGGCGCTGCCGGCGGCGCGGCCCGCACGCAGGGCGAGCTGGGCCAGCAGGGCGGCGCGCCGGTCGGTCGGGCCGAGCAGGTCGGGGGCGTGGGCCAGGAGTCCCCACCAGGCGCCGGCGGCGTCGGCCAGCGGCGAGGACGGCATGCCGGCGGCGGCGAACTCGCGGTAGAGCTTGGGGTGCGAACGCCCGAAGCCGTAGGCCTGCCGGACGATGGCCCGGGTCTCGCTGCGGTGCCGGTAGTGCACGACCGCGTCGGGGGCGAACTCCAGCCGGTAGCCGGCCAGCTGGGCGCGCCAGAAGAACTCGGTGTCGTCGCCGCCGCCCCGGTAGCTCTCGTCGAATCCGCCCAGCCGGCTCCACAGCTCCTTGTGGAAGCCGCAGTTGGCGCCCGCCGGATAGGGCAGGAAGCCGAAGGTGTTCAGCAGGGCGGGGGCCTTCTTCGGCGGCCGCGCGGCGAGCGCCAACGGCCCGTTGAGCCGCCGGCGTTCGAGGGCGCCGCCGGCGGCCGGGCTGGTCCGCAGGGCGTCGACCAGGCCGGCCACCCAGCCGGGCGCCGCCACGTCGTCCGCGTCGCAGAGCAGCACGAACTCGCCGTCGGCCTGCCGGCACCCGATGTTGCGCGCCCGGTTGACGCCGGCGGCCCCGGCGAAGGTCACCCTCAGCCGGGGCATCCGCCGCTGCCAGGACCGCAGCAGCCCGCGGGTGCCGTCGCTGGAGCCGTTCTCGACGACGATGACCTCCCACGGGTCCGGATAGGTCTGCCGGCCCAGGGCCTCCAACTGGCCGGCGATCGTCCGCTCGGCGTTGCGCGCGGGAATGACCACCGAGACCAGGCGCACCGGCCGGGCGGCCCCGCTCATCCCGGGCTCCGCGCGGCCGGCCCCGCCGCCCGGACGGCGCGGAGCACCGCGGCGGTGTCCCGGAGGTCCGCCAGCACCGTGTCCGCCCCCGCCGCCCGCAGCGCGTGGGCGCTGCTCGCGCCCGAGGCGACGGCGACCACCCGCGCCCCGCCGATGCGCCCCGCGGCCACGTCGCGCGGGGTGTCGCCGATCAGGACGGTGCGCCCGGCGTCGAAGGCGTGTCCGTGCACCGCCGCCGCGCGCCGCCGCGCCACCGGGACGAGGGCGGGCCGTTCGCGCGCGTCGTCGCCGTACGCGCCGACGGAGAGGTCCAGGAACTCCGCCAGCCCGAACAGCCCCAGCTTCAGCTCGGCGTTGGCCCGCAGGTTGCCGGTCAGCACGGACTGCGTGACGTCACCCCGCGCTGCCAGCGCCCGCAGGGCTTCGACGGCCCCCGGCAGGGCCCGTCCGGCGGCCCGCAGCTCGGCGGCCCGTTCGCGCAGCCGGGCGGCCAGTTCGGTGGTGACCCGCTCCGGGCCGACCCCGCCGACGCCGTGCCGGGCGAACAGCTCGTCCATGATGTCGAGTTCGGTCCGCCCGGCGATGCTGACGCGGTGCAGCGCCGGCCGGCCGGTGAGGCGCTCGAAGGCGCTCGGGTAGAGGGCCTCGCAGACGTGGTCGCCGTCGATCAGCGTGCCGTCGATGTCCCACAGGAGCAGCAGATGCGTCATACCCGGGCCGCCGGTCGTCGAGGGGCGGGCCCGGCGGTGAAGGGGCCCCGCTCGGTGGTGCAGGCCGCGCCGTGCCGGGCGGCGAGGTCCAGGGCGTCGGCCGTGGTCCTGCCGGTGGCGAGCGCGTAGGTGAGGACGGCCGCGAAGTTGTCCCCGACCCCGTAGGTGTCGACCAGGGGGCCCGGGGCGTGGGCGGGCCGGTAGCGGCGAGGGGGCTGGTTGCAGCAGGTGAACACGCCGCCGTGGCGGCCTTCGGTGCTGACCACCAGGTCCGGCAGCCGGCGCAGCAGCGCCGGGTCGCAGCGCTCGGCCGGGTCGCAGCCGCTGCCCACCAGCGCGTCGACCCGCACGCCGGACTCCAGCACGGTGGTGAACTCGCGCGCCGTCACCACGAGCACCCGCGCCCGCCGGGCCCGGCGCAGCAGGGCGGCGTCCCCGGCGGTGAAGAACACCGCATCCAGGGAGGCGAGCTGCGCCCAGTCGAAGGGGTCCTCGGCGGCCGGCTGCAGGCGTTCGCCCAGGGTCACGGTGGTGCGTTCGCCGGAACGGTCGACCATGCTCACGGCGGTGCGGGTGGGGCCGGGGCGCGGCGCGGCCAGGACCCGTACGCCGCGGTGCTCCAGTTCGGCCCGCGAGCGCCGCCCGGCGTGGTCGTCGCCGAGGGCGGTGAAGAAGGCGCAGTCCCCGGCCAGTTCGGCCAGCCGCACGGCCGCGACCGCGCCGCCGCCGGCCGGGCCCTGCCAGAGCCGGTGCGCGTGGACCACCTCGCCGGCGCCGGGTACCCGGTCGAGCCCCGCGATCGTGGTCCACTCGACGTGCCCCATCACGGCCACGCGTGGCCGGGGGCGGCCGGAGCGGGCCGTCGTACGGGTGGGGCGGCTGTCTTCGTCCATCGCTCCTCGGCTCTCGCTGCGGCCCTCCGGGGCCTCGCTCCCAGTCGACCACCGTCCTTCCGGGTGCGCACCGAGCCGTGCGCCGATCGTGGGTACGCCGACGAACCGCGGGGCGGGCGCCGGGTGGGGGAAGCATGAATGGCGGGACCGGGTGGGCCACGCGATGATGGACGCTCGGCGCCTCGGCTCCGTACCCGAACCCCTGGCCGCGCGGCCGTTCGCCGCCGCTCGACGGAGGTGTCCGTGTGAAGGACGTGGATGCGATTCTCTTCGATTTCGACGGGACGCTGTGGGATCCGGAGGCCGAGATCTTCCGCGCGCACGCGGAGGTCTTCCGGGAATTCGGTCACCAGCTCCCGGCCGAGGTGTGGTCGTCGCTCGTCGGCACGATCGGCTCCGACCTGTGGACCCGGCTCGAACGGGCCACCGGCTGCACGGCGGACCGCCGCGAACTGCAGCGGCGGGTCCGCCACCGGCAGCGTGAGCTGCTCGGCGGGCTGTGCGGCAGGCCCGGTGTGCACCGGGTCCTGGGCGCGGTCGACGCCCTGGGGATCTCCCGGGGGATCGTCAGCAACTCCACCCGGGAATGGGTCGCGCGCTATGCGCGGCAATGCGGAATCGCCGACGGGTGGAGCACCGTGCAGTGCGCCGACGGTGACCGGGCCAGCGCCAAACCGGAGCCGGACCTCTATGTCGCGGCGCTCGCCTCGCTGGGAATTCCGGCCGAGCGGGCGGTCGCCTTCGAGGATTCCCCCAACGGCGTGCGCGCCGCGAAACGGGCCGGAATCCGGTGCGTCGCGGTACCGAACGCGATGACCGCCGAACTCGATCTCCAGGAAGCGGATCTGCGGTTCGAATCGTTCGAGCAGGTCGATCTGCCAGGAATTGTCGGAGGAAAGCCGATGCGCCAGGCAAGCCCCGCGGCACGAACCGCCGCCGCTCCCGAGCCCCCGCCCGGCGGGGACGCCGCGGCCGCGCTCCAGCACTACTACTACCGGCCGGACGACCTCAGGGTGGCCGGGGGCGAGGGCGTGTACCTCTACGGCGAGGACGGCCGGCGCTATCTCGACTGCTCCTCGGGGACGTTCAACCTGAGCCTGGGCTACGCCCACCCCGAGATCGTCGAGGTGGTCCGCGAGCAGGCCGGCCGGCTGATCCACGTCACCTCCAAGTTCCAGACCGAGCCGCTGAACGCGCTGGTGGCCAAGCTGGCCGAGGTCTCGCCGGCGAACCTCACCCGGGTGCACCTGAAGTCGGCGAGCGGCTCGGACGCCAACGAGAGCGCCGTCAAGATCGCCCAGGTGCACACCGGGAAGTCCGACGTGGTCACCCTCTTCCGCGGCCACCTCGGCCAGACCCTCGGCATGATCGGGGCCTCCGGCGCCGCCTTCCGGCGCACCCCCTTCCCCTCGCACCTGCCCGGCGTCGTGCACGTCCCCGACCCGCACTGCCTGCGCTGCTTCTACCGGCAGGAGCGGGCCACCTGCGGCCTGCTGTGCGTCGAGCGGATCAACGACTTCATCGACTACGCGAGCACCGGCCGGGTGGCCTGCGTGGTGCTGGAGCCGATCAGCGGCAACGGCGGCAACGTCGTGCCGCCGGACGGCTACCTGCGGGCGCTCAAGGACCTGTGCGAGGAACGCGGCATCGTGCTGGTCTTCGACGAGATCCAGACCGGCTTCGGACGCACCGGCCGGATGTTCGCCGCCGACCACTTCGGCGTCGCCCCGCACATGATGACCTTCGGCAAGGGCCTCGGCGGCGCGGGGATGCCGATCGCGGGCATCCTGACCGAGGAGCGGCTGACCGGGGTGGAGGGACACCACATCAACTCCACCTTCGGCGGCAACGTGCTGGCCGCCGCGGCCGCCCTGAAGACCGTCGAGATCATCGGCCGCCCCGGCTTCCTGGAGAACGTGCGCGAGGTCGGCGGGCACGTGCTCACCCGGCTGCGCGACCTCGCCGCGAAGGTGCCGTTCGTCCGGGAGGTGCGCGGCGTCGGGCTGATGATCGGCATCGACGTCGTGGACCGGGACGGCCGCCCCGACGCCCGGCTCACCAACCACCTCGCCGAACGCGGCATGGACCACGGACTGCTGCTGCGGACCTCGCTCTACGGGCACGGCAACGTGCTGAAGGTCCGCCCGGCACTGATCATGACCCGTCAGGAGGCGGACGAGATGTGCGACCTGCTGGAACGACTCTTCCTCTCGGTCTCATGAGGGGCCTCGTCCAGGAGCTGTCCGGGCGGATCCGGGCGGCCGTGCGCGAGGGACTGCACGAGGTCGGCAGCCGCTACGTGGCGGGGACGGCCAAGGGCGGCGACGCCGAGTTCCCCGTCGACGTGCTCGCGGAGCGCGCCGCCTGGGACTTCCTGCGCGAGCGCGGCGAGCCGGTGGCCGTCTACACCGAGAGCGAGGGGCTGCGCACCATCGGCCGCGCACCCGGACACGTGCTGATCATCGACCCCATCGACGGGACCCGCGGCGCCGCCGCCGACCTGGAGATGGCCTGCGTCTCCATCGCCGCGGCCCCGTTCACCGAGGCGCCCACCATCGGCGACATCCGCCACGCGATGCTCCAGGAGATCAAGACCGGCCACTGGCTCTACGCCGACGAGCACGGGCCCGGCATCGAGTCCGGCGGCTTCCCGGCCCCGGTGCCCCGGCTGTCCGCCACCACCGATCCCGGGCGGATGTTCTGGTCGCTGGAGTTCAACGGCCACCCGGCGGAGCTGATGATCGGGTCGTACGGCCATCTGATCGACGCCTCGGCCAACACCGGCGGCGTGTACGTCTTCAACAGCGCCTCCTTCTCCATCTCCCGGATCATCACCGGCCAGATGGACGCCTACGTCGACATCGGCAACCGGCTGCTGCGCGACCGTCCCGAGACCGAGGCGGACTTCCGCCGGGTCGGCCACGGGAGCGTGCTGCACCTGTTCCCCTACGACATCGCCGCCTCCGTGTACCTGGCGGAACGCGCCGGGGTCACCATCACCGACGCCTACGGCAAACCGCTGCACGACACCCTGCTGCTGGACATCGGCCCGCTGAACCAGCGCTCCTGCATCGCCGCCTGCACCCCGCAGCTGCACGCGGCGCTGATCGACTCGATCCGCTGGTAGGAGGACGCGGTGACCGACCACCGGCACGTCACCTCCCCGCGCCCGCCCGGCGGATGGACCGACCGGACGGCCCTGGCGGCCGTCGCCGGGACCCTCGGCCTCACGATCGGGGAGGAGATCCTGGACGGCGGCTCCCCGGCCCGGGTCCACCGGGCCCTCACCCCTGCCGGGGAGGGCCTGGTGGTCAAGGTCCTGGTGCCCGCCCCCGGCGCCGTGGACGGCCACGACCTGGAGTCCTTCCGCCGCAAGCTGCACCAGATCGAGCTGCTGCGCACCCTGGCGCCGCGCCTGGCGGCGCACTACCTGCCGGTCCCGCACGTCCTCGACGGTGACGGCTGGTCGGCCTGCACGACGCCGTACTACGACTCCGCGGACCTGGCCGCGCCCCTGCGGGAGTCGCCGCAGGGCACCGGGGAGTTCTTCCGCCGGTACACCGCCCTCGTCCAGGCCCTCGTCCTGGACGGGTACGCCGTGCGCTCCCACCCCACCCCGGCCGGCCACCTGGCGGACGTCGTCCTGGGCCGCTTCCTGCGACGGCTGCCCGTGCTGCGCCGGGCCCTGCCGCCGGAGCTGACGGGCGCCGGGCGGCTCACGGTCAACGACGTCCCCTGCGAGGCCCCGCAGCTGGTCCTGGAACGGCTGGCGGGCCGGCTGGCCCGGCTGGAGCCCGCCCGGCTGATGGCCCCCGCCCACGGTGACGCCAACACCCGCAACGTGCTGCTCTCCACCCGCCCCGGCGCGGCGGCCGAGGACTTCCGGCTGATCGACCCGCGCGGCTCCGTCGAGCCGTGGGACCCGGTCTACGACCTGGCGAAGACACTGTTCAGCCTCACTGTCTGGGATCCCGCCCTGCGCACGGGCTTCGCGGTGCGCAGGACGGCGCACGGCTACCGGGTGGGCTTCCGCCGCCCGGTGTTCCCGGGCTACCGCGCGGCTATCCACCGCTTCCTGCCCCGGCTGGCGGCCCATGACGGCCTGTCGGACCTGTTCCGGGACGACCCGGGCTGGTGGGACCGGCTGCTGCTGACGCACGCCCTGCACGTCCTGGCGGAGGCGCCGTGCCGCCTCTCCGACCGCAAGCCCAAACCCGACCTGCGGGGGCGGGACTCCCCGCCCGCCGAACTCGCGCTCGGCCACTACCTGCTCGGCACCCTGCTGCTCAACGACCTCGCCGCCCGGCTCGGCCGCCCAGGCGGCGTGGACGCCGCGAGCCACCTGGCGCTGGTCGCCGACCACCTTCCCTAGTCATGCCGCCAGGTGCGCGAGCGCCTCGTCCAGCCCGGGGCCCAGCAGGCCGTGCCGGGTGCTGCGCAGCACCAGCCGCGGGGGCCGGCGGCAGCCGGGGCCGTCGTGCTCCGTGGGCACCACCCGGGTCGGCAGCGCCAGGGCCCGCCGGACCCGGGACATCAGCTCGTAGCGGGTCACCACGTCGGCGCCGCCGTAGTGCACCACGCCGGTGCGGTCCCACAGCCGGGTCAGCGCCGGGCCGAGGCTGGGCAGGTAGACGGGGGCGCAGACCAGGTCGGTGCGGGCGGCGGTGGCCGGTCCGGCCAGGCGGGCCAGGAAGGTGTTGGCCCAGGGGCCGCGCCCGAACACCATCGGGATCCGCACGGTCAGGTGGCCGCCCTCGGCGAGCAGCAGGTCCTCCGCCGCCGCCTTGGTCCGCCCGTAGACGTTCACCGGGGCGCGGAGGTCCGCCTCGGTGTACTGCTCCCGGGTGCCGTCGAAGACGTTGTCGCTGGAGAGCAGGACCAGCTTCGCCGCCGAGCCGCGCACGGCGTCCAGCAGCACCTCGACGGGGCGGACGTTGAGGCGGTGGGCCAGCTCCGGGTCGGCCTCGGCCTGCTCCAGGGGGACCAGGCCGGCCGCGTGGACGACGAGGTCGAAGCCGTCGGCCGCGAGCGCCGCCAGCCGGGACTCGTCCCGCAGGTCCAGCCGCACCAGTCCGGGGGCCGGCCGGGTGGCGTACGTGCCGACCACCTCGTGACGGGACGCCAGGTGGCTCCACAGGCCGCCGCCGACGAACCCCGAGGCACCGAGCAGCAGGATCCTCAGCCGGGAGTCCGGCGGGGGCGGCCACCCGCTCGGCCGCCAGAATGGGTTCATAGCGGACATTCTATGGGACCGTTGACGAACGATCCGGTGGGAGGCTGCGATGAAGGCCGTCGTGTTCGAGGACGTGGGCGTGCCCGGCATCCACGACCGTGCGGTCCCCTCCTACGGGGCGGACGAGGTCCTGGTCGAGGTGGCGGCCACCGGGATCTGCGGCACGGACCGGGCGATCCTGCTGGGCGAGTTCCCCGCCCGGCGCGGGGTGGTGCTGGGGCACGAGGCGGCCGGCGCGGTGGCGGCGGTCGGGTCCGGCGTCGCCTCGGTGGCACCGGGTGACCGGGTGGTGATCAACCCGACCTACCACTGCGACCGGTGCCGCCCCTGCCGGCGCGGGATGCCGGCCCACTGCGGGGCGAAGGCGGGCCGCGAGGTCGGCGTCGACCGGGACGGGACGATGGCCGGCTTCGCCGTCGTGCCCGAGCGCTTCGTCCACCGGTTGCCCGCCTCGGTGTCCTACCGGCGCGGGGCCCTGGTGGAGCCGCTCGCCTGCGTGCTGAACAACCTGGCGGCGGCCCGGCCGCGCTGGGACGACCGGGTGCTCGTCGTCGGCGCCGGTCCGATCGGGGCGCTGTGCGCCCTGGTACTGGCCCGGCGCGGCGCCCGGGTCACCCTGGCCGAGCGCGATCCGGGCCGGGTGGCCCTTGCCCGGCTGCTGCTGCCGGGCACGGTCCGGGTGCTGCCCGCCGAGGAGGCCGCCGGGGCGGGCCCGCCCGACGTGGCCATCGACACCACCGGGACGCTGCCCGGGGACGTGCTCGGCGCGGTGGCGGCCGGGGGCACCGTCGTGGTGATGGGGGAGAGGGAGAGCGGCGTCGCCACCGTGCCGCTGCGGGCGCTGGTGACCAGGGGCGTCCGGCTGGTGGGCGCCGGACCGTACCGGCCGGCGGACTTCGCCCTGGCGGTGGACCTCGCGCGGGAGTTGCCGCTGGAATCACTGGTGACCCATGTGCTGCCGCTCGAACGCTGCGCCGAGGCCCTCGCACTGCTGGCCCTCGCGCCGGCGGCCGGCTACGGCGCGATGAAGGTCCTGCTCGCCGGCGACGGGGGTCTCGCCCCGTGAGGCCCCGCCCCGTGAGGCCCCGCTTCGTGAGGCCCCGCTTCGTCGACGGAACGCTGTGGCTGGACGGGCGGCCCCGGTTCCTGATCACCGGCGAGTACCCCTACTACCGGGACCGCCCCGGGCGGTGGGCCGCCAAGCTGGCGGCCGTGCGCGAGGCCGGCATCGAGGTGGTGACCTGCTACGTCCCCTGGCGGCACCACGAGGTCGCCGGGGCCGACGGCGCCCGGCGGTGGTGCTTCGAGGGGGACGGCAACCGCGACCTGGCCGGCTTCCTGCACCTGGTCGCGGCCGCCGGGCTGCTCGCGGTGGTGAAGCCGGGCCCCTTCGTCCACGCCGAACTGCCCTACGGCGGACTGCCCGACCGGCTCAGCCCCGCGCTCGACCCCCGGCGGACCGCCGCCCGGTCCGCCGACGGCCGGCCGCTGACCTGCCAGCAGTACCCGCTGCCCTCCGCCCTGGACCCGGCGTTCCTCGCCGACGCGACCGGCTGGCTGCGCGCCGTCGGCCGCTTCCTGCGCCCGTTCGCCCACCCGCGCGGCCCGGTCGTCGCCGCCCAGATCGGCAACGAGGGGCACTACGGGGAGAGCGCGCTGCCGATCGACGCGCTCGACTACGCGCCGCCGGGCACCGACGCCTTCGCCCGCTTCGCCCGCTTCGCCCCCGGCCTGGCCGCGCCCACCGGCGCGCAGGCCGGGGCCGGGACCCGCGCCGACGGGCTCCGCTCCCAGGTCGACTGGGGCCGGTGGTCGGCCGAGGTGCTGGCCGCCGGGATGGCGGGCTGGGCCGAGGCGCTCGCACCGGACCTCCCCGTCTTCACCACCTGCGCGCCGCCGGCCCGGGCCGAGCGCGTCCCGGGCCGGGCGGCCGGCCGCCACGACGCCTGGCTGGCCAGGAACCGGATCGGCGCGGCCGCCGCCCTGCCCCGCGCCTACACCAGCTGGACGGGCGACGTGCTCGCCGACGAGGAGGCCCTGATCGGCTACGTCCTGGCGGCCAAGGCCGGACCGGGCCCCAACATCGAGGAGAACTGGGGCCTGCGCTGGGCGGAGGCGGGCTGCGCCTTCCCGGTGGTCCCGGTCCACCGCACCCTGCTCGGCGTGGCCTGCGGGGCGACCGGCATCAGCGTCTACCCGGCCTGCGCCACCGAGGGCTGGGGCCCGCACCTCGCGGTGGACCGCACCTGGCTGACGGAGACGGGCGGTGATCCCGTGCCCTTCGGGGCGCCCTACGGCGACGGCGCCCCGGTCCGGCTGGACGCCGGCCCCGGCCCGGCCTTCGCCGCGCTGCGGGTGCTGACCCACTTCCTGGCCGGGCGGCAGGAGGCACTGGCCCTCTCCCGTCCGGAGCCCGGCGTGCGGTGGGGCGTGCACCCGCCGTACGCGGCGATCGGCGCCTGGGACTGGGCACGCGACGGCGCGCGGCCGGTGCCGTCGGCCGACCGTACCCTGCTGCCCTTCGTCACGCACTGCCTGCACCGCAACCTGCCCTTCCGGCTGACGGAACTCACCGGCCGCAGCGCCCTCGACCCCACGGCGGGGCCCCTGGCCACCGCCTCGGCCCGCTTCATGGAACGGTCCCTGCAACGGCGGCTCGCCGCGTTCGCCGGGAACGGCGGAGCGCTCCTCCTGCTGGGCGAACTGCCGTCCCTGGACGAGGACCTGAACCCCTGCACCGAACTCGCCGACGCCGCGCGACGCAGCGGCGGAATCGCGCTGGCGCCCGGCGGGCGGAGCGTCGGCCGGGCCGTCGAGGACTGGCCGGCCGGCCGCACCGCCGCCGTGCGGGGCAGACCGGCGCCCTGGCTCGAACTGCGCCGGGTCACCCGGGATCCCGAGGAGGCCCTCGTCTTCCTGTTCAACCGCACCGACGCCCCGCTGCGGGCCCGCACCGCGTGCGGGGACCAACTGGTCACCGCCGATCTGGTCGGGGGCGGCTGCGCCGTCGTCCAGGTCGCGCGCGGACGGCTCGGGGCGTGCTACGTGAAGGGGCTGAACGAGCGGACCGGCGCCGGGTCGCCGGTCCGGGTCGGGGTCGGGAGCGACCTGCTGAGCACCGACCGGCCGTGCGACCTGTCCGCGCTCCGCGGGCCGGGCGGCTTCGAGGTGCGCACCGCCGCCGCGCACGGCGCGGCCCGGGTGGTCCTGCCGGAGGGGTCATGACCGGGGCCCGGGCCGAGGCGGTCGGCATCGACGTCGGCGCCACCAAGATCGCGGCGGTGCGGATCACGGCCGACGGCACGGTCGCGGCGCGCGCCCGCGCTGCCACGCCGCGCCGCACGGCGCAGGAGCTGGTCGCCGCCGTCGCCGCCCTGGTGGCGCGGGTGCGCGGCCAGCGGGCCGTCGCCGTCGGCGTCGGGTTGCCGGGGATGGTCGACGCCCGGACCGGCGCACTGGCCTTCGCCCCCGGGCTGGACTTCGCGCGCGCCCCGCTGCGGGAGCCGATCGCGGACGCCGTCGGCCTGCCGGTGGTGACCGACAACGACGCCAACGCCGCCGCGTGGGCCGAGTACCGGCTCGGCGCTGGGCGCGGGCACGCGGACCTGGTGCTGGTGACGCTCGGCACCGGTCTGGGGTGCGGCGTGGTCGTGGGCGGGCGGCTGCTGCACGGCGCGCACGGCTTCGCCGCCGAGGCCAGCCACCTGATCGTCGAGCCCGGGGGGCCGCTGTGCGAGTGCGGCAACCGCGGGTGCTGGGGCGAGACGGCGTCCGGCGCCGCCATCGGCAGGCGCGGGCTGCGGGAGGCGGCGGCCCGGCCGGGCTCGCCGCTGGCCCGGCTGATCGGCGAGGACCGGGCGGGCGCCGGCGCGGCCGTCACTGCCGCCGCCCGCGGCGGCGACGAACAGGCCCTGGAGATCATGGACCGGGTGGGCACGCTGACCGGCGTCGGCCTGGCCGCGCTGGCCAATGTGTTCGACCCGGCGGTGCTGGTCGTCGGAGGCGGGTCGGTCGCCGCGGGGGAACTGCTGCTCGCCCCGGCGCGTGCGGAGTTCGCCCGCCGGCTGTACGCGCCCGGCGACCGCCCGCCGGTGCCGGTGCTGGCGGCCCGCTTCGCCGCTGACGCCGGTGCGATCGGCGCGGGGTTGCTGGCGTTCGACCGGGCGCGTGGGGATCGGGCCTCGGGGTGATGTTGCTCAGGTGGTGCGGACTGGTCGGGGTGTGGCCGGGTCGGTGAGCAGGGCGGGCGCCGTCCGCGGTGCCCGTCCGGCGTTCGGCCGTCGGTGCTGGTGGTGGCGGGTGGTTTCGCGGCCGAGGCCGGTGCGTTCGGCGCGGTGTTGCTGGTGTTCGGCCGCGCGTGTGGGGATCCGGCCTCGGGGTGATGTTGCTCAGCCGGTGCGGAGTGGCCGGGGTGTGGCCGGGTCGGTGAGCAGGGCGGCCGCCGTCCGCAGCGCCCGCTCGGCGTCCGGCTCCCGCCGGGCCACCGAGCGGTGCCGGTCGTGGCCCCAGGTCTGCCAGTAGCCGCTGATCTTGCCGTACCGGTCGTCGACCACGACGTGCGGCAGGCCGAGCAGCAGGCTCAGCAGATGGCCGTGCAGCCGGTCGGTGACCACCGCCGAGGCGCTGCCGAGCAGCCGGCAGCCGCGCCGGAGCTGGAGTTCGGCATGGCGGTCCTGGGCGTCGGCCAGCTCGGCCGCCGCCCGGTCGCCCGCCGCCCGGTCGCCCCCCGTCGCGCGGACCTCCGCCGAGGCGTTCGCGATCCGCTGCCGGACGGCCCGCAGCGCGGCGGGCCAGTCCGCGTCGGCGCCCTCCTGCGCGGTCCAGTCCGTCCGGTGCACCCCGGCGTCCGTCGGCGGGCCGCCGGGTTCGTGCGCGGCGGCCGACTCGTGGTCCTCGCGCCGCAGCCACAGGATCCGCCGCTCGGGCCGGGCGAGCCGGGGCAGGCCGGTCATCGCGAACGCGCAGTCCGGGGCGAGCGCGGAGGGGGTCCGGAAGGCGCGGCGGGCCGCGCGCAGGCTCGGCTCGTCGCGCAGCAGCAGCACCAGGTCGGGATGCGCGTCGAAGACGGCCCGGGCCCGGTCCAGGGCCGCCGGGTCGCCGAAGTGCAGCGACTGCGGCAGCTGGATGATCCGGTGTCCCGGGAAGGCGCCGATCACGCGTTCGCGCATCCGTTGGTGGCTCGGCCACAGGTCGCCCAGGTTGCCGCCGCCGGTCAACAGGATGGTGCCGCTCGGTAGCCGCCCGGCGAGCGCCGCCTCGCAGAAGTCGTGGTGGTCGGCGGTGTACACGACCTCGGCGCCCAGTTCGGCGAGCAGCGCGCGCACCCCCAGCCAGATCGCGCTGTCGCCGACGTTGGCGTAGTGCGGGAAGCCCAGCAGCGCGCAGCGGCCCGGCGGCCCGACCAGCTCGCGGACGGTCCGCGCGAGCCGGCGCCGGTCGTCGGCCCACCGGCCGCCCCCGGTCACCGGGCCACCGCCGCCGGGGACACCGGCCCGTGGCCGTCCGCCGCCAGCGCGGCCGCCTCCGCGAGATCGGGGCGGCCCCGTGCGGCGGCGTCGGCCCCGGTCTCGCGCATGGCGTCCCGGGCGTCGGCCGTGCCCATCGGGACGCTGCGCAGCCGGTCGGGGTCGAGCACGGCGGGCAGTGTGCCGCAGCGCGGGAGCACCCCGGCCAGTTCGAGGGCGACCATGGTCCGCAGGCACTTCTCGCACGCCCCGCAGTTGCGTCCGGGCCGGTCGCGCCAGCACACCGTGAGGTTCCGCAGCGCCAGGTCGGAGCGCGCCAGCCGGCGCGCCACCTTCTGCGCCCTGGTGGCGTCGGCGCCGTCGTGCACGACCTCCAGCGCCTCGGTGGACCACAGGTGGTCCAGCACCGGGTGCGAGCCGTACGGCGGCAGCCGGCGGTAGTCGAAGCTGGCCGCGATCAGACAGCGGCCGAGCAGGCCCTGCAGCGCCAGCGCGGTGGCGGCGAGCGCCGCTCCGTGGAAGTCCTCCCAGCGGACCAGTGGGGCGGTGAAGGCGCGCACATCGGTCTCCACGGCCAGGGTCCGGCAGCCGGTCCCGGCGGCCACCTGCCGGACCCGGCCGAGCAGGTGCTCCTGGTCCGGGCCGGAGTGCCGGTCGAAGTTGACGAACAGCAGCTCGGTCACCGGCCGGTGACCGGGCTCGGCGCGGCGCTCGCCGTCCCCGAGCAGGCTGTAGAAGGAGTCCACGCCTAGGGTGAAGAACAGCCCCACGCCGGCCGGCCCGCGCCGCGCCTCGTCGACCTCGCCCGCCGTCACCCGGACCTCGCGCAGCCGCTCCCACCAGGCTGCGTAGACGGCCGCCACGGTCCGCGCCGAGCGCAGCAGCCGGGCGGAGACCGGAGCGTCGACCACCAGCTCCTCGCCGAGGCTCATCGCGGGCATCAGCAGCGCGGCGAGGAAGGCGTCGCCGCGCTCGGGCAGCCAGTCGCCCTCGCCGCCCGGCACCGTGAAGTGCAGCCGGGCCGACGGCAGTTCCGTCCCGGCCCGGACCGCCGCCGACAACCGCCGGCCGTCCGCGACCGGCTCGCTCCTGACATCCTCGACGATCATGCCTCCGCCTCTCCGGCAGCCGCCCGGCGCGCGTCCCCACCCGGCCGGCCGCTCACGATCCGCTTGTACCAGGGCGGCGCCGCCCCGTCCCGGCCGCCGGGGCGCGGCCCGCCCGGTGTCCACCCGGGCGGGTCAGCCGTGGTCACGGGGGCCGGTGGGCCCGGGCGGGCGGTCCGTTCGGCCCCGTGCGCCGGGGCCGCGGCGGACGGCAGGGTGGGGGAGCCGGCAGCCCGGTTCGCCGCCGCCCGGACGGGGAACCATGGAGCCGCGCTCACCACGGGAGGTGGAGCATGTCCGCTGCGGGCACGGCGGTGATCGAGCTCAGATCGCTGACCAAGCGCTACGGGCGCAGCGTCGGGATCGACGGCCTGGACCTCGACATCGGCGCGGGCGAGGTGTTCGGACTGCTCGGGCCCAACGGCGCGGGGAAGACCACCACGCTGCGCTGTCTGGTCGGGCTGCTCAGGCCGAGCGCCGGAGCGGTGCGGATCCTGGGCCTGGACCCGGTGGCCGACCACCGCCGGGTGGCGCCGTCCGTCGGCTACCTCCCGGGCGAACTGCGGCTCTACCCCGAACTCACCGGCCGTCAGACGCTCGACCTGCTGGCGAACCTCCAGGGCGCCCCCGCGCCCCGGCAGGCCGAGCTCTGCACCCGGCTGAACCTGTCCCGGGCCGACCTGGACAAGACGGTCGGGGCGTACTCGCGCGGCATGAAGCAGAAGCTGGGACTGGTCCAGGCCCTCCAGCACCGCCCGGCCCTCACCGTCCTCGACGAACCCACCGAGGGCCTGGACCCGCTGGTCCAGGAGGTGTTCTTCGAACTCCTCGCCGAGGAGACGGCGGCCGGCCGCACGGTGCTGCTCTCCAGCCACGTCCTGCCGGAGGTGCAGCGGGCCTGCGGCCGGGTGGCGATCATCCGCGGCGGGCGGCTGGTGGCCGTCCAGTCGGTGGCCGCGCTGCGCCGGGCCCGGGCCCGGCGGATCCGGCTGGTGCTCGCCGACGGGCGGGGCGAGCGGCCGCTCGGCACGGCCGAGCGCTGGTCCCCGCGCTGGGACGGCCCCCGGGTGGAACTCCTGGTGCCGCCGGACGACGTCGTGGCGGCGGTGCGCGACCTGCTCGCGACCCTGCCGGTGGGCGACCTCACCGTCGAGGAGGCCGGTCTGGACGAGGCCTTCCTCGACCTCTACCGGGCCGGTGAGGAGCCCGCCGCCGCACCCGGCGGCGGCCCCGGCGCGGAGGGACGGTCATGAGCCGGGCCACCGTCAGCCGGCGGCTGCCCCTGGTCTGGCTGGCCCTGCACCGGCGGCGCCGGATGCTGCTGTCGCTGGTGCTCGGCATGGTCGTCTTCGAGGCCCTGATCGTCGTGATCACCGGGACGGTGCCGCCCACCGACCTGTTCGGCGGCACGGCGAACCCGCCGGACGCCTTCAAGGCGTTCAGCGGCTCCAACGGGGACGTCTCCATCGCCAGCTACCCCGGCCTGCTCGGCGCCGGGCTCACCCACCCGTTCTGGATCGCGCTCCAGCTCACCGCCATCGGCGCGCTGGGCGCGGCGGCGGTCGCCGCCGACGTCGAGTCCGGCACCGTCGAACTGCTGATGACCCGTCCGGTCTCCCGCCGCCGGCTGCTGGCCGAGCGGACCGTCGCGCTGGTGGCCGCGTCCGTCCTGCTGAACGCCGCGGCCACCGCCACGGTGGCGCTCGGCGTCGCGCTCTCACCGGACCTGCGGGCCGCCGTCCCGGTCGGCGGGGTGCTCGCCGCCGGACTGCTGGGGTGCGGCTTCACGCTCTGCCTGACCGGGCCGGTGCTGGCGGTCTCGGCCGTGAGCCGGCGCCGGGCGCACGTGGTCGGGGCCGCGGTCGCCCTCGGCGCGGTCGGGTTCGCGCTCAACTTCGTGGCCCTCGCCTGGAAGCCGGCCGCGCCGCTGCGGTACCTCAGCCCCTTCCACTACTACACGCCCGCCGACGCGCTGGCCGGCGGCACCGTTCCGTGGTCCTCGCTGGTCGTCCTGTCCGCCGTCGGCCTGGCGGGGCTGGCCGCCGCCTTCGCCCTGCTGGACCGCCGCGACCTGGCCATCTGAGCCTGGGGCCCGGGCACAGCGGGCCGTCGAGGCCCTCGACCACGAAGCCCTCGGGATCGGCGACCACCTCGTAGTGCCGGCGCGCGAAGCGGTCGGCGATCCCGGGTGCGGCCCCGCAGGCCCGGGCCCCGGGGGGCTCCTCGCGGCCGTGGCGGCCACCGCGCGGCTGGTCCGGGAGGACCTGCCGCGCCGACGGGTCGGGCCGCCGACCACCGGCAGATCCGCGGCCCGGGGGCCGCCTCGGCGATCTCGCGGGTGTTGCCGTGGAGGCTCCCGCAGACGATCACGGTAGGCACGGCCGGTTCCTCTCCGATCCGGCGGGAAGTCGGGCCGGTCGACTTCCCAGTCCAGTCGCTCGGGGCACGCCGAACGGGATGCGGTGGAGCAGGAAGTCGGACGGGCCGACTTTCCGCTCCCAGCCACTGCGGAATCTACGCGCATAGATGCCCTCGGGGCAGAAGTTCCGGCGGGCGCATCTGTCGGTGCGGTGCCCGGCGGAGCCGGAAGTCGGGCGGGCCGACTTCTCAATCCGGCCGCTCGCGCGCCACGCCGGGCGGGGTGCGGTGGGCAAGGAGCAGGAAGTCGGGCAGGCCGACTTTTCACTCCCAACCACTGCGGAGTCTACGCGCATAGATGCCCTCGGGGCAGAAGTTCCGGCGGGCGCATCTGTCGGTGCGGTGCCCGGTGGAGCGGGAAGTCGGGTGGGCCGACTTCTCAATCCGCCCGCCCGCTCGTGCGCAGCGGCGGGCGGGGTGCGATGGGCAATGGAGCAGGACAGGAAGTCGGGCGGGCCGACTTCGGGTCAGCGCCCCTCCGCCGGCGGCTCGGGGACGGTGATGACGGGGCAGCGGGCGCGGCGCAGGAGTCCGTGCGGGACGGAGCCCATCCGCATGCCGGTGAACCCGCCGTCGCCCCGCCGTCCGACCACCACGGCGAGCGCGTGCTCGGACGCCCGGGCCAGCTCTTCGACGGGATGCCCGTGCAGCACCTCGTGGCCGAGCCGCACCCCGGGGTGCGCCGCGTGCGGCCCCTCGGTGGCCGCGACCAGCTCGCGCCGCAGCTCCGCCTCGACGGTGAGCGGATCGCTGCGGTCGAACGGGACGCGCGGGCGGACCCGGACGGCGCGCAGCCGGGCGCCGCGCTGCGCCGCGAGGCCCAGGGCAAAACCGAGGGCGGTGACCGAGGCGGGGCTGCCGTCCAGACCGGCCACGACGAACGGCGGGTCCTGGGTGATGTGCTCCGGGCCGGGGACGACCACCACCGGACAGCGGGCCTGGGCGCTCACCGGGACGGTCACCGAGGCGAGGCTCAGCACCTCCGCGACCCGGCTCAGCCGCCGGGTGCCGAGGACGACCAGCGAGGCGCGCGCCGACTCCCGGCACAGTGCGGGCGCCGGGACGTCCTCCTCGACCACGGTGGTGATCTCCAGGCCCGGGTGGCGTGCGCGGGCCTCGGCGGCGGCCCGGTCCAGCGCCCGGTCGGCGCGCTCGCGCAGCGCCTTGTGGTGGCGGCCCTCGTCGGCCGGGCGGAATTCGCGGGCCACCGACGGGATCGCGTGGACCAGCCGCAGCGGGAGTCCGCCGCGGGCGGCCGCGTCGGCGGCCCACGCGGTGGCCAGGGGCCGGGGATCGGCGTCGACGCCGAGGACGACCGGACCGCCGGAGGGGCCGGGGGTGGTGGCGGTCATGGCTGCTCCGCGCTGCTCGCTCGGCGCCGTCCGGAGCCCGGGCGGCGGTGGCGTCCGGCCCTGCCGGGCGGGGCCCGGACCCACACCTCCATGGCACCACCATCGGCCCCGCCCGGCAGGCCCCGCCCGGGCCGGGCCACCCGCGCCCGCCGCACCCGCGCCCGGACGGCCCGGCCCCGGCCCACCGTCGCCCGTTCGCCCGAGTGGGGGACGGTGATGGGCGTGCGGCCCGGGGGAGTGGGTGTAGGGCGTGTGATGTGTGGTTCGGGGCGGGGCCGGGATGTCAGGGCGTGGTGGTTCCCAGCTTTCGGCCGGGTGGTATCGCCGCACTGCGTCGTCGTCGGTCGTCCGTGGCGGCCGGGAGGTGCCTCCACCGGCCGGGAGGTGCCCCCATCGATGGGCGTGCGGCCCGGGGGAGTGGATGGCGGGCGTGTGTTGTGTGGTTCGGGGCGGGGCCGGGGCGGCAGGGCATGGTGGTCCCCAGCTTTCGGCCGGGAGGTGTCTCCACCGGGCGGGGGACGGTGATGGGCGTGCGGCCCGGGGGAGTGGATGGCGGGCGTGTGTTGTGTGGTTCGGGGCGGGGCCGGGATGTCAGGGCATGATGGCCCCCAGCTATCGGCCGGGAGGCGCCCCCACCGATGGGCGTGCGGCCCGGGGGAGTGGGTGTAGGGCGTGTGATGTGTGGTTCGGGGCGGGGCCGGGGCGTCAGGGCGTGGTGGTTCCCAGTTTTCGGCCGGGAGGTAGCGCCGCACCGCGTCGGTCGTCCGTGGCGGCCGGGAGGTGCGTCCACCGGGTGGGGGGACGGTGGCGGCCCAGGGGGAGCGGCTGACTAGCGACCGGCGTGGTGGGCGACGTAGCGGTGCAGGCCGTCGCGGTTGGACGGGACGGACCCGGTGTCGGCGAAGGCGGCGAGCCGGGCCGCCCGGGTGGTGCTGAAGCGGGCGGCGGCGTCCTCGAAGGCCATCGGGGTGCGTTCGGGGCGGGTGGTCGGCACCGGGAGCAGCGCCAGCGCCCCCGCCAGCGGCCGGTCGTCGGGTTCGGCGGCCGCGGCCTCGTGGACGGCCTGCCAGAAGTCCCGGTAGTCGGCCCTGCGCAGGTCGAACGCGGAGCCGAAGGCGCCGAGCAGGTCGTCGAGCGGCAGCGGACCGGGGCGCAGCAGGTGGAAGTAGCCGGGCTCGCGGTGGGTGACGGCGGCGACCAGCAGCCGTCCGACGTGGTCGACCGGCGTGTAGTCGGTGCTGAGGTCGCTGGTGAACCAGGCGCCGACCCGCAGGCAGGCCCGGATGAGCAGTTCGACCCGCGAGCCGGGGTTGGGGATGCCGGTGCCGGTGGCCGGCATGACCTCGCCGAGCCGGTGCACCGCGACCGCCATGCCGCGGTCGGCGGCGGCCTGGACCAGGTGTTCGGCGACCCACTTGGACTGCCCGTAGCCGGTGTCGGGCGTCCGGCCGGCGGGGATCGGCCGCTCGGGGACCGGGGCGTCACCGGCGGGCCCGGCCGGGCAGGCGGCGAGGGTGGAGACGAAGTGCACCATGGTGGGCCGGCCGGTGGCGGCGAGCCGGAGCAGTTCGACGGTGCCGGTGACATTGGTGCGCCGGTGGGCGCGGTAGCCGCGCACCAGGTTGACCATGGCCCCGGCGTGCACCACCGTGTCGGCCTGCTCGGCCAGCCGGCGGTGGTCGGCCGGGGCGAGGCCGAGCCGGGGGCTGCCGAGGTCGCCGGGGACGGCGACGATCCGGTGGCCGGTCCGCTCGGACCAGAGCCGGTAGCGGTGCAGGGTCTCGGTCACGCGTCGGCGGGCCGCGGCGGGGCCGTCGGCACGCACCAGGCAGTGGATGACGGCGTCGGTGCCGTCCAGCAGGTCGCGCAGCAGCTGGGCGCCGACGAAGCCGGTGGCGCCGGTGAGCAGCAGGTGCCGGGGCGGGCCGGACGGCCGGCCGGTGGGCCGGATGTCGGCGGGCAGCGTCAGGTCGGCGGCGGACGCCGCGGCGGCGGGCGGGGTGGCCGGCAGGGCGCGGACGCCGTCGAGCGCGGCGGCCTGCAGGGCGATGGTCGGGGCGTGCACGATGTCGCGGATCGACAGCGGGGTGGCGAAGCGGGCGGACACCGCGAGGGCGAGCCGCTGGGCGCGCAGCGAGTCGCCCCCGCTGTCGAAGAAGTCGGCGTCGGGGCCGGTGACGGGCTCCGGCAGCAGCGCGTTCCACAGGTCGGCGAGGGCGCGCTCGGTGCTGCTCCCGGTGGCGCTCCAGCCGCCCGGGTCGGTCGGCGCGGGGGCGCGCAGGAGTTCCGCGAGGGCCCTGCGGTCGGTCTTCCCGTTGCCGTTCACCGGCACGGCGTCGAGCCGGACGAACCGCTTGGGGACGAGCTCGGCCGGCAGCAGCGCCCGGACGTGCGACCGGAGCCGGGCGTTGGTCAGCTCGCCGCGCAGGGTGACGAAGGCGGCCAGGTGCTGCCCTCCGCCGTGGTCGCTGACCAGGACCTTCGCCTCGCGCACCGCGGGGTGGGAGGCGATCGCGTGCTCGATCTCGGAGAGTTCCACCCGTACGCCGCCGATCTTCACCTGTTGGTCGCGCCGGCCGTCGAAGTACAGCAGGCCGTCCGCGCCGTAGTGGCCGAGGTCGCCGGTGCGGTACATCCGTTGCCCGGGCAGCCCGGGGAAGGGGTTGGGGACGAACGCCAGGGCGGTGCGGTCGGGGTCGCCGAGGTAGCCGGTGCCCAGGCAGGCGCCGCCGATGCAGATCTCGCCGGTCTCCCCGTCGGGGGCGGGGCGGCCGTGCTCGTCGAGCACGATCGCCCAGGTGTTGTCGATCGGCCGGCCGATCGGCACGGGCACGGAGTCCTGCGGCGTCACCTCGTGGAAGACGGAGCCGATGGAGGCCTCGGTGGGGCCGTAGGTGTTGGTCACCCGCAGGTCCGGCAGGAGCCCGCGCAGGGCGCGCACGCTGCCCGGGGCGATCTCCTCGCCGCCGACCAGCAGCATCCGCAGGCTCGCCAGGCCGCTCACCAACTCGGGCCGGGATTCCAGGAGTTCGACGAGCGCGGTGAGGATGGTGGGGACGAAGTCGGTCATCGTGACGCGGTGGCGCCCGATCACCTCGACGGTGGCGGTCAGGTCGAGGACGTCGTGCGGGCGGGGGATGACGACCCGGCTGCCGCAGGTGAGCGGCCACAGCAGCTGCCACAGCGAGGAGTCGAAGGTGTGCCGGCTGTTCTGCAGCACCACGGTGTGCGGCGAGGTGCCGAACCGGCGGCCCATGGCGAGCAGCCGGTTCGCCAGGCCGCTGTGCAGGTTGAGGGCGCATTTGGGGGTGCCGGTGGAGCCCGAGGTGTAGAAGCCGTAGGCGAGTTCGTCCGGCCGGGGCGGCGCGGGCGCCGGCCACGGGGGAGGGGCCTCGTCCGGGGCGGGGCCGGCGACCGGGTCGCCCACCGGGTCGACGGCGAGCGCGGGAACCGGCCGGCCGCCGGGGTCGGCGCCGGGGGAGAGCAGCACGGCGGCGGGGCCGCAGGCCTCGATCATGGGCTGCAGGCGCGGCCCGGGCCACTGCTCGTCCAGCGGGACGAACACCGCGGCGCAGCGCATGACGGCCAGCATGGCGACCAGCAGTTCCGGGCCGCCGGACATCACCAGCGGCACGAAGTCGCCCCGGCGGACCCCGGCGCGGGCCAGCCGGCCGGCCAGGACCTCGGCCCGGTGCAGCAGTGCGCGGTAGGTCAGGGCGCCGCCCGGGTGCTCGACCGCGACGGCGTCGGGGGTGCGGGCGGCCGCGGCCTCGACGAGGCTCCAGGCGGTGACGCCGGCGGGGCGGGGGACGGTCTCTCCGCGGTACTGGCCCGTGTGCCACTCGGTCGGGGCTCGCATGGCTCTCCCTTGGTCGCTGGACGAGGACGAGGACAAGGACGGGGCAGTGGCGGGAACGGGGCGGGCCCGTGGGGTGCGCGGGGGGCCCGGCCCGGGAGCGGATCAGTGCCTCAACGGGGCTGCGACGGGTCTCAGACCTCGGTCGCCACCCAGCTGATGTACCAGCCGTGGCTCACGGCGTACTCGACCGACAGCGGACGGCCGTCCTGCCAGCGCACGTAGATCCGGAAACCCTTCGCCGTCGGGGTGTAGATGGTGTTCCCGCCGGTGGTCGTCCACATCGAGTCACGGCCGCACAGGTTGGCGGTGTAGACCGGCGTCTCGGCGAAGTTGCCGGCGGAGGTGTCGACGTCGATGTAGATGCCGGTGCCGTTGTCCTCCTCGACGTGCTGCTGCCAGTCGTCGACGGGCGTGTTGCCGGCGATGAACCTGGGGTTGGACATACCTGTCTCCTCGCTGTGGTCAGAGAAACGGGCAGGGGGGCGGATCAGAATGGATCGCCGATGTACCAGGGATCATCCGCCGTTGCCGAGTCTGAGTGAATCCTCCATTGATCACAAGAGCACTGAATGCGAATCATCGAATTCCGGTTGAGCATATTGATCCGCACACCAATCCGTGAACACGCGGGATTTCGCGCGGTCCTTGACGTCGCGTGGTTCGATCGTGCTATACCTGTGGCTTCTGACGTGGTCCGGTCATCGGACTCGCCGTGCGCGCTGGTCCGCCAGTCCCCGGAAACGCGCCGTCTCAAATGCCGGACCGGCAAGACCCGAATTCCCGGAAATCCTTGAGAACGCGAGGAGCGTGTGATCGGCATGCCTGAATTCCCGATCGTCCCGGAGTTGTCCGCCGCAGATTCCTGGGAGGATATCGCTCCGGTCGTGGAGCTGGCGTACGGGGGCTACGGACACTCGGCGGAGTACCACGCCTCGGCGGCCTCGATCTTCGAACCCAAACGATCCCTGGTCGCCCGCACCGGCGGCCGCGCCTGCGGGACCTGCGCCGTCTACTCCCTGGAGATGACCCTGCCGGGCGGCCCCCGCCCGGTGGCCGGCCTCGGCTACGTGAGCGTCGCCCCCGAGCACCGGCGGCGCGGCGTGATGCGCGCCATGGTGCTGCGGGTCCTGCATTCCCTGCACGACGCGGGCGCCGAGCCGGTGGCCGCCCTCAACACCACCGAGGCCGGGATCTACGGCCGCTTCGGCTTCGGCCTCGCCAGCCGGGCCGCCCGGGTGCGGATCCCCCGGCACGCCCGTGACCTGCGGACGGACGGCGGCGGGCGGACCGTCCGGATCGGCGACCCGCACGAGCACACCGCCGCGCTCGCCGCCGTGCACGCGCAGTGCGCCGGGGACCGCCCCGGGACGCTGCGCCGCGACGCCGCCTGGGCCGCCCGGGCCGTCCTCGACCTGCCCGACCACCGGGGCGGGTCCGGGCGGCTGCTCTGCATGGTGGCCGAGGACGACGGGGAGCCCTCCGGCTACGCCCTCTACCGGCTGACGGCGGCCTGGGAGGACTCGGTGCCGCGCTACGAGGTGTCGGTGCGCGAGCTGTTCGCCCGCGACCCCGCCTCCCACGCGGCCCTGTGGCGGGCCCTGCTCGACGTCGACCTCGCCGCCGTCGTGGTCGCCGACCGGCCGGTGGACGACCCGGTGCTCGCCCTGCTCGCCGACCCGCGCAGCGCGGCGCCCGTCCTGCGCGACCAGCTGCACGTCCGGCTGGTCGACGTGCAGCGGGCACTGGAGCAGCGCGGCTACGCCGCCGAGACCGAGGTCGTCCTGGACGTCACCGACCCGCTCTGTCCCTGGAACGAGCGGCGGTTCCGGCTGCGCACCGGCCCCGAGGGCGGCGAGTGCCGGCCCACCACCGCCGCGGCCGACCTGGAACTGACGGCCCGCGAGCTGGGGGCCCTGCACCTCGGCGGCACCTCCCTGGTCCAGCTCGCCCTGGCGGGCCTGGTCCGCGAACTGCGCCCGGGCGCGGTGCGGGCCGCCGCCACGGCGTTCCGCCACGACCCGGCCCCGTTCTGCCCCGTCGTCTTCTGACGCCGGGCCGCGCACCGGCCCGAGCGCACCGGCCCGCCGTCCCCCCGCCCCGGGCCGGCCACCGATCGTCCCTTCCGACCTAGGAGCCTCATGCCTGGTCCCGGATACGCCCACTTCGGCGCCGAGGAGCGCCGCAACCTCCTCGACGTCGTGGACGCCTGGCTCGCCACCTCCGACGCGCACTCCCGCCCACCCGGCGTGGACGCCCAGATCCGCGGCCTGGAACAGGAGCTGTCCGCGCGCTTCGGCAGCCCGCACTGCCTGGCCGTCAACAGCGGCACCTCCGCCCTGCTGGCCGCCCTCGCCGCGCTCGGCATCGGCCCGGGCGACGAGGTCATCGTGCCCGGCTACCTCTACACCGCCTCCGTCTCGGCCGTCGTCTTCGCGGGCGCCACCCCGGTGATCGCCGAGATCGACGACTCGCTGACCCTCGACCCGGCCGACGTCCTGGCCCGGATCACCCCGCGCACCCGGGCGATCATGCCCATCCACATGCTCGGCGCGCCCTGCGACCTGGCGGCCCTCGGGCAGATCGCCGACGACCACGGGCTCTTCCTGCTGGAGGATGCCGCCCAGGCCTGCGGGGCGACCTACCGGGGCCGTCCGGTCGGCACCTTCGGGCAGACCGGCGCCTTCTCCACCAACATCTTCAAGGTGATCACCGGCGGCGACGGCGGCTTCCTGCTGACCCCCGACGAGCACCTCTTCCGGCGCGCCTACTCCTTCCACCACCACGGCTGGTACCCCTACGGCGAGGAGACCGGCGACGGCGACCCGCTGTTCGGCCTCAACCTGCGGATGAGCCCGTTCACCGCGGCCGTCGCCCGCGCCCAGCTCACCCGCCTGGACGCCGTCCTGGAGCACAACCGGACCCTGGCCCGGGCACTGTCCGCCGCGATCCCGGCCCGCGACGGCCTGCGCCCGCGCCCGCTGCACGACGCCGCCGGCGACTGCGCGACCCTGCTGGTGCACCTCTTCGACGACCCGGCGAGCGCCGAGGCGGTGGCCAAGGAACTCGGCACCCGCACCCTGCTCCACTCGCCCAAGCACTACTACGGCGGCCTGCCCGAACTCGCCGCCCTGATGGCCGGCGACGCCCGCCCGAGCCCCTTCCGGCGGCCGCCGGAGAAGACCCGGCACGACTACCGGGCCGGCGCGCTGCCGCAGACCGACGCCGTCCTCGCCCGCGCGGTCGCGCTGACCGTCGGGCTGACCGACACCTACCTGGGCGCCGACTTCGGCCTGACGCCGCGCAGCACCCCCGCCGACGCCGAGGCCGTCGCCGACCGGTTCCGCACCGTCGTGGCCGGAGTGCTGGGCCGGTGACCGCCGCCGACCTGGCACCCGACGCCGCCGCCGCCGACGCCAACGCCGCCGACGCCGCCGCCGACGTGATCGTGGTCGGCGCCGGCTTCACCGGCCTGGCCGCCGCGCACGAACTCGCCCTCGCGGGCCTGCGCTGCCGGGTCGTCGAGTCGGCCGACCGGATCGGCGGACTGGCCGCCACCTTCCCGGTCGGCGGGCGGGAGCTGGAGCGGTTCTACCACCACTGGTTCGACTCCGACCGCGAGATCTTCCGGCTCTGCGCGGAACTCGGCTGCGCCGACCTGATCGAACGCCACCCCACCCGTACCGGTGTCTACCACGCCAACGCGGTCTACCGCCTCTCCAGCCCGCTTGACGTGCTGCGCTTCGCCCCGCTGCCCCCGGCCGACCGGGTGCGGCTCGGACTGTCGGCCCTGCGGGCCGGCCGGGTGCGGCACTGGCGGGAGCTGGAGTCGCTCACCGCCGAGCAGTGGCTGGTCCGGCTGGGCGGGCGCCGGGCCTTCGAGGTGGTCTGGCGCCCGCTGCTGGAGGGCAAGTTCGGCTCCTACGCCCCCCAGGTCGGCGCCACCTGGATGTGGACCAAACTGCACCTGCGGGGCGGCAGCCGCTCCCGCTCGGGCCGCGAGGTGCTGCACTACCTGCGCGGCGGCACCGCCGTCCTGCTCGACGCCTGGCGCGCACGCCTCCGGGACCTGGGCGTGGACCTGCGCACCGGCACCCCGGTCGACGAGGTGCTGGTCGACGGGCGCGGCGTGACCGGCGTCCGGGCGGGCGGGCGGACCCTGCGCGCGCCCCGGGTCCTGGTGACCACCGCACCCGCACTGCTGGCCGGCATGCTCGACGGCGCGCCCGGCGCCCACCCCGCCCTGCCGGGGCTGGTCCGGCGGCTGCGCGCCGTCCCGTACCTCGCCAACCTCTGCCTGGTCCTGGAGAACCGCCGCGCCCTGTCCGACACCTACTGGCTCAACGTCACCGACCCGGCGTTCCCCTACGTCGGCGTCATCGAGCACACCAACCTCGACCCGCCGGACCGCTACGGCGGCCGGCACCTCGTCTACCTGTCGAAGTACCTCCCGGTCGACGCCGCGCTCTACCGGATGAGCGACGAGGAGGTCTACCGCCACAGCCTGCCCCACCTGCGGCGGATGTTCCCGGGCTTCCGCGAGGACTGGGTGCGCCGCCACCACGTCTGGCGGGCGGAGCACGCCCAGCCGGTGATCACCACCGACTACTCCCGCAGCGTCCCCGGGGTCGAGTGCGCCGTACCCGGCCTCTACCTGTCGAGCATGGCGCAGGTCTTCCCCGAGGACCGCGGCACCAACTACGCCGTGCGGCACGGCCGCGCCGCCGGACGGCTCATCGCGGACCGGATCCGCACCCGCGAACACGCGCAACCGCGCACGGCACCGACCGAGGAGGCGGTATGAACGACCTGCTGGACATCGCGGCCGCCGAGCAGCTGACCGGGGACCAGGTGCACGCGCTCTACCGGAGCTTCGTCAGCCGCAGCCAGGTCTCCCTGGTCGGCGCGTTCGGCTTCGGCCACGACCTGGTCGAGAGCGCCGAGGGCTGCTGGATCACCCTGCGCGACGGCCGGCGCGTCCTGGACTTCACCGGCGGGATCGGCGTCCTCAACCACGGCCACAACCACCCGAGGATCCTCGCCGCCCGCCGGCGCTTCGCCGAACGCGGCCGGATGGAGGTCCACAAGAACTACCTCTCGCCCTACGTCGCGGCCCTCGGCCACAACCTCGCCCGGCTGCTCCCCGGCGACCTCAACATCAGCTACTTCCCCAACTCCGGCGCGGAGGCCGTCGAGGGCGCCGTCAAACTCGCCTACAAGTACCACGGCGGGCGGCGCGGCACCGTGCTCCACACCGACATCTCCTTCCACGGCAAACTGCTCGGCGCGGGCAGCCTCACCGCCTCGCCCGAACTCCACTTCGACTACCCGCGGATTCCCGGCACCGACTACTTCGGCTACGGCGACCTCGACTCCTTCGCCCTCGCCCTGGACCGTCACCGGGCCCTCGACGGCGGCAGCGACGTCTACGCCGTCGTGCTGGAGCCGCTCAGCGCCTCCAGCCTGCGCGAATCCTCCGGGGAGTTCCTGCGCGCGGTGCGCCGGCTGTGCACCGAGCAGGACATCGTGCTGGTCTTCGACGAGGTCTACACCGGCTGGGGCCGCACCGGCGCGCTGTTCCACTTCATGCACCACCCCGGGCTGGTCCCCGACGTCGTCACCATGTCCAAGTCCTTCGGCGGCGGCAAGGCGTCCATCGCCGGGTACGTGGCCCGCGAACCCGTCTTCCGCCGCGCCTACGACAACCTCCACGACGCCACCCTGCACAGCACCACCTACTACGGCTTCGGCGAGGAGACCGCCACCGCGCTGGAGGCCGTCGCCGTCGCCGTCGAGGACGACTACCCCGGGCGCGCCCGCAAGCTCGGCGCCGTCCTGGAGGCGGGCCTGCGCGACATCGCGGCGCGCCACCGCGCCCTGGTCGCCTCGACCGCCGGGTGCGGCGCCCTGCACGGCGTCTTCCTCAAGGCCGGACCGGCCTCGCTCGACCGCGTGCTGCCGCTGCTCCCGGCAGCACTCGGACGCGACCCGCGGCTGCGCACCCAACTGATCACCGGCGCCGTGATCTCCGCCCTCTACCGCGACCACGGTGTCCTCACCTTCTTCGGCTCCAACCACGGCCTGCCGCTGATCGTCGCGCCGCCCCTGGTCGCCGAGGAACCCGAGGCCGAAACCTTCCTGCGGGCGCTCGACGAGGTGCTCGGCCAGGGCGCGGTGCGCCTGCTCGGGCGGTTCGCCAAGGACCTCGCCACCGGGAGGCTCCGCCCGTGACGGTCGACCTCCTGCTGCGGATCTGGTCACTGCGCCACCCCGCCCTGGGCGCGCCGGGCCCCCGCGCCGCCGCCCGCGCCCACGTCGTCGGCAGCCTCGCCGCACTCGCCCCGCACTACCGGGCCGGCCTGGCCCTGGCACTGCGGCTGGTGCCGGCCGCGCTCCTGCTGCTGACGGGCCGCCGCCCGGCCGGTGCCCCGCCGCCCGTCCTGCTGGCCGGGCTCCGGCGGGTGGAGCGGCTGCCGCTGCTCGGCCGGACGGTGCGGACGGCGGAGACGCTCGCGCTCTACGGCGGGCTCGACGCCACGGCCGCCACCGGCGCGGTCACGGGCGGCGCCGTCACGGGCGACGTGGTCACCGCCGTCGTCGACCACCCGGCCCCCGGCGCCCCGCGGCCCGGCCCCGCGCCGCGCACCGCCGACCGCAGGGTCTCCCGATGAGCCGGGCAGCGCGCCCGGTCGACTGCGACGCCCTGGTGATCGGCTCCGGCGCGGGCGGCAGCGTCGCCGCCCTCGGCCTGGCCGCGGCGGGCCGCCGGCCCGTCGTCCTCGAAGAGGGCCCGCGGGTGACCACCGCCGAGATCGCCGCCGCCACACCCGCCCAGAACCTCCGCCGCCTCTACCGCCACGCCGGCCTGGCCCCCATCCACGGCCGGCCCGTCATCGCCTTCGGCGAGGGCTGCTGCGTCGGCGGCACCACCGTCGTCAACGGCGGCCTGCTCTGGGAACCGCCCGCGGACCTGCTCGACCGCTGGGCCCGGCAGGCCGGCACCGACGGCTACCGCCGCACCGACCTGGAGCGCCACCTGCGCGAGATCACCCGCCGCCTCGGCGTCGCCGCCCAGCAGCCCGGCGCGGGCAACCGCGACTCCCGGCTGCTCGCCGACGGCGCCGACCGGCTCGGCTGGCAGTGGGCCACGGCCCGCCGCGCCGCCCCCGGCTGCTCGCACGCCAACCGCTGCCCGACCGGCTGCCCCTCCGGCGCCAAACAGAGCATGCTGCTCAGCTACCTGCCCACCGCCGAACGCCACGGCGCCCGCATCCACCCCCGCACCCGGGTCCTGCGGCTCGGCCACCGCGGCCGGACCGTCACCGAGGTCCACGCCCTCGGCCCCGACGGCGAACCGCTCACCTACCGGCCGCGCACCGTGGTGCTCGCCGCCGGGCCCGTCGGCAGCCCCGCCCTGCTCCAGCGCAGCGGCATCCACCGCCGCCACGCCGGGCGGCGCACCGCCGTCCACGTCAACCTCAAGGTCGTCGCCCGCTTCCGCGAACCCGTGCGCGCCACCCGCGGCACCATCTTCACCGCCCAGCTCCAGCACTTCCAGGACCAGGGCCTGCTGGTGATGCCCGCCAACCTCACCCCCGGCGCCCTCGCCGCCGCCCTCGCCGGCCACGACCCCGGCACCGTCGACGCCCTGCTGGCGGACCTGGACCGGGCCGCCCTGTTCACCGCCCAGGTCCGGGTGGACGGACCGGTCGCCGTCACCGTCCTGCCCGGCGGCCACACCCTGCTGCGCCACCGCCTCACCGCCGCCGACGGCCGGCTGCTGCGCACCGCGCTCCACCGCACCGCCCGCCTGCTGTTCGCCGCCGGTGCCGCCGAGGTCCACCCGCCCTTCCCCGGCCCGCCGTTGCGCACCGAGGACGAGGCCCGCCGGTGCGCCGACCACAGCGACCTCGCCCACTGGCCGCTGGTCTCCGTGCACGCCATGGCCTCCTGCCCGATGGGCGCACCCGCCCGCGGCGGACTGTGCGACCCCCTCGGCCGGCCCTACGGCTTCGACAACCTCCACCTCTGCGACTCCTCGGTGCTCCCGGGCGCGACCGGCATCAGCCCCCAGGGCACCGTGATGGCCTTCGCCCACGAGATCACCGAACGCCTGCTGAACCCCACCCGACGGGAGAACACAGGATGACGCACGACCAGAAACCCCACCGGCCCCCGGGCGTGATCGAACCGGACGGCCCGGAGATCACCTGCGACCTCGCGATCCTCGGCTCCGGCATGGGCGGGGCCACCCTCGCCTACGCCCTGCGCGACTCCGGCGCCCGGATCCTCGTCGTCGAACGCGGCGACTTCCTGCCGCGCGAACAGCAGAACTGGAACCCCGAAGCCGTGTTCGTCCGCGGCCGCTACCGCAACGGCGACCAGTGGCAGGACGCCCGGGGACAGCGCTTCCAGCCCGGCGTCCACTACTACGTCGGCGGCAACACCAAGGTCTACGGCGCCACCCTCCCGCGCTTCCGCGAGAGCGACTTCGGCCCGGTCGCCCACGCCGAGGGCGACGCGCCCGGCTGGCCGGTCGACTACGCCGACCTGGAACCCCACTACGGCCGGGCCGAGGACCTCTACCGGGTGCACGGCACCCGCGGCGAGGACCCCACCGACCCCTGGCGCTCCACCGACTACCCCCACCCGGCCGTCGAGCACGAGGACGCCGTCGCCGACCTCGCCCACCGTCTGCGCGGCCAGGGCCTGCGCCCCTTCCACCTGCCGACCGGCATCGACCTGCGCGAGGGCGGCGACTGCGTGCGCTGCGCCACCTGCGACAGCTTCCCCTGCCTGCTCGGTGCCAAGAGCGACGCCGACGTCCGCGCGCTGCGCCCCGCCCTGGCCTCCGGCGGCGTCCGGCTGCTGACCCGCACCCTGGTCGGCCGGCTGCGCACCGACCCCACCGGACGGCGGGTGACGCACGCGGTGGCGACCCGGGACGGCACGGAGCTGACGATCCGCGCCGGGCGCTTCGTCCTCGCCTGCGGGGCCGTCAACACCGCGGCGCTGCTGCTGCGTTCGGGCCTCGCCAACGGCTCCGGCCGGGTCGGCCGCAACTACATGGTGCACAACAGCACCTTCCTGGTGGCCGCCGACCCCGCCCGCCGCAACCGGGCGGTCTTCCAGAAGACCCTGGGCCTGAACGACTGGTACCTCGCCGAGGGCGGCCGGGCCCCGCTGGGCAACGTCCAGATGCTCGGCAAGCTCCAGGAGCCGATGGTGCGCGCGGCCCGGCCCCACGTGCCCGCCGCGGTCCGCCGCTTCGTCACCGACCGCAGCCTCGACCTCTACCTGACCAGTGAGGACCTGCCGACCCCGGACAACCGCGTCGTCCTGGACGCGTCCGGGCGGATCACCGTGCACTGGCGGCCCAACAACCTCGGTGCCCACCACGAGCTGGTCCGGCGCACCACCCGCTCGCTGCGGGCGGCCGGCTACCCGCTGGTGTTCACCCGGCGGATGGGCATCGAGACCAACTCCCACCAGTGCGGCACGGCCGTGATGGGGGCCGACCCGGCCACCAGCGTGGTCGACCCGGCGGGCCGCACCCACGAGCACGACAACCTCTGGGTCGCGGATTCCTCGGTCTTCTGCTCGTCGGCGGCGGTCAACCCGGCCCTGACCATCGCCGCCAACGCCTTCCGGATCGCCGGGGGAGTACTGGTCTGAGGTCGCGCTAGCCGGTCCGGTCCGCGGCCGGGTCCAGCAGGTCGCGGGCCAGCAGGCCGGCCCCCAGGCAGCCGGCCTCGTAGGCGAGCTCGGCGGGCCGCACCTCGGGCATCGCCTGGAAGGCCAGCCGGGCGGCGAGCCGCTCGCGCAACGGGTCGAACAAGAGCTCGCCCGCCCCCGCCAGTCCGCCGCCCAGCACGATCGCCGACGGGTCGAAGAGGGTGACGGCGACGGCCAGCGACTCGGCCAGCACGTCGACCGCCTCGGACCAGACCCGCACCGCGTCCGGATCGCCCTTGCGCGCCAGCGCCGCCACCGCGGCGGCGTCCGCCGGCCCCCCGGTCCCGGTGCCGGCCAGCGCCCGGTAGTGGCGCAGCACCGCGGGCCCGCCCACGATCGTGGAGACGCAGCCGCGTTGCCCGCACCCGCAGGGCTCGCCGCCCGGCCGCACGACCAGGTGCCCGAGTTCGCCGGCCTGCCAGTGCGCGCCGCCGAAGGGGCGCCCGCCGATCATCACCGCGGCGCCGACGCCGGTGCCGATCGGCACGAAGAGGAACACCTCGTGCCCGCGGCCGGCGCCGAGCCGGGCCTCGGCGATGCCGCCGGCCCGTACGTCGTGCCCGAGTGCCACCGGCACCCCGGCGCGCTCGGCGACCAGCCGGCGCAGCGGCACGTCCCGCCAGCCGAAGGCGGCCGAGAAGACGCCGACGCCCGCCCGCTCGTCGACGATCCCGCAGCTGGCCACGCCGACCGCCCGGACCGGCGTGCCGCGCGCGGCCGCCAGGGCCTGCGACTCGGAGACGACGTCCAGCAGGGTCTCCACCACGGCCCCGGCCCCGCGCCGGGCGCCGGTGGGCCGGCGGACGGTGGTCAGTGCCGTGCCGTCCGGGTCGAGGAGAGCGGCCTTGACGACGGTGCCGCCCAGGTCCACGCCCAGGACGACACCGCCGTCCGCCGCAGGCGTCCGGGGACTCACTCGGCGAGCTGCACGGTGCTGAACGGGATGACGACGCGGTGGTTGACCTCGTCGCCGTGGACCGGGTGGCCGTCGGGGGAGAGCATCGAGTAGGCGGTCACCTTCGCCCGGTAGATCCGGATCGGGGACTCCCCGGCGAAGTCCTGCGGCGGGCGGAAGCGCCGGGCCCGGGTCGCCTCGTCCGGGTAGCGCCGCCGGTAGTACAGCTCGCAGCCCTCGGCCAGCGCCTCGCCGGCCAGGACCTCGGCCCGCGCCAGCGCGTAGAGGGCGTCGCCGCCCCCGCCGGCCGGGTTGGAGTCGTAGATCGTCAGGGAGACGACGGGATTGGCGGCGATGTTCCGGGAGTGGAGGGTGTCCAGCCCCGACTGCCAGTAGAACCCGTCCTCGTCGTCCCAGGCGTGGGCCACCGGGGCCACCCAGGGGACGGCCTGCGGCGAGGCGGTGCCGAGGGTGAGGTAGCGGGTGGAACGGAGGAGTTCGCGTGCGGTGGTGCAGAGTTCGTCGTCCGAGCTGGGCACAGTGCCTCCGGTTCGGTGTCGGTTCGCTCCACCGGGCGTCCATCGGCCGGGCGCCGGGACGCCGGTTCTTCGCGTACTCACTCTACCGACGCCCGGCGTCCGTCAGAAGGGGGCCGCGCCGTCGGGCGGGAGGGAACCGAGGACGGTCAGCGCCGCGCCGCCCCGGGCGGTGTTGACGATGCCGCCCGGGCTGGCGCGGCTGAAGTAGCCGAGGACGGTGCGGTCGAGGACGGCCACGCTCAGGTCCCGGGTGAGCGGGCCGAGGGTGGCGGGCTCGACGCGCTCCTGGACGAGCCACCCCCGGTGGCGCGGGTCCCGCACGAGCCCGGCCCAGTCCTGCGGGCCGTGCTCGCGCCCGATGCGCACGCCGGAGCCGAAGTAGCCGTAGGGGGCCTTGAGGACCAGCCGGGTCCGCTCGGCGAGCGCCCGCTCGACGGTGACGCCGTCGCCGAGCTTGCGGCTCCACGGCACGATCGTGCGCAGGACCGCGCGCTCGGCGGGCGGGAAGAGGTGCTCGAACCGGGGGTCGGAGAGCACCGCCAGGCAGAGCTTGTTCTCCGCCACCCACCGCTGGGCGAGGACGTTGGGGACGACCAGCTCGCCGTCGGTCACCGCCGCGCAGAACCGGTCCCAGTCCCGGACCGGAGCGGGGTCGGCCGGGATGTGCTTGAGGTATCCCAGCCGCCGGCCGGGTCCGGGCGTGTAGTCGGAGGGCGATCGCATGGCCGTGGTCCGGCCGGTGCGCCGGAACTGCTGGGCGATCAGATGCCGGTCGTGGCTCCTGCCCGCGGTGTGGAAGAGGTCGGCGTGCCGGGTCTGGTCGTCGGTCAGGCCCCGGGCCCGGCCGTGCTCCACCAGCCAGGCGGCGAACCAGTCCTCCGCCTCGATCCGGCCGGCCGGGACCCGCCACCGGTCGAGGAGCGCGCCGATCCCCGGCGTCCGGCGCCAGAAGCGGGCGATGGCACCCACGGTCATCATGCTGCCGGGGCTGCTGGCGTTGAACTCCAGGATCCGCGCGGTGCCCAGCCGGTCGCCGAAGAGGTCCGCCCGGCAGAAGTCCACCGTCAGGGTGCCCGGGTGCGGGTGGCGCACGATCCAGCGGTGGAGGACCGGCGGCACGTCCAGGAAGCGCTGGAGGAGCGGGCTCCCGGGGTAGGCGCGCACGATCCGCTGCAGGGCGTCCACGGCGGTCAGGACGCGCCGGTGCAGCAGCGGCTCGGCCACCGGGTGCAGCACGCTGACCGCCGGCAGCACCGGGAAGGGGACGGACGGCGGGGAGGTGAGTGCGGCGATCTCCTCCGCCACCCCCCGGCGGACCGCGTCGTGCGCGGCCAGCAGCTCGGCGTGCAGGGGGTGCGCAGCCGCACCCGGGACGGCCGCGAGGTCGCGGTCCGGGTCGAGGAGCGGAAGGTCGTCCACGGCGGCTCCTCAGAGGTAGAGCGGGTGGAGGCGGCCGCTGCGGGCGACGTTGAGCCGCGCCTCGTGGCCGGTGCGGACGAAGGCGGAGACCAGCCGGCCGTCGACGGCGCCGAGGGCGAGGTCGTGGTGCACGGGCGGCCCCCCGGGGCCGCCGCGCAGCCGGGGGCCGGGCAGGTACTCCTGGACCAGCCAGCCCTCCGCGGCGGCCCGGTCGACGGCCGCGGCCCAGGCGGCGCCGTCCGTCTCCGGGCCGATCACCACGCCGCGGCCGTTGGCGTCGAGCGGGCTCTTGAGGACGTACCGGTCGCGCTCGCGGGAGACCCGGCGCACCGTCGGGCCGTCGCACAGCGCCAGGTTGCGCGACCACGGGAGGCCCGGCCGCACGAGCCGGTGGTCGGCCGGGTCGAAGAGGCCGGCGAAGCCGGGGTCGGAGAGGACGGCGAGGCAGAGCTTGTTGTCACCGATCACCCGGGCGCGCAGGCCGTTCTGGACGAACAGCGCGCCCTCGCGCACGGCCCGCAGGTACGGCCCCAGGTCGCCGGCCAGCAGACCGAGGTCCCGCATACCGATCTTGGCGTAGGCGTGCCGGACGGGCTCGCCGTCCAGGGTGGCGCCGCCGTCCGGGCCGGTGCGCAGCGCGCGCGGGTCGGCGTGCAGGACGCGCACGCCGAGGGCGCCCAGGCCGTCGGCGTAGGACCGGACGGCGTTGCGGTCCGCCCGGTGCGGGTGGAGCAGCGCGACGGTGTCCGGCCGTCGGCCGCTCTCCCGCTCGGCGAGGTCGAGCAGCCAGCGGCCGGGCCACGCGGCGTCGTCGGCGGGCAGCGGGCGGGGCAGGCCGATGCCGTGGCGGGTGAGCAGCGGCCGCCAGGCGGCCCGGGCCCGGCCGGCCACGGCGAGTCCGCCCGGGCCGTTCGCGTTGGTCTCCAGCACGCCCCACCGGCCGTCGGGTCGGGGCAGCAGGTCGAGCCGCATCAGGTGCACCCGGGTGTCGCGGGCGGCCGCCGCCTGGGCGCGCAGCGACTCCGGGAGGGTGAGCACCCGGCGCAGTCGCGGGTCGTGCTCCCAGCCGGCCACGACCGCCTCGATCATCCGGTGGTAGGCGGCGGTGAACGCCTCCAACTCCTCGCGCAGGCCCGGCCGCAGCCGCAGCGGCAGCCCGAGCGGCCGGTCGTTGCCGACGGCCGGGTCGCCCAGGGTCTGGGTGCCGGCCAGGGCCCGGCCCTCCGCCGTCGCGCCGACCGCCGCGACCTCCCGGGTGAACGTCTCGTCCAGTCCTGACCAGCTTTCACCGTCGGTGCCGATGCCGTCGGCCATCAAGCGGACCCCGCCCCTCAACTGGTGGAACGCCCGGATGACGCACCGAGGGTAGTGGTACCGCTACCGCGCCCCAAGTAGGCATTGGTCCAGACCTATTGACGGGCCTTGCCGTCGCTCCTACGATCCGGACCGGCACATCCCCACATGTCCCCACCCAGAGCCGGGCGTCACGCCCCCACAGCGACGGTCATGCCCATGACTCCCGGCGGGAAGCGAGCACAGCATGTTCCGTCGGAGGTCGCGCACCCCACAGCCGCAGCGAGCGGTCGTGGAGCGCGCAGCGCAGACCCACCGGACCACCGGTGCCCAGCCCGGATCCAGCGTCGCCCGGCGCTCCCTCGCCGCGCTGAGCGCGGCCGTCGTCGTCGGCGCCGGCCTCGCCGTGGCCGGAACCGTCAACGCCGGGGCCGCCACCCCCAACCTGGTCGCCAACCCCGGCTTCGAGAACGGCCTTTCCGACTGGAACTGCGCGGGCGGCGTCGGCGCGGCCGTCAGCAGCCCGGTGCACGGCGGCACCTCGGCGCTCAAGGTCTCGCCGACCGGCCAGGACCAGGGCCAGTGCACCCAGACCATCAGCGTGCAGCCCAACTCCCAGTACACGCTGAGCGCCTACGTCCAGGGCAGCTACATCTACCTGGGCGCCACCGGCACCGGCCTCACCGGTTCGACGTCCACCTGGACGGCGAGCGCCGCCTCGTACAGCAAGCTCAGCACCACCTTCTCCACCGGTGCGACCACCACCTCGGTGACCGTCTTCCTGCACGGCTGGTACGGCCAGCCCGCGTTCTACGCGGACGACGTGGAGCTGGCCGGCCCCGGCGGCACCACCACCCCGCCGACCACCCCGCCGACCACCCCGCCGACGACGCCTCCCACGACGCCGCCGACCACCCCGCCGACGACGCCTCCCACCACGCCGCCGACCACCCCGCCGACCACGCCTCCGGGCTCCACCTGCCCGACGAAGCCCAAGCCGACCGGCAAGGTGCTCCAGGGCTACTGGGAGAACTGGGACGGCGCCTCCAACGGCGTGCACCCGGGCATGGGCTGGACCCCCATCACCGACCCGCGGATGGCCGCGCACGGCTACAACGTCATCAACGCCGCCTTCCCGGTGATCCTCTCGGACGGCACCGTCCTGTGGGAGGACGGCATGGACGCCAACGTCAAGGTGTCGACCCCCGCCGAGATGTGCCAGGCCAAGGCCGCCGGCGCGACCATCCTGATGTCGATCGGCGGCGCCGCCGCGGGCATCGACCTCAGCTCCAGCACCGTCGCCGACAAGTTCGTGGCGACCGTCGTCCCGATCCTGAAGAAGTACAACTTCGACGGCATCGACATCGACATCGAGACCGGCCTGTCCAGCAGCGGCAGCATCAACACCCTGTCCGCCTCGCAGGCCAACCTGATCCGCATCATCGACGGCGTGCTCGCCCAGATGCCGGCCGGCTTCGGCCTGACGATGGCCCCCGAGACCGCGTACGTCACCGGCGGCAGCGTCACCTACGGCTCGATCTGGGGCTCCTACCTGCCGATCATCAAGAAGTACATCGACAACGGCCGCCTCTGGTGGCTGAACATGCAGTACTACAACGGCAGCATGTACGGCTGCTCCGGTGACTCCTACCAGGCCGGCACCGTCCAGGGCTTCACCGCGCAGACCACCTGCCTGAACAACGGCCTGACCATCCAGGGCACCACCATCAAGGTGCCCTACGACAAGCAGGTCCCCGGCCTGCCGGCCCAGCCGGGCGCGGGCGGCGGCTACATGGCGCCGAGCCTGGTCAGCCAGTCGTGGAGCGCCTTCAGCGGCCAGCTGAAGGGTCTGATGACCTGGTCGATCAACTGGGACGGCTCGAAGGGCTGGTCCTTCGGCGACACCGTCAAGTCCCTCCAGGGCCGTTGATGTCCCGCTGAGCGGACGGACCGGGGCCCCGGGAGCGCACGCCGCTCCCGGGGCCCCGGCGTGCGCCCGGGCGCTGACGTTGAGACACTCCGGCGCAGTGACTATCGTCGTCGGGTGAGCGAGCGCGCGATGCAAGAACCGACCGTGATGGTGCTGACGGCCCTCGCGGACGAGCCCCGGCACGGCTACGCCATCGCCCAGGAGATCAAGGCGATGACCGGCGGCCGGGTCGCGCTGCGCACCGGCGCCCTGTACGGGGCACTGGACCGCCTGCTGGCCGACGGCCTGATCGGGATCGACCGCGAGGAGGTCGTCGACGGCCGCGCCCGGCGGATCTTCGCGCTCTCCCCGGCGGGGCGCGCGCGGCTGGAGACGGAGGCCGAGCGCCTGGCCGAGACGGCCCGGGAGGCCCGTCGGCGGCTGTCCGCCGCGCGGCCGTCCACCTCCGCCCCGTGATCGAGCGCGTCCTGAGGCTCTACCCCGCCGCCTACCGGCAGGCCCACGGCGGGGAGATCGCCGCGACCTTCCGGGAGATGACCGAGGGCGAGCCGTGGAGCTCGCGGCTGCGGGAGGGCGCCGGGCTGGCGGCGCACGCGCTGAGGGTGCGGCTGGGGCCGGGACCGGCCGCCCCGGCCGCCCGGGTGCTCGGCCTGGCCCACCCCTTCGCGCTGGCCGCCGCGGCCGCCGCCTGCGGTCTGCACCTGCTGCGCTGGTACGCGAGCTTCGCCGCCTCGCCCGCGCCGTTCGGGGTGCAGCTGCGCGCCGACCTGTCGGGGGCGTGGGGCGCCCTGCTCGTCTCCGCGCTGCTGGTGTGCACGGGAGCGGCGTCGGCGCTGGCCGGGCGGTGGCGGGTCGGGCTGCCCTGCACGGTGGCCGGGCTGCTGGCGTTCGCCGCGGCCGCGGTGGTCAGCGGACCGGCGTTCGGCGACCCGGTGGTCACCCCGGTCGCGACGGTGCTGGCGGCGGGCGTGCTGCTGGCCTGCCCGCCGGACCGGCGCCCGGGGCGCGGAACGGCGGGCCCGGCGGGCGTGGCCGGCGCCGCGATCGCCCTGGTGGTCGTGCCCCGGGCGGTCCTCGACGCCCGTCTGGTGCCCTGGGTCAGCACGGACTACGGCTGCTGGCCGCTGCTCGTGCTCGGCACGGTCGGCACCGTGCTGACCTGGCGTCACGGCCTGCGGGGCGGGCCCGCACTGGCGGCGACGGCACTGGCGTGCCCGCCGCTGCTCGCGGACGCCCTCCTCACGGCGCGCGGCGACACGACCGCGCTCGCGGGCCTCGCCGCCGTCCTGCCGGCCATCGCGGTGATCGTCCCGCTGGCCGGCCGCCTGGGCCGGTCCCGCCGCACCTCCCGCTGACCGCCCGGCCGCTGCGGCCCGCGGCGTGGGGCCGGCCGGCGGCCCGGCGCTCCTCGCGACGTCCCCGCGGCGCCCCCGGGCCGGTCCTCGCCCCGTGACTCCGCCGGCCCCTCGTGCCCTGCCCCGCGCGCCGCAACGGGAGCCGTACACGGCGGTTGACGCGGCGTCCACCGGCTGTGTACCGCCCCCGTCCACGATCCGCGTGCAGGGCCGTGCGGTCCTCCGCCCCGCCGCCGCTCACGCCGTCGGCCGGCGGGCGCCGACCCGACGGGGGTCCGCGCCGCCCGGCGGACCACGCCCGCCCCGCGCCGTCAACGAGAGGAAAGCCATGCAAGCCACGCCGCACCGTTCGGGCCTCGCGCGGTACCGACCACCGCACCACCGGCCACCGCACCACCGGCCGCCTGGACGGCCGCGTTCGTGAAGCACCAGGGCTCCTACTGGTCCGCGCAGTGGTACACCACCGCCACCCCCGGCACCGCCGAGGCCGACGGCGGCCGCCCGTGGAAGCGGCTGAGCCCGGTCCCGTAGCCGCCACCACCGCAGGGCCGGACGACCGCAGGACCGGAGCCGGCCGGGCACCGCCGCGACCAGCCGGCGCCCGGCCAGCTCCTCCGCTCCGTCCTCATCCGCCGCCGGTGCCGGCGGGGAGGGCCGGGCCTCGGCCGTCCGGGTGGCGCGGCCGCCCGGACGGCGGCGGCGCGGCCGTGGCGCGCACGCCGCTTCCTACCATCCGCACATGGAACAGCACGCTCTGTGGCTCCTCGCGGACGGTCTGAAGATCGACTGGGCCAGGATGCCGACCTACAACACGATCATGTCCGTGGCCGCCGGTGCCGGCCTGCTCCTCGTGGTCGCGCTCGGCCGCAGGTTCCTGGCACCCGGGCCGATCGCCACCCTCGACGGCTGGGCGCTGGCCTTCGGGGCACTCGGTTTCACCCTCGTCGTCACCGGGCTGCACATGACCCTGACCTGGCCGCTCGCCGGGCAGGGCTTCCCCTTCGACAACATCATCTTCGGCGAACCCGCCCTCGCCTTCGGCGTCTTCCTGCTCTCCGCCTCCTTCTACCTCTGGAAGCGCGGCGCCGAACTGCTCGGCGAGGAGCGGGTGGCCCGCACCGCCCGGATCGCCGGGCCCGTGTCGCTGTACGTCTTCGGCATGGGCCTCGCCTGCTTCGGCATCGCCGCCGCGGGCTGGAAGTACACGCTCTTCGCGGCTCCTCCGGAGGAACCCATCTCGGGTGAGTTCTCGGACTGGCCGTGGCTGGAGGCGAGCTTCATGTCGGGGCTCTACGTGCTGGTCGGCATCGGCGCGCTGCTGTTCCCGTTGGCGCTGCGCCGTCCGGCCGCGTGGCCGGTCCCGGTGGTCGGGGTCGCCTGGGGCCTCGCCGGGCTCGCCTTCCTCGTCTTCGGCGGCCTCAACTACTTCACCCACATCGGACTGATCGTCAACACCATGTGACGCTTCCCGCGGCGTGCTCCTGAGGGAGGGTCGGTTCCCTCAACCTCTACAGTCCTGTAGATTTCAGCTGGTGGCGGCCGGCGGTACGGGCCCGACCGAGCCGCCCCCGGGTGCTCGCTCAACAGTCGTCCCGCCGGTGGATCCGGTGGCCCCGGGTCCCGGCCGCCGACCGTACCGCAGAGACGACAGGAGTCGCAGTGAGCTCGCGCGTGATCGCGAAGATCGCCCCCGCCCTCGTACTGGCCGGGCTGGTGCTGGGTGCGCCCGGCATCGCCCAGGCCGTGCCCGCCGCCCCCCGGGCCGCCGTGGCGGCGCCGGCGGCGCAGCCGGTCCCGGTCGCCCCGGTCGCCCCGGCCGCCGGGCCCGTGGACGCCGTGCGGCCCGCCGCCGACACCGCACCGCTCGCGGCGGCCCCGGCGTCCGGTGAGAAGAAGAAGGGCGGCTTCTTCAAGAAGCTCGGCATCGCCGCCCTGGTCGTCGTCCTGCTCATCGTGCTGTTCTTCATCGGGCTCGTCGTGGCGATCGTGTTCGCCGTCCGCCGGATCTTCCGCCGCCGCCGCGAGGCGTGACCCGCGCCGCCCGGCCGCCGCACCCCGTGGTGGCCGGGCGGAGCGGTCGGCGCGGCCCGGTCACGAACGCCCGGGGGACGGCTCCGCCCCGCCCCGCGGCGCCCGCTCCCCGCCCCGCGGCGCCCGCTCCCCGCGGCGCGGGCGCAGCAGCGGGCCGGCCAGGACCAGCGCACCCGCGACCGCGATGGCGGCGCGGGGACCGATGGCGCCGGCCAGCAGCCCGCCGAGCGCGGTGAGGACGGCGACGGCCGCCTGCTGGCCGATCGACCAGGCCGCCAGGGTGCGGGCCACGAGCCGCCGGGGCGTGCGTTCGAGCCGGTGGGCGGCGAGCACCGGGTTGTACAGGCTCATGTTGACGATGATCGCCAGCTCGACGGCGATCACGGTGACCAGGCCGGCCGTGCCGGGGCGCACGAAGGCCAGGCCGATCAGCCAGACCGCGCGCAGCGTGCCGACCACCCGGAGCACCCGGTGCCGGCCGTGGCGGGCGACCACCCGGGGGGCCAGCCGGGAGCCGATCAGCCCGCCGAGACAGGGAGCGGCGAAGGCCAGCCCGTACTGCCAGGGGGTGAATCCGAGCCGGCCGAGCAGCAGGACCGTCAGCAGCGGCTGGGTGGCCATGATCAGACCGGAGACGAGCAGGTTGTCGAGGTAGAGCGCCCGCAGCGCGGGATCCCCCAGGAGGTGCCGCCAGCCGTCGAGCACCGCGCCCGCCCGGATCCGTCCGCCGCCGGCCGGCCGCGGAGCGTCCTCCCGGCCGCCGATCGCGGCGATGCCCAGCGCGGACAGCAGATAGCCGGCCGCGTCCGCCAGCACCGTGGCGACCGGCCCGAACAGGCCGATCGCCGCCCCGCCCAGCGGCGGCCCGATCGCGAGGGCGCTCCAGTTGGTGGACTCGAACCGCGCGTTGGCCACCAGCAGGTCCTCCGGCCGGACCAGGGCCTTGAGGAAGGCGCCACTGGCCGCATTGAAAGCGATCTTGGCGGCCGCGACCACTGCGGAGACCACCAGCAGCTGGACGAAGCCCAGCCGGCCGAACGCGTGGGCGACCGGGATCGACGCCATGGCGGCGCACCTCACCAGGTCCGTCGCGATCATCACCCGCCGCTTGCGCCGGAACTCCACCCACGGCGCGAGCGGCAGCGCGATCAGCGCACCGACCGCCGGGCCGGCCGCGGACAGCGCGGACACCTCGGCGGGCCCCGCGTGCACCACCAGCACGGCGATCAGCGGCAGCGCCCCGAACCCGAGGCCGGACCCGTAGGCGCTCGCCGCGTACGCCGCCCAGAGCCAGGCGAACCGCCGCCCCAGTGCTCCTCCGCCCGTCATGCCGCACCCTCCCTGCACAAACGACTGTTGCCGGGGCAGAGCCAAGCGGGCCGTGAAGCAGCAGGTCAAACAACCGGTCCACCCGATCTGAACAACCACAGGTTGTTCACTAGGGTGGTGCGCCATGGACCTCGAAGCCGTACGCACCTTCGCCGCCGTCGCCGGGGCGGGCCAGTTCCAGAAGGCCGCCGCCGACCTGTCGATCACCCAGCAGGCCGTTTCCAAGCGCATCGCCGCCCTGGAGCGCGATCTCGGGGTACGGCTGTTCAACCGCACCCCGCGCGGCGCCGAACCCACCATCGACGGGCAGGCGTTCCTGCCGCACGCGCGCGAACTGCTGCGCGTCGCCGAGCGCGCGGTCGCCTCCGTGCACGCCGGGCGCCGTCCGCTGCGCGTCGATGTGATCAGTTCACGCGGCGCGGGCTCGGGCCTGATGCGCGGCTTCCACCGGACCCACCCGGAGATCGAGCTGGACGTGCTGACGCTGCTGGAGATCGGGGCCGCCGTCGTCGCCATCGAGTCGGGCGCGATCGACGCGTCCTTCCGGGCCGTCGCCATGCCCGGCGGACGCCTGCCGGACTCCGTCGCGTCCGTCCGGGTCGCCGACGAGCCCCTCCAGCTGCTCACCGGCCCGGGCCACGCGCTGGCCGACGCCCGGTCGGTGACCCTCGCCGAGCTCGCCGGGCACCGGATCTGGATGCCCGGCCTGCTCCCCGGCTCCGAGTGGGCCGCCTACTACGACGACCTGGTCGCCGCGTTCGGCCTCACCATCGAGGCGACCGGCCCGAACTTCGGCTCCGACGCCCTCCTCGACACCGTCGCCGACACCCCGGCCCTGGCCACCTTCATGGGCGGCCTGACCCGCCTGGTCTGGCCCGCCGGCCACGGCCTGCGCCTGATCCCGGTGACCGACCCGGTGCCGGTCTACCCGCACGCGCTCCTCTGGCACCGCGACAACCCCCACCCGGCCCTGCCCGCCCTGCGCGCCCACCTCGCCACGGCCTCACCCGCCCATGACGCCCCCGGCACCTGGCGGCCGGACTGGGTGGTCCCGCACTGAGCGGCCGGGGGGGGGCGACGCCCGGGCCGGGCCCCTACACGTGGACCCGCTCGAACTCGAAGGTGGACCGGCCCAGGTCGTCGAGCGCGGGCAGCACCTCGACCGGGCCGTGCGCGCCCTCCGCCGGGGCGAGCCACACCACGCCCTGCCGCGAGCGGACCTCGTAGCCGTCCTCGGTCCCGTCGACCGCGGTCAGCTCCCACTCCTCGGCGTGCTCCTGCCCGACGAGCAGGGCGACCGGCGGCCCCGCCGGCGCGTCGTTCCCGATGCCGGTGGGGGCGCGCTTGGCGTACACCTTGTGGCGCCCGCCGGGCAGCGCCTCGACGATCCACACCGCGTTCTCGTCGTCGGTCGCGGCGAACACCGCCTTGGGCGCCAGGTCGAAGGTCTCCGTCCTGGCGCGGCCGACCGGCCGGCCGGCGTTGCGGATCCTGTAGGGGCCGGAGTCCAGGGTCATCGGTGCGGTCCGTCCTGCGCGGGGGCGTGCGGTACACGGACGTTCTACGCGCCACCCGGTCCGGTCCGGGCGAGGACCCGCCTGCGGGCCACCCGAAAGAGTGGCGGCCCCCCGCGGGGCGCCGTCAGACGGCGTGCAGGCCGTGGGCGGTGAACACGGCGCGGGCGGCGGCGGTCTGCTCGGCGGTGGGGACCGGGGTGCCGGCGAGGGGGAAGTCGAGGCCGAGGGCGCTCCACTTGGCGGCGCCGAGCTTGTGGAAGGGCAGCACGTCGATGCGGGTGACGTTGCCGAGCGAGGCGGCGAAGGCGGCGACGCCCTCGACGTTGCCGGTGGGGTCGGTGAGGCCGGGGACGAGCACGAAGCGGACGTGGACCTCCGTACCGAGACCGGCCAGGCGGCGGGCGAAGTCCAGGGTGGGCGACAGCCGGCGCCCGGTCACCCGGCGGTACAGCGCGCGGTCCCAGGACTTGAGGTCCAGCAGCACCAGATCGGTGTCCGCGAGCAGGGCGTCGGTGGCGCGGGTGCCGAGGTAGCCGGAGGTGTCCAGGGCGGTGTGCAGCCCGAGCTCGTGCTTGAACCGGTGCAGCAGTTCCCCGGTGAGGGCGGGCTGGAGCAGCGGCTCGCCGCCGCTGACGGTCGCGCCGCCGCCGGAGGCGCGGATGAAGGCGGTGTACCCGGCGGCCTCCCGGACGACCTCGTCGGCGGTCACCGGGCGGCCGTCGGCCAGGTAGCGGGTGTCGGGGTTGTGGCAGTACTGGCAGCGCAGCGGGCAGCCGGCCAGGAAGGCGACGAAGCGGGTGCCGGGGCCGTCGACGCCGGTGGACAGGTCCCAGGAGTGCAGCATGCCGGTCACCGGCGCGGTGGGGACGTCGTCGGTCATGGGGATCTCCCTCGGGGGGTGGTGCGCCGCCGGCACCCCGGACGCGCGGGGTGCCGGCGGCGCGCGGACACGTCCTACAGCGCGTCGTGGAAGGTGCGGTTGACCACGTCGAGCTGCTGCTCACGGGTGAGCCGGACGAAGTTGACCGCGTAGCCGCTGACCCGGATGGTCAGCTGCGGGTACTTCTCGGGGTGGTCCATGGCGTCCAGCAGGGTGTCCCGGTTCAGGACGTTGACGTTCATGTGGAAGCCGCCGACGGCCGTGTAGCCGTCCAGCACGCCGGCCAGGTTGGTGATCCGCTCCTGCGGGGTGCGGCCGAGCGCGTCCGGGGCGACGGTGTGGGTGAGCGAGATGCCGTCCTCGGCCTGCGCGTACGGGAGCTTGGCGACGGACAGGGCGCTGGCGACGTACCCGTGGCGGTCGCGGCCGTTCATCGGGTTGGCGCCGGGGGAGAACGGCTCCCCGGCCCGGCGGCCGTCCGGGGTGTTGCCGGTCTTCTTGCCGTACACCACGTTGGAGGTGATGGTGAGCACCGACTGGGTGTGCTCGGCGCCCCGGTAGGTGGGGTGCTTGCGCACCTTGCGCATGAACTCCTCGACCAGCCGCACCGCGATCGCGTCCGCGCGGTCGTCGTTGTTGCCGTACGCCGGGTACTCGCCCTCGATCAGGTAGTCGGTGACCAGCCCGGTCGCGTCCCGCACCGGGGTGACCTCGGCGTACGTGATCGCGGACAGCGAGTCCGCCGCCACCGCGAGGCCGGCGATGCCGCAGGCCATGGTGCGCCGCACGTCCCGGTCGTGCAGCGCCATCTCCAGGCGCTCGTAGGCGTACTTGTCGTGCATGTAGTGGATGACGTTGAGCGCGTGCACGTACGTCCCGGCCAGCCACTCCAGCTGCTCGTCGAGGCGCGCCCACACCTCGTCGGGGTCCAGCACCTCCGAGGTGATCGCGCCGGTGGCCGGGCCGACCTGCTCGCCGGACTTCTCGTCCCGGCCGCCGTTGACCGCGTAGAGCAGCGTCTTGGCGAGGTTGACCCGCGCGCCGAAGAACTGCATCTGCTTGCCGACCGCCATCGCCGAGACGCAGCAGGCGATCGCGGTGTCGTCGCCGAAGCGCGGGCGCATCAGCTCGTCCGACTCGTACTGCACCGAGGAGGTGTCGATCGACACCTTGGCGCAGAACTCCTTGAAGCCCCTCGGCAGCCGGGGCGACCAGAAGACGGTCAGGTTCGGCTCCGGCGCCGGGCCGAGGTTGTACAGGGTCTGCAGGTAGCGGAAGGAGGTCCGGGTCACCAGGGTGCGGCCGTCCGCGCCCATGCCGCCGATCGACTCGGTGACCCAGGTCGGGTCGCCGGAGAACAGCTCGTCGTACTCGGGGGTGCGCAGGAAGCGGACGATCCGCAGCTTGATGACGAAGTCGTCGACCAGCTCCTGGGCCTGCTCCTCGGTCAGCCGCCCGGCGGCGAGGTCGCGCTGCAGGTAGACGTCGAGGAAGGTCGAGGTGCGGCCGAGCGACATGGCCGCGCCGTTCTGCTCCTTCACCGCCGCCAGGTAGGCGAAGTACAGCCACTGGACGGCCTCCCGGCCGGTCGTGGCCGGACCGGAGAGGTCGTAGCCGTAGGCCGAGGCCATCTCCTTGAGCTCGCCCAGCGCCCGGATCTGCTCGGCGAGTTCCTCGCGCCCGCGGATCGTCTCCTCCAGCCGCGCCGGGTCGGTGGGGGCGGCGTCCAGCTCCGCCTTCTCGGCGAGCTTCGCCCCGACCAGCCGGTCCACGCCGTAGAGCGCGACCCGGCGGTAGTCGCCGATGATCCGGCCGCGACCGTAGGCGTCCGGCAGGCCGGTGATCACGCCGGCCTTGCGGGCGGCCCGGATCTCGGGGGTGTAGGCGTCGAACACCCCGGCGTTGTGGGTCTTGCGGTACTCGGTGAAGACCTTCTCCAGCCCCGGGTCGACCGGGTAGCCGTAGGTCCGCAGCGCACCCGCGACCATCCGCCAGCCGCCGTTGGGCATGATCGCGCGCTTGAGCGGGGCGTCCGTCTGCAGCCCGACGATCAGCTCCCGCTCCCGGTCGATCCAGCCCGGGGCGTGCGCGGTGATGGTCGAGGGGATGTCGTACGCGACGTCGTACACGCCCTTGGCGCGCTCCTCGGGGAAGCGCTCGGTGATCCGCCGCCAGACCGCGAGGGTCCGCTCGGTCGGGCCGGCCAGGAAGGCCGCGTCGCCCTCGTACGGGGTGTAGTTGCGCTGGACGAAGTCGCGCACGTCGACGGCGTCCTGCCAGCGGCCGGGGGCGAAGCCGTCCCAGGCTCCGGCCGCCACCGCGGTGGTCCGGGTCTGCTGCGAGGTGGTCATCTCGGTCTCTCCCTTCCCAGACCCTCAGGCCTGGTCGCCGTAGTAGGCCCGGCGCATCAGCCGCTGCATGTCGGCGAGCAGCGGCATCCGGGGGTTGGCGGGCGCGCACTGGTCCTCGTAGGCGTTCATCGCCTGCTGCGGCAGGGCCGCCAGGAACGCCTCCTCGTCGACGCCCGCCTCCTTGAAGGAGCGCGGGATGCCGACCCGGTCCCGCAGGTCCTCGACCGCCGCCGCGAGCGATTCCACGCCCTGCTCCGGGGTCGCGGCCGGCAGGCCGAGCATCCGGGCGATCGCCTGGTAGCGCTCCGGGGCCACGTAGCTGCGGTACTTCGGCCAGCCGGTGACCTTCGCCGGGGCCGAGCCGTTCCAGCGGATCACGTGCGGCAGCAGCAGGGCGTTGGTCCGCCCGTGGGCGACGTGGAAGGTGGCGCCCAGGGTGTGCGCCATGGCGTGCACGGCGCCCAGGAAGGCCGAGCCGAAGGCCATGCCGGCGATCGTCCCGGCGTTGTGCATCCGCTCGCGGGCCTCCGGGTCGTCCGCCCCGGCGGTCACCGCCCGCTCCAGGTTCTCGAAGATCAGCCGGACGCCCTGCAGCGCCAGGCCGTCGGTGAAGTCGTTGGCGTAGACCGAGACGTAGGTCTCGATGCAGTGGGTGAGGGCGTCGAACCCGGTGTCGGCGGTGACGTCGGCCGGCAGCCGGGTGGTGAGGGCCGGGTCGACGATCGCCACGGTCGGGGTGAGCGCGTAGTCGGCGAGCGGGTACTTCTGGCCGGTGACGGTGTCGGTGATCACCGCGAACGGGGTGACCTCGCTGCCGGTGCCCGAGGTGGTCGGGACGCACACCAGCTTGGCCTTCTCCCCGAGGTCGGGGAAGGTGAAGGCGCGCTTGCGGATGTCGAAGAACTTCTCCTTGAGGTCCGCGAACTCCACCTCCGGGTGCTCGTACATCAGCCACATCACCTTGGCCGCGTCCATCGGCGAACCGCCGCCCAGCGCGATGATGGTGTCCGGCTCGAACTCCCGCATCAGCTCCGCGCCCCGGCGCACCGTGTCGATGCTCGGGTTGGGCTCCACGTAGTCGACGACCCGCACCTCGACCGGCTCCCGGCGCCGGTCCAGCACGCCCCGGATCCGCTCCAGGTGACCGATCGCCACCATGGTGTGGTCGGTGACCACCACGACGCGGCGCGCGTTCGGCATGCTCGCCAGGTACTTGACGGAGTTGCGCTCGAAGAAGATCTTCGGCGGGACCTTGAACCACTGCATGTTGGTGTTGCGCCGCCCGATCCGCTTGATGTTCACCAGGTTCAGGGCCGAGACGTTGCCCGCCACGGTGTTGTGCCCGTAGCTGCCGCAGCCCAGGGTCAGCGAGGGCGTGAACGCGTTGTAGACGTCACCGATGCCGCCCTGCGAGCTGGGCGCGTTCCAGATGATCCGGCAGGCCTTCACGGCGTGCCCGAACTCCTCGGTGAACGCCGCGTCCTCGGTGTGCACCGCCGCCGAGTGCCCGGGGCCGTCGAACTCCACCATGGCGGCGGCCAGTTCGACGCCCTCCCGGCGGGAGCCCGCGGTCAGCACGGCCAGCACCGGGCAGAGCTTCTCCCGGGTGAGCGGCTCGGTGGGCCCGACCCGCTCGCAGTCCGCCAGGATCACCGTGGTGTCGGCCGGCACCACGAAGCCGGCCGCCGCCGCCACCTCGGCGGCCGTGCGGCCCACCACCTCCGCGTTCAGCTTCGCGCCCGCGCACGACACCCCGTCGCCGACCCCGAACAGGTGCCGCTCCAGCAGCGCCTTCTCCTCGGGGCTCGCGTGGTGCGCCTTCAGCTTGCGGAACTCCGCGAGCGCGGCCTCGCGGATCTCCGCGTCCAGGATCACCGCCTGCTCGGAGGCGCAGATCATGCCGTTGTCGAAGGTCTTCGACAGCACGATGTCGTTCACCGCGCGCCGCAGGTCGGCGCTGCGCTCGACGTACGCCGGCACGTTGCCCGCGCCGACGCCCAGTGCGGGCTTGCCGCAGCTGTACGCCGCCCGCACCATCGCGTTGCCGCCGGTGGCGAGGATCGTCGCCACGCCCGGGTGGCGCATCAGCGCGTCGGTGGCCGCCATCGACGGCTCCTCGATCCACTGGACGCAGTGCGCCGGCGCCCCGGCCGCCACCGCCGCGTCGCGCACGACCCGGGCCGCCTCGGCCGAGCAGCGCTGCGCCGCCGGGTGGAAGGCGAAGACGATCGGGTTGCGGGTCTTCAGGGCGAGCAGCGCCTTGAAGATCGTGGTGGAGGTGGGGTTGGTGACCGGGGTGATGCCGGCGACCACGCCGACCGGTTCGGCGATCTCGACGATGCCGTCGATCTCGTCCCGGCGGACCACCCCGACGGTCTTCGTGCGGGCCATCACATGGGTGACGTTCTCGCAGGCGAAGACGTTCTTGACGGCCTTGTCCTCGAACAGGCCCCGTCCGGTCTCCTCCACCGCCAGCGCCGCCAGGCCGGTGTGCCGGGCCAGGGCGGCCAGGGAGGCCTTCTTGACGATGTGGTCGACCTGCTCCTGGGTGAAGGAGCCGTACTCCTCCAGGGCGGTGAGGGCGCCGGTGACCAGACGGTCGACGGCGTCGTGCGGGGCGGCGAGGACGCTCGTGGGCGACGGCTTCGCGTCGTGCTTCGGGCGGGTCGACATGTGCGGGACTGCCTTTCGGGTCATCGTCCGACATCGGGCGCCGCGGGCGCCTTCGGTTCCAGGTTCCTTGCTCGGGGGCCGGGCGGGCATCCGCCCAACGGGACCTCCCCGTGGTCCGAAGGTCCCTGCCGCGGTGGGCGATCGGTCCCGCCGCGGTCGGGGACCAGCGGTCGGGGATCAGGGGTCCGGGTTCAGTGGTCCGGAATCGGTGGTCCGGTTCAGGGGTGCGGGACGACCGCGACCGGGGCGTGCGCGTGGTGCAGCACCGACTGGGCCACCGGCCCGAGGTGGGGCCCGGTCAGCGGGTGCGCGGGGGTGCGCCGGCCGAGCACCACCAGGCAGGCGCCGTGCGAGGCCTCCACCAGCGCCCGGCCCGGGCTCCAGGGGCACACCTCGGCCTCCACCCGGACCTGCGGGAACTTCTCCCGCCAGGGCGCCAGCGCGTCCTCCAGCCGCAGCTGCTCGGCGGCGGCCATCGCCGCGCGGATCTCGGCCTGCTCGACGGGCGCCCGGGTGGCGTAGACGTCGTGGGAGGTGGTCCGGCTCTCCACCGCGCGCAGGCCGGTGCCGTGGTCGGCGGCGTACCGGAAGGCGAACTCCAGCACGGCGTCACCGGGCCGGTCGCTCTCCAGCCCCACCACGACGTCGCCCGCGGCGTCGCCGTCCTGCCGGTCCGTCAGGGCCCGGACCAGGACGACCGGGCACTGCGAGCGGGCGGCGGTCCGCAGGCCGACCGAGCCGATCAGCAGCCCGGTGAACCCGCCGAGGCCGCGCGAGCCCAGGACCAGCAGCTCGGCGCGCCCGCTCGCGGCGGCGAGGGTGTACGCCGGGTGCCCGGGCTGGACCTCGCAGGTGACGTCGAGCCCGGGCAGCGCGGCGGCGATCCCGTCGCAGAGGTCGGCGACCGGGGTGGGCAGCGCCGTCCCGCCGCCGAGGTCGCGCTCCAGCGCGTCGGCCTCGGTTCCCGCCACGTGGATCATCCGCAGCGCGAGCCCGCGCCGGTCCGCCTCGCGGGCGGCCCACTCGGCGGCCGCCGCGCTCGGCACCGAACCGTCGATCCCCACCGTCACGTTGTGCGCCATGCGTACGACCTCCCCGGTCCCGGGGGTCCGCGGCACCCGGTGTGCGCGGCCCCTCCGGTGACCAGCGTCCCGCCCGGCGGGTGCCCGGCCCCAGGGTCCGAGCAGCCCCATCCGGCCGCCGAAGGTCCCGGGCCGGGGCGCCCCTTCGGCCCGGTGGGGCGTGGCGTCAACTCGGTGCGTGCGACGGCATCCCTTCGAGTGAACCTCGGCGTCAAGTCCGTTTTGTTCGAGCGCGGTTGATCAGGATTCCGGGTGGCACCCGTGCAGGGTGCCCGCTGCCACCGGTACCGAGAGGACGGCCCGTATGACCACTGCCAGTGGGGACCCGATCGCGTCGATCACCGACGCGACGCTCATCGACATCGCGACGAACGGCATCTGGGGCCCGGGCCTCACCCCCAGCGAGTCCGTCGTCGACCTGGCCCGGGCGCTGCTGGCGGCGCTCCGGGGCGAGCCGGGCGTCGAACTCCCCGCAGAGCTGGCGGAGTTGGCCGCCGACGTCCGGCAGGCCGGCACGGTCGACGTCACCGGCATCACCGTGCCCGGGGGCGACGGCGACCTCCGGCTGTCCGCGCTCACCATCAAGCTGAACGACGGCAACCCGCACCCCGTGGTGATCGTGCCCGCCGGCTGGAACCCGTACGGATGGCTGCCCTTCCTCTACGCCTACCTCACCCTCGCCCGGCGCGGCTACCACGTGCTGGCCTACACCCCGCGCGGCATCGGCATCCCCGGCTGGCTGTCCACGTCCGAGGGCTTCGTCGACGTCGCCGGCGAGAACGACCGGACCGACGGCTCGGTCGTGATCGACTACGCCGAGGAGTACTTCGCCCCGACCCGGGTCGGCTTCCTCGGCCTGTCCTACGGCTCGGGGATCAGCCAGCTGGTGGCCGCGCACGACCCCGCGGAGCGGGTCCGCGTCGTCGTCGCGGGGAGCACCTGGGGCAATCTCGCCACCAGCCTCTACGACAACGGCACCCGGCACCTGGAGGCCGTCCGGCTGCTGATCGACTTCACCGGCGGCCCGATGGAGGAGAAGTTCGACGAGGCGACCCAGGAGATCCTCAGGAACTTCCTGGCCGGCCGGGACATGGAGACCGTGGTCGACTGGGGCACCAGGCGCTCCCCGCAGACGTACGTGGACCGCACCAACGCCCGCGGCATCCCCACCTTCATCTCCAACACCTGGCACGAGACCCTGTTCCCGGTCGCCTCGGTGATCGACACCTTCCAGCAGCTGACCGTGCCGAAGCGGCTCAACCTCTGGATCGGCGACCACGGCGCCCCCGAGGGCCCCGGCCTGACCGGTCTGCTGAGCGGCCTGCCGTTCCCGGGCATCGCCGTTCCGATGCGGGAGGCCTACGAGTGGCTGGACCACTACCTGCTCGACGCCGACAACGGCGTGCCGGACTGGCCGGAGGTGAACGCCCAGTCCATGTTCACCTACGAGACCCTTCCCATCCCGGGCGGCAGCAGGCTGATCACCGTCCCGGCGCGCCGGGAGCCGCTCGCGAGCTGGAACGAGTTCACCACCGCCGCCGAGGCCTGGTACCTCACGGGCGCCGACGGCTCCGGGGACGGCCGGCTCTCCGACAAGCCGGCCGCCGGCTGGTCGCGGGACTTCGAGGCGGGCACCCTGACGGACGCCGTCGCCGTGGACGCGATCATGAAGACCGGGCAGAAGGAGTGGTTCGGCAACCCCAAGCCCTACGACCTCGCGACGTTCGACCGCTCACGGCTGCTGGTCTGGGCGACCGACCCGCTCTCCGGCTCGGGCGGCGTCGCCCGCCGGATCCGGGGCGCCGCCACCGTCCGGCTCACCGTGCGCAGCACCGTCACCGCCGCCACCCTGGTCGCGTACCTGTTCGACGTCGCGCCGGACGGCACCGCGCGGATCATCACCCACGAGCCGTACACCGCCACCGACCTGACCCCGAACGTCAACGCCGGCGTCAGCTGGCAGCTCCAGGCCGCCTCCTACGACCTTCCGGCCGGCCACCGGCTGGCGCTGGTCGTCAACGGCCGCGACCCGCTGTACTCGTACGCGAACATGGACCTCGCCGTCGTCACGACCACCACGGTCGGCTCGCAGACCGGGCAGGAGGCCGCCCTGGAGCTGCCGCTCGGCTGACCCCGCCCCGGGGCCGCAGCCGCTGCTGACGGCTCCGTCGATCACGGTCCCCCTGACCATGATCCTCTACCGCCGCCCTCGGGGCGCGGCCTACGGTGGGGGCTGCCCGGCGACGACCCGTCGCGCCGGGCACCCCCACCCGTCGCACCCGAAGGCAGAACCACCCCGTGACCAGCACCGGCCCGGCCGCCGCGCCCGGCATACCCACCCGCTCCGAGGCGCAGCGCCGCACCCTCACCGTGCTGGTCACCAGCCAGGTCCTCAGCGGCGCCGGCCTGGCCGCCGGCATCACCGTCGGCGCCCTGCTCGCCCAGGACATGCTGGGCTCCACCGACCTCGCCGGACTGCCCAGCGCGCTGTTCACCGCCGGCTCGGCCCTCGCCGCCGTCGCGGTCGGCCGGATCTCCCAGGCCAGGGGCCGCCGGCCGGGCCTGGCCGCGGGCTACCTCACCGGCGCCGTCGGCAGCGGGGGCGTCATCGCCGCCGCCGCCCTCGACAGCCCGGTGCTGCTGTTCCTCGCCCTGTTCGTCTACGGCGCCGGAACCGCCACCAACCTCCAGGCCCGCTACGCCGGTGCCGACCTCGCCGCCCCCGGCCACCAGGCCCGGGCCGTCTCCACCGTCCTGGTCGCCACCACCCTCGGCGGTGTCGTCGGCCCCAACCTCGCCGCCCCCACCGGGAGGCTGGCCGAGCACCTCGGCGTGCCCGCCCTCGCCGGACCCTTCCTGCTCGCCGGCGCCGCCTACACCCTGGCCGCTCTGGTCCTCGCCGTCCGGCTGCGCCCCGACCCCCTGCTGCTCGCCCGTGAGCTCCGGCGTTCGGAGCAGGAGCAGCGGGCGGGGGACGCGGCCGCCCCCGCGACCGACCAGGACGAGGTGCGCCGGCCGACGCTGGTGCTGGGCGCGCTGACGATGGTCCTCACCCAGCTCGTCATGGTCGCGATCATGACGATGACGCCCGTTCACATGCACGACCACGGCCACGGGACGGCCGCCTCCGGGCTCGTCATCGCCATCCACGTCGGCGCCATGTACCTGCCCTCCCCGCTGACCGGCCGGCTGGTCGACCGGCACGGCCCGACCGCCGTCGCCACCGGCTCCGGCCTCACCCTCCTCGCCGCCGGACTCCTCGCCGCCGCGGCCCCGGCCGGATCCGTCGTCCTCCTCGCCCTCGCGCTCGCCCTGCTCGGCCTCGGCTGGAACCTCGGCCTCGTCTCCGGCACCGCGATGATCACCGAGGCCGCGCCCCTCGCCACCCGCGCCAGGACCCAGGGCACGGTGGACGTCGCCATCGCCGTCGCGGGCGCGACCGGCGGCCTGGCCTCCGGCGTCGTGGTCTCCGCCGGAAGCTACGCGCTCCTCTCGCTGGCCTGCGGCCTGCTGGCCCTCGCCGTCCTTCCCGCCGTCGCCGCCACCGCGAAGGCCCGCTGACCGGGGTTCCGCCGTCGGCGGGCCGCCCGCGGCCCCTCGTGCGCCCCTCCTGGTGGCGGGAGCGCAGGATCGGGCCGATGGTGGGTAGGCGCCGAGCCGACGGGAGGTGGACGGCGGTGGGCCACGACGATGCGGTGCTGGGCGGTGTACTGGCCCGGCTGCTGGCCCGCTCGCGGGCGCACGGGCCGGCGGAGCTGCCCGGGCTGGTGCGGGAGGCGGTCCGCGGGCTGGGCGCGGACGGGGCCCGGATCTTCCTGGCCGACGTCCAGCAGCGGCACCTCGTCCCGCTGCTGCCCGGCTCGGGGGACGGCGAGCCCGAGGACGAGGTCGACGTCGAGGGGACGCTCGGCGGCCGCGCCTACCGCCTCCAGCGCAGCCAGTTCTCCACCGGCTCGCCCGCGGTCGGCTGGTACCCGCTGGTCGACGGGGTCGAGCGGATCGGCGTCCTGCGGATCGAAGGCGGCGCCCGGAACGCGGACACGACCGCGGGCTTCGAGGCGCTGGCCTCCCTGGTCGCCCTGCTGGCGGTGTCGAAGAGCGCGTACAGCGACATCATCGTCGAGGTCGGGCGCCGGCACCGGATGAGCCTGCAGGCCGAACTGCTCTGGGCCTTCCTGCCGCCGCGCACCATCGGCACCCGGGACGTCACCTCCAGCGCCGTCCTGGAGCCGGCCTACGACGTGGGCGGCGACGCCTTCGACCACGCGGTGGCGCGCGGGCACCTGCACGTGTCGGTGTTCGACGCGATGGGCCACGACCTGGCGTCCGGCGGGGCCAGTTCGGTCGCCCTGGCCGCCTGCCGCTCCACCCGGCGGGCCGGCGGCGGCCTGGCCGACATCGTCCACGCGATCGACCGCACGCTGGCCCGGTGGATCCCGGACCGGCTGCTCACGGCGGTGGTCGCCGACCTCGACACCGCCACCGGCGAGCTGACCTGGGTCAACTGCGGCCACCCCGCGCCGCTGCTCGTCCGGGACCGCCGGATCGTCCCGGACGCCCTGGTCCGGGCCGCCGAGCTGCCGCTCGGGCTGGGCTTCCACGAGAGCGGGCCGCAACCCGTGCACCACGCCCGGCTGCAGCCCGGCGACCGGATGCTGGTCCACACCGACGGGGTCACCGAGGCCCGCTCGGCCTCCGGCGAGCTCTTCGGGGAGCGCCGTCTGGCCGACACCCTCGTCCAGCACATGGCAGGCGGCGAGCCGGCCCCCGAGGCGCTGCGCCAGCTGATCCACGCCCTGGTCACCCACCAGGACCACGAGCTGCGCGACGACGCCACCATCCTGCTGGCGGAGTGGCACCCGCACCGGGCGTAGCGGGGGTGGACGCCCCCGGGCGGTCGGCGTCCCGGCGGTTCCGGGCCGGGGGCGCCGCGCCGCACGGCCGAGGCGGCGGGCAGCAGGGCGGCGGGGCAGGGCCGAACGGCCCACGCCCCTCGCCGACGTCCAGCACATGGCCGGCGGCGAGCCGGCCCCCGAGGCGCTGCGCCAGCTGATCCACGCCCTGGTCACCCACCAGGACCACGAGTTGCGCGACGACGCCACCATCCTGCTGGCGGAGTGGCACCCGCACCGGGCGTAGCGGGGGTGGACGCCCCCGGGCGGTCGGCGTCCCGGCGGTTCCC